>CAYNLK010000013.1:0-137528 GCA_964398055.1 uncultured Caldilineaceae bacterium
ATACACTCATCCCCGATTAAGCCATCCAGGGTTTTTACCCCTGAACGGTTACTTAATTTATTCAATTCAGATAGTTCTGTAGAAAAAGCATCTCTATTCAAGCGAGGGGTTGGGAGGGTCGGGGTAATTGGTAGGATGGTAGGACGATTTTGTTAATGTGAACTATATCACGAAAGTTAGCCTTTGTCAAACAGTTTTGCTCAGTTGCCGGCGGTGAACAACCGCGCTGGCACATTCTCAGGTACGATAATCTTCAGGGCCAGTGGGGCCACGTCGATTTCCACCGGGGTGGTCCCGACCGTTTCGGCGTCGACGTGGACCGGCAGCTCATTCTTGGCTGAGATCGACAATTTGGCGGTGCGATACAGGGCAAAGTCGGGGTCTTTGACGTGCCGCCCAAAGGTCAAACCAACCAGGTGCTTGACCGTGTACGGCCAGCCGTGGCCGGACATGACCGCCACATCTAACAAACCATCGTCCATTTTGGCCTGCGGGGCCATACGCCAGATGCGGCCATACAATTGGCCGTTACTGGCCACGGCCAGCAAGAGCCGTTTCTTCACCGTACTGTGATCGGTGATCAGGGTGGCCGGAGTCCCCATAAAATCGACCGCCACGATCAGCCCCGCGACCGCCCAACTGGCATAGCCCAGCGAACGGGGTTGGATCGGCCGGCGGGCCTGGCTGATGGCCGCATCCAGGCCAATGCCGCACCACATCAAAAAATAGCGACTGCTGCCATCCTGCAGATGAAGCCGGCCCAGGTCTACCCGGCGGCGTTCGCCGGCGGCGATGATACCGGCCGCGTCCAGGAGCGCCTCCGGCTTGAGCGGCGACCAGATCGGTATCCCCACATCAGCGGCATACACGTTGGCGGTGCCGGCCGGCAAAACGCCCAGGGCCGTCTCGGTCCCGGCCAGGCCATTGCAGAGTTCATTAACCGTGCCATCCCCGCCTACGGCCACGGCCACATCAAAGCCCTGGGCGGCAGCCTGTTGAGCCAGAGTGGTGGCTTCACCCGCGGCTTGCGTCTCCACCTGTTCAACCCGGCAGCCTAATTGAACCAGGCGCTCATAGGCCCGGTTGAGTTGCTTCTGAAAACCGCCAAAGCCGCCGGCGCGGGGATTGGTAATGACGCAGATTTTCATACCTGTTGGCCAAAATCGACAAAGCGATAGCCCACCCCGCGCTCGGTTAGGATATATTTGGGGTTGCCGGGATCCGGCTCGATTTTTTGGCGCAGGTAAGTAATGTAGAGCCGCACGTATTGGCTCTCGTCGCGGTACTCGTAGCCCCAAACTTTGGCCAAGATTTGTTCGTGGGTGAGCGTATAGCCGGCGTTCTTGACCAGGTGGTAGAGCAGGCGGTACTCGGTGGGGCGCAGCTTGACCTCCTGGCCGCCGGCAAAGACCTGGCGGCGGTTGAAATCGATCTGGAGATAGTTGTCAATCACCAGCATTGATTTGTCGGCGGGGGCGTCCATCTCAGTGCGGCGGAGCACGGCCTTGATCCGGCTGGCCAGCTCGCGCGGGCTGAACGGTTTGGTCACGTAATCGTCGGCGCCCAGTTCCAGCCCCTTGACCTTGTCGCTCTCATCATCTCGAACGGTCAACATGATGACCGGCACGGTGGAGGTTTCGCGGATAATGCGCAGGGTTTCAAAACCGTCCAGCTCCGGCATCATCACGTCGAGTAAGACCAGGTCGGGCAGGTCCTCGCGCACCCGGTCGAGCGCCTCCAGGCCGTTGCTGGCTTCGATGACCCGGTAGCCTTCTAAATCCAGATTCATTTGCATAAAGCGCCGCATCCGAGCTTCATCGTCGGCAATCAAGATCAGTTTGGCATCTTCGCTAGACATAATGCTGCTCCTTGGGTAGGTAGGTGGAGGTTTGGATAATTCCCTATTGTATCCCAATTTGGCTGGCAAGTACAACCCCAATCGAAGACCAGAAACTATAAAAACTTTGCTTGGAGGCGAGGCGAAGGGGTTTGTTAGCCAGCCGTTTCTTCATAAATTATGCTACATCCCGGGGTTCCAACACCAATTTGATCCCAGCCAGAATTTGCTCGATCCGTTTTGGCGATACTGTCCCAATTTTTTCAGCCAAATCGCCTTTATCAACCGTGAAGATTTGGGAAACATTCACGACACTCTGCTTTGGCAAATTTGCTTCTCCCTCTTCCAAGAGGACATTCCCAGGAGCCTCAGCTCGCTTAAGATTGGAAGTGATCACACATACCACCACCGTGTTAATCCGGCTCCGATTGAAGACATTATTCTGAATGACGATGTGCGGGTGACGGTGACGGTAACCCGGTTCTGAGCCGGATGGTTCGCCTAAATCAATCCAGTAGACATCTCCCTGGCGGATCACCATTCCCCCTCCACCAAATTCCGATGATGGTAGTGCATAGCGCGCTGAACCTGTTCTTCTTCGGCGAGGGGTAGATCATCATATGCGCGATTAAGCTGATGGAGTAATGCCTGATTCTCATACCGTTGGATGAATTCCTCGACGGCCATCACAAATAGATGACTTCGGGAGACATCTAATTCATCAGCTAATCGATTGACTTGGTCAAAGAGAGTTTGATTTATTGATATTGCCGTCTTCACGTTGGCCATAGGTTATACCTCGTTTTTTGATAATAGTATAACTATTTAGGGGGAGATCGTCAATACTGTGGTTAATAATAACCTGCCCCCAAGTGAGGAGTGAGGTAATGGGATTCTTAGCTAGCCAACCATAATTATCTGGAGGAGGAAGAGAGATGTCAATTTTGGGAATGAGATCAAAACAGCAAACCGGGCCCCTCAACTCGATGGCCCGGCTTTGATCAGGAGCTTATCCGAATTATTACTGCCAGGTCGCTGGGGCGACGCCCGGCGTCGGAGCTGCCTCTGCCAGGTTATTCCGATAGGTTTTGCACCGGCTGTTTGGCCAGCCGGCTTTTCGCAAACTCGAGCAGCATCGGCATTAGCGAGATGGCGATAATGGCCACAATTACCAACGAAAAGTTGTGTTGGACCACCGGCAGGTTGCCAAAGTAATACCCGGCCAGGGCGAAGAGCGTCACCCAGGCAACGCCGCCGACAATATTGTGAGTCAGAAAACGGCCATAGGTCATGGCCCCAATCCCGGCTACAAAGGGGGCAAAAGTCCGCACGATGGGGATGAAACGAGCCAGGATGATCGTTTTGCCGCCGTGTTTCTGGTAAAAGGCGTGGGTGCGGTCCAGGTACTCCTTCTTCAGAAAGCGAATCTGGCCGCTAAAGGCCCGCGGCCCGATGTAATTGCCAATCCAGTAGTTGACGGTGTCGCCGAGGATGGCCGCCAGGCTGAGCAGCAGCATCAGCCAGATGACATTTAAGCCACCCAGGGCGGCCAGCGCGCCGGCCGCAAACAGGAGCGAGTCGCCCGGCAAGAAGGGGGTGACCACCAGGCCGGTTTCACAAAAAATGACAATGAACAGCAGCAGGTAGGTCCAGCCGCCGTAGTTTTGGGTCACTTCGGTGAGATATTTATCCAGATGCACAAAAATGTTGATCAAGGTGGTCATGAATTCCATTATGTACCATCTTTCTGGGGGATCGGATTTTCTGATGTTATCGCTTCAGGCTCCAGGGGCGAAGCCGGCTCCGGCCAGTACGACACCCCCAACCATTTGGCATGCAAATACATAAAGATAATTTTGACCGTCGCCAGCAGCGGCACGATGATGAGCGCGCCCAGCAACCCGCTCAAAGCCAGGGCGGCAATCAGACTGACCAGGACTACGCCCGGATGGAGTTGCAAACTGCGCCCCAATAGTTGCGGCCGCAGCCACAGGTTATCGACCTGTTGAATCCCGGTATAAACTAAAATGAAGAGAACAATCAAACCCAGCGGCGACAGGGGCAGCCAGCCGGTTCGAAACAGCCAGATAATCAGGAAGGTGCTGGCCACAAATAAAAGGGCCAGGATCAGGAAAATGAGCAACTGCATCCGCAGAAAAACGCTCCAGACCAGGTCGATTTCATCCAGCAGCCGGCTGCCTTCTGCCTGATATTGGGGGGGTAACCAACCCACCAGCCAGGGCTTGATCTTTGGCCCATCCTTCAAAAAATAGTACAGGCTGACCAAAACCAGGGTGCTCCAGAGGAGGCTATCGGTGATGGAACTTAACATTCCAGCGGAGCCGAGCGGTATTGTCGCCAGCGTGCTGGCGGCCATTTGGCGTAGATTGGTCAGCAAGGTAAGAGGGTACAGCTGGTAGCCCACAATCATGATTGGTCGCTCCAACCAACTACCCATCTCGGACAGGGCTTCCAGAAGCTCCCGACTCAAGCGCGGCCACTGGTCCCAAACGAGCGCCCCCACGGCGGCCACCAGTCCGGCCAGCACCAGCAGCGTGAGGGCGTAAGTTAGCCCGGCGGCTAAGGCTCGTTTGAGCTTGAAATGTTTTTGCAGTTGGCAAACCAGCGGGTCGAGCAAGTAGCCCAACAATCCGGCAATCAGCAATGATTGCAGGAGGGGCAGGGCAAAAATGAGTAATCCGGCCACGCTGACCAGAATCACCAGACCCAATAACAAAGATATGTTGCGATAGCTCATTGGGTCGCACCCTGAAAGTTTGATTGGACACTCACGGTCAGTTCCGGGGCGACAACCGTTAAGCCGATGACCAACGGCGAAATGCCGGCAGCCAGGGCCAACCGGGACGCCCCTCGGACCAACAACTCAGCCCCGGCAATCTGTAAGAAAAAACCTGCTATCAACCAGATGAAGGTTACTACATCCATTCAAACTCCCCTGAATTGTAATGGTCGGGTTTTGAACGCCGAACCCACCCAACCAATTTGAGGTCTCGGACCCGGCTTGCAGCATCGCAAATGAGATTATCTTAAGCCAATTATGTACAAAATCGGTGGAAGTGAACTATGAAAGCCGTTGTAAATGAAGTTGGGCTGTATGACTTTTAGTACACGTGATCAAGCTCAACCAACGCCAATTTCAGCCACTCCCAGTATATTGGGGATTTAGCTATAGTTTGGCCCACCCGCGCATCCTGACCACTAAAGTGGTAACTTAGATTTTGCATGTTCAGTAGTGTGAGGTATATTATGCAACGTTGCTCACCATCGTCAGTAGCAACACTCCGTGGATACTGTCCACAATCTCCTGAATGAACAGGCTGCCAGCGCCGGTCGCGTCGTGGTTTTGGACCAACGTAATTGATCAACTGGGGGGACTGACCGGCCTGTTTTTAAAGAAACGCTCTTTGAGCTTTACCCCCACAAGTTAGACCTTTTTCAGTTTTAAATTAAAAAAGAAAAATTAATGATTGGGCTGTTTGGCTAATGCCATTGTTTGCCTGTCGGTATTTTTGTCAGACATTTCTCGGTTAGTACTGCGGAGCTGCCTATGAAACAAATCTTTCATCCCAGTATGAATACCATTGCCCGCTTTTCCGTTATCGCCGCCGGTCTCGCCGCCGTCGGGCTGGGTGTAGCCATTCATTTCTTCGTCAGATCGCCACTGATGACCGGCGTAAACGTGGCCCGGGAGCAGCCGGTGCCCTTCAGCCATCTGCATCACGTCAGGCAGCTTGGCATCGAGTGTCGCTATTGTCACACCTCGGTTGAAGACTCCTCTTTTGCCGGCATTCCCCCCACGGAAACTTGTATGACCTGTCACTCGCAGGTTTGGGCCGAGTCGGTTATGTTGGAACCGGTGCGGAGTAGCTTCAGCGCCGGCCGGCCGCTCCAATGGAATCGGGTGAATAATGTATCTGACTTTGTCTATTTCAACCACAGCATCCACGTGAATAAGGGCGTTGGCTGCGAAACCTGTCATGGCGACGTAGACCGCATGCCGCTGATGTGGAAAGCCGAGACCCTGCAAATGGAATGGTGTTTACAGTGCCATCGCCGGCCTGAACAGTTTATTCGACCTGTGGCCGAGGTCTTTGCCATAGATTACAAAATGCCGGCCAATCACGAGCAATACGTGCTGGGCCAGGAACTTGTGGCCGAATACGGCATCGAAGTTGGTCGCTTGGATGATTGTTCAATCTGTCACCGGTAATAGGAGCTATGAGAAAGAACTTTGATCTATCTGCAATCCGGGCCCGTCTGGCCGAAACCACCGGCCGGAAATATTGGCGCAGCCTCGACGAGCTGGCCGAAACCGAAGAGTTCAAGGATCTCCTGGAACATGAATTTCCGCAAGGGGCGGACCAGTGGCTGAACCCGGTGGGCCGCCGCAACTTCTTGAAACTGATGGCGGCGTCGCTGGCGTTGGGTGGCCTGGCGGCCTGCTCGCCTACCAGGTCCGAGAAAATTCTGCCCTACGTGCGGGCGCCGGAGGAGGTGACGCCGGGCAAACCGCTCTTCTTTGCTACGGCCACTCAACTCCGCGGGATTGCCACCGGCGTGCTGGCCGAAAGCCACCTGGGGCGACCGACCAAAATTGAGGGCAATCCCGAACATCCCGGCAGCCTGGGGGCCACCGACACCTTTATGCAAGCCTCGGTGCTGAATTTATGGGACCCGGATCGGTCCCAATTGGTCAACAATGCCGGTTTGATCAGTACCTGGAGCGCCTTCGTCTCAACGCTGGCGGTTGAACTGCAGAAGCAAAGCTTGAAAAAAGGAGCCGGGCTGCGCATTCTCACCGAAACGGTGACCTCGCCGGCGCTGGCCGGCCAGTTCCAAGCTCTCCTCGAGCAATATCCCGAGGCCAAATGGCACCAGTACGAGCCGGTCAATCGGGATAACGCCCGCCAGGGGGCCATCATCGCCTTTGGGCAGGATGTCAACACCGTGTACCGTTTTGACCGGGCTGATCGGGTGCTGGCCCTGGAGGCTGATTTTATGGCCGCCGGTCCGATCGGGGTGCGTTATGCCCGCGATTTCAGTAATAAGCGCCGAGTGCGAGCCGACCAGACCGACATGAACCGTCTCTACGTGGTGGAAAGCAGCCCCAGCGTGACCGGCTCCCTGGCCGACCACCGGTTGCCGCTCCGGCCCAGCCAGATGGTTGCCTTGACGCTGGCCCTGGCTGCCGAGTTAGGGGTAAAGGTGAGTTCGGCGGCGACTGTAGAACCGGGTGGGGTGCCGGAGGGCTGGATTCCGGCACTGGCCCGCGATTTGCAGGCTCACCGGGGCGCCTCGATTGTTGTAGCCGGCGACAGCCAGCCGCCGCTCGTCCATGCCCTGGCGCACGCGATCAATGAAGCGTTGGGCAATGTGGGTCAGACGGTGATCTATACCGACCCGCTGGAGGCTGAGCCGGTTGACCAGACCCGATCGCTGCGGGAACTGGTCGACGATATGGCGGCTGGGCAGGTCGATCTGCTGGTCATCATTGGGGCCAACCCGGTTTACACGGCCCCGGTCGATCTTGATTTTACCGAGGCGATGCAGCAGGTCAATCTCCGCATTCGGCTGGGCTTGTATGAGGATGAGACCTCGGCGCTGTGCCAGTGGCATATCCCGGAAACCCATTACCTGGAGGCGTGGGGTGACGGGCGCGCTTACGACGGCACCATTACCCTGACCCAACCCCTGATCGAGCCGCTTTACGATGACAAGTCGGCTTATCATCTGCTGGCGGCGATGTTGGGCCAATCCGGCCTGACCGATTATGATGTGGTGCACGACTATTGGGTCAAGCAGAGTTCTGCTGCGGATCCAGAGCAACTGTGGAAGGAGTCGTTGTACCAGGGCTTTATGGCCGATACGGCCCTACCGCCTCGCGTGGTTGCCGTAGATTTGGCCTCGCTCAGGTCGGCGGTTGAAACTGTTCCGGCTGCCGGCAGCCTGGAGATCACCTTCCGGCCCGATCCGGCTTTATGGGATGGTCGTTTTGCCAACAACGGCTGGCTGCAGGAGTTGCCCAAGCCGCTCAGTAAATTGACCTGGGATAATCCGGCTTTCATCAGCCCGGCCACGGCCGAGCAACTGGGTCTGTCAAACCAGGACGTAGTCGAGATTCACCACGACGGCCGGACCTTGTGGCTGCCGGTTTGGATTATGCCGGGCCAGGCTGACGATACCATCACTCTGAGTCTTGGCTATGGCCGCAGCCGGGCGGGTCGAGTGGGCAATGGGGTTGGTTTCAACATCTATACCTTGCGTACCTCGGCCGTCCCCTGGTCGGCGGCCGGTGTGGAAGTTCGGCCTACGCCGGATCGGTATCGCCTGGCCTCAACCCAGTCCCACTTCCGTATGCAGGGCCGCGAGTTTGTCCGGGTTGGCACCATCGAGCATTACAAAGAAGAGCCGGACTTTGCCCACCATATGGTCCATGAGCCGCCGGAAATCTCGCTCTTTACGGGGTATGAATACGATAGCTATGCCTGGGGTATGGTTGTGGACCTGAATGTGTGCAGCGGTTGTAACGCCTGCGTTACCGCTTGCCAGGCCGAAAACAATATTCCGATTGTGGGTAAGGAGCAGGTGCTGAATGGGCGGGAGATGCACTGGATTCGCATTGACGGCTATTTTGAAGGCGAGCTAGACAACCCGCAGCCGTTGCACCAGCCGGTGATGTGCCAGCATTGCGAACAGGCGCCTTGTGAGGTGGTTTGTCCGGTCAATGCTACCGTTCACGATCACGAGGGGCTGAATGTGATGGTTTACAACCGCTGTATCGGCACACGCTACTGCTCCAACAACTGTCCCTACAAAGTACGGCGCTTCAACTTTTTGCAATATACCGATGAAACCTTAGAAAGCTTAAAGGGGCAACGGAATCCGGATGTGACCGTGCGGGTGCGCGGGGTGATGGAGAAGTGCAGCTACTGCGTGCAACGGATCAGCGCCGCCCGGATCCAGGCCAAGAACGAGAATCGCCAGATTGGCGATGGAGAAGTTGTCACCGCCTGCCAGGCGGCCTGTCCAACCGGCGCCATCGTCTTTGGCAATATCAACGACCCCGACAGCCGGGTGGCCCAACTGAAAGCTCAACCGCAAAATTACGGTATCTTGACCGGACTGGGCACGCGTCCCCGCACCACCTATCTGGCCAAGCTGACCAATCCCAATCCTGAACTGGCGCCTCACGAGGTTGCCTCAGCGCACGATAAGGAGTAACGGGTATGCAACTTGGACGTACTGAAAAACCATTTCCTGCTCAAGCTGATGCGCCGCTCTTGCAGCCCGGGCATACGTATGGCTCAATCACCGACAAAATTGGTGATGCCGTGCTCAGCCGCAAGACTCCGTGGGGTTGGCTGGTCGGTTTTGGCCTGGGGGCGATCCTTTTTACCCTCTTTCTGATCGCAGTTACTTATCTATTCTATCGGGGGGTTGGCATCTGGGGGATCAATATCCCGGTGGGCTGGGGTTTTGCCATCATCACCTTTGTCTGGTGGATTGGCATCGGTCACGCCGGGACGTTGATTTCGGCCATCCTGTTCCTGTTTCGGCAAAATTGGCGCACTTCCATCAACCGCTTTGCCGAAGCGATGACCTTGTTTGCCGTAGCCTGCGCCGGGTTGTATCCTATTTTGCACCTGGGCCGGCCCTGGCTCTTCTACTGGATTATCCCCTATCCCAATACCTTTGGTTTGTGGCCGCAGTTCCGCAGCGCCCTCTCCTGGGACGTTTTTGCCATTACGGCCTATGCCACCACCTCGGCGTTGTTCTGGTTCGTTGGGCTGATCCCCGATCTGGCGGCGATGCGCGACAAGGCCGAACATCCGCTGCTCAGGTTTTTATACGGCATGTTGGCCATGGGCTGGCGCGGCTCGGCCCGCCACTGGCATCACTACGACCGGGCTTACCTGCTGCTGGCGGCCATTGCCACGCCGCTGGTGGTCTCGGTCCATACCGTGGTCAGCTTCGACTTTGCTATCTCGGTGCTGCCCGGCTGGCATACCACGGTGCTGCCGCCCTTCTTTGTGGCCGGGGCGATCTTTTCCGGTTTTGCGATGGTTATCACCCTGCTCATTCCCATCCGCAAAATTTACAAGATGCAAGATTTCATCACCGACCGCCACTTTGACCTGATGGCCAAAGTGATGCTGACGACCGGGTTGGTGGTCACTTATGGTTACGTAATCGAGTTCTTTGTTGGCTGGTACAGCGGCAGTGAATTTGAAATCTTTATGCTTTTGAACCGGGTGGGTGGTCCGTATGCCGTGCTGTACTGGGGTATGGTCTTTTGCAATTCGGTGGTGATTCAACTGCTTTGGTTCAAGCAGATCAGGCGTAACCTTTTGGTGCTGTTCATCATCTCAATTATTGTGAACATTGGCATGTGGCTGGAGCGCTTTGTGATTGTGGTCATCAGCCTCAGCGCCGACTTCATTCCATCCAGTTGGGCCTTATACTTCCCCACGGGCTGGGACTGGGCGCTGCTGCTGGGTACAATCGGGCTATTCTTGACCCTGTTGTTCCTGTTCATTCGGACCATGCCGATGATTTCCATCTTTGAGGTGCGCGAGCTGCTCTTCAAAACTAAGGAACATGCCCAGCCTAAGAGTGAAACGGGGGTGCAGCTATGAGCGATGTAGCCGCCGTAAAAGCAGACATTTTTGGCCTGATGGCCGAATTCAGTGACGGCGAGGAGCTGGTGGAGAAAACCCGGCAGGCTTATGAGGCCGGTTACCGGAATTTAGACGCCTACACCCCTTTTCCGGTACACGGTCTATCCGAGGCGCTGGGATTGCGCCGCAACTGGGTGCCTTACATTGTGCTGTTGGGCGCTATCGCCGGCGGCCTGGCCGGTTACTTGATTCAGTACTACACCGCGGTGATTGACTATCCGATTAATATTGGCGGCCGGCCGTTCCATAGCTGGCCCGCTTTTATGATTGTCACCTTTGAGTCGGCTGTGTTAGGGGCCGCGGTTGGGGCGGTGGTGGGGATGTTGGGGTTGAACAAGCTGCCGATGCCCTATCACCCTGTCTTTAACGTGCCCCGGTTCGAATTGGCCTCGCGGGATCGCTTCTTTTTGTGCGTTATGGTAACCGACCCGAAATTCGACCTGGGGGAGACCCGAAAATTCCTGGAAAGTTTGCAGCCGCAGGGCGTCTACGAGGTGCCGCAGGATGGCGCCGAGATTTACGAATGAGGCAACTCTGCCGCTTATGACGAAGGATAAGCATCGCATGAAAAATCGCGCTCAACCCGGCAAGTCGTTATGGATGCTGTTGTTTCTGACCAGCTCGTTGATTTTACTCACTGGTTGCGACCTGGTCCCGTTCCACATGCGCCAGCAGGCTTACTACCGGCCGCTGACGCCCAGCACCCTGTTTGAAGATGGGAGTTCGGCTCGACCGATTCCGGCCAACACCATCCCCCGCGGCGAGTGGGGCCAAATTATGCTGAATGAGGCGATGTACACGGGTAAAGTCAACGGTGAATATGTGGATACCTTCCCCATGCCGGTGACTCAAGCGGTGTTAGAGCGAGGCCGGGAGCGTTACGATATTTTCTGTTCACCGTGTCACAGCCGGGTTGGGGATGGTCAAGGGATGATTGTGCAGCGCGGTTTCCCCCAGCCCGCCTCATTCCACACCGACCGGCTGCGCCAGCAACCTGACGGCTACTACTACGAGGTCATTTCCAACGGTTTTGGCCGGATGTACAGCTATGCCTCGCGTATCCAACCGGAGGATCGCTGGGCCATTGTAGCCTATATCCGGGCGCTGCAACTAAGCCAGAATTTCCCGGTTGAGTCTTTGCCGGCGGAGGATCTGCCCCGCTTAGATGGTCAACCTGCACCGAAGGAGTCTGAGGAGTCCCATGAATCAGAGTGAAGCATTACAGCCACGCCTCAATCGAATCCAGCAGTGGTCGCTGATCGTCGGCGGCGCCGGCGTGATTTTGAGCCTGGTCGGCGCGTTTATCAGCCGGGAACAGTTTTTCCAATCGTACCTGTTTGGCTACCTGTTCTGGGTCTCCATTGCCCTGGGTTGCGTGGCTGTGACCATGCTCCACCACGTTACCGGCGGGGCCTGGAGCTTTACCATTCGCCGCCTGGCCGAAAGCGGGGCTATGACCTTACTGCTGATGGCCGTGTTATTCATTCCTATTTTGCTGGGCATCAACCAGCTTTACCTGTGGGCCAGGCCCGAGATTGTGGCCGAATCCGTCTTGGTGCAACATAAAGCGCCCTATTTGAACGTGCCCTTCTTTATCGTCCGGGCGGTGATATACTTTGCCATCTGGATTGGCCTGGCCTATTTGCTGAATAAGTGGTCGCAGGAGCAGGATGACACGGCTGCTCCAAGTTTGACCAACCGGCTGCGGACTCTGAGCGCCCCCGGCTTGATCCTTTACGTGCTGACTGCCTCCTTTGCCGCGTTTGATTGGATGATGTCGCTGGAGCCGGAGTGGTTCTCATCGATCTACGGCCTCCTGTTTATTGCCGGGAATGCGCTGGGCACGATGGCCTTTGCTATTGTTGGGGTGGCTTTGTTAGCCAAATATGCTCCGCTATCTCGGTGGATCTCGGCCAACATCTACAACGACCTGGGCAACTTCTTGCTGGCTTTTGTGGCCTTTTGGGCCTACATTTCCTTTTCCCAGTTTTTGATCATCTGGTCGGCCAACTTGCCGGAGGAGGTTGGCTGGTACATCGTCCGGACTCAGGGGGGCTGGCAATGGCTGGCGATGGCGTTGATCTTCTTTCATTTTGCCCTGCCCATGGTGATCTTGCTGGCTCGTTGGGCCAAACGCCGGGTACAAATTTTAACAGCCATCGCCGCCTTTGTGCTGGTGATGCAACTGGCGGTTATTTTTTGGCTGGTAATGCCGGCCTTTCACCCGCTCGGTTTTCATTTGCACTGGCTCGACCTGGTGCTGCCGGTTGCCATTGGCGGCCTGTGGCTGGCCTTTTTCAGTTGGCAGTTGCAGAAAAAATCCCTTGTACCGTTGCACGATCCTCGTTTCCAGGAGGTGCCGGCCCATGACTGATATCAAGCCTGTCAATGAGCCTCTCGAAAATCCCGATATCGCTTTTGAACAGAGCGACGCGAACATTCGCCGGTCGGTGTTTTGGGGGGGCGCCGTACTGGTTTTGATCTTCGTCGCCATGCTGGTCGTTTTTCTGATGATCGGCGTCTTTTCCAGTTACCGGGCCGCCGTGGATCCAACCCCGCCGCCGATGGCCCAATTCCGGCCAACGCCGCCCTTGCCGCGGCTGCAACCGAATCCGGTCGACCGGCAAACGGCCGAGCAAGAGTTAGCCAATATGAAAGCGGCAGAAGATTTTATTTTGAACTCGTATGGCTGGGTCGATCAGCAGGCCGGGATCGTGCGCATTCCCATCGAGCGGGCTATGCAACTGTTGGTAAAGGAGGAAGGGCTGGCGCCCGAACCGGCTAAGTAAGTAGAGAGCATTCGGTAATTCAGAACCCCTGGTAACTTCTGAAAAAAGATTGAAATGTTTCAAGGTAAGCGTATTTGCCTCAGCAGGTTACTCCAAATAATTTTCGCCCTGACCTTCCTCGGGTTGGCCGTTAAGCCGGCTCAGGCCCAGGAGCCTTTGCCGCAAGATCTGATTCGCCAGGTTGGCTTTGACCAAAAGCTGGGTGAATCCATTCCCCTGGACCTGACTTTTACCGATTCGACAGGCCAGCCGGTCAAACTGGGCGATTACTTTGGCCAGAAACCGGTCATTTTGTCCCTGGGCTACTACGAATGTCCGATGCTCTGTTCGCTGGTCCGTAATGGCCTGTATGAGAGTCTCAAACAGTTAGATTTTACCGTGGGCAACGAGTTCAATGTGGTGATCGTCAGCATCGACCCGGCTGAGACGCCGGAGGATGCCGAAGTCAAGCGGCAAGTGTCGATGATGAACTACGAACGGGGGACCTCGGGCGATGGCTGGAATTTTCTGGTGGGTGAGGAGGAGAGCATCCGGCAGTTGGCTGAAGCGATTGGCTTTCACTACACCTACGATGCCGAGATAGACCAATACCTTCATCCCAGCGGCATTGTGGTCTTGACTCCGCAAGGTCAGCTTTCCCGCTATTTCTACGGGATTGAATACCCGGCCCAGGATATGCGGCTGGGTTTGGTGGAAGCAGCCGATAATCAGATCGGCTCGGCGGTGGACCAATTCTTATTACTCTGCTATCACTACGACCCTGTCTCCGGCAAATATACCTTGTTCATTATGAATATCATTCGCATGATTGGCCTGCTGACGGTCGTCATCATCGGGGGGGTGTTATTCTTGATGCTGCGGCGAGATCGAAACAAAACTCTCACCCCAAATTTGGGCTGAGCAATTCTGAGTGAGGTGAAGGTTAGGTAGCTCTATGACTGATTTTCCAATTTTCCCTGAACAGGCGTCGAGCATTGCCGCTCAAATTGATGCCCTTTTCCTGGTGTTGACCGGCTTGAGTCTGGCTTTTGCCGTGCCGGTGGTGATCTTTCTCATCTTTTTTGCCGTCCGTTACCGGCAAGGCCAGCGAGTCGACCGGTCCAAGCGGATTTATGAAAGTTTCAAGGTCGAGTTTGCCTGGTCGTTCATTCCCTTCATGTTGGGCATGACGATGTTCGGTTGGGGCGCGTTTGTATATTATCACTACGCCACTGCGCCGGAAGATACTTTGGATATCTATGTGATTGGCAAACAGTGGATGTGGCACGTCCAACATCCGTCGGGCAAGAGCGAAATCAATGATCTGCACATCCCGGTCAACCGCCCTATCAAACTGATTATGACCTCCCAGGATGTGATACATAGTTATTTCATTCCGGCTTTTCGGATCAAGCAGGACGTTTTGCCGGGACGCTATACCACATTGTGGTTTGAGGCGACCAAACCCGGTGAGTACCACATGTTTTGCACCGAATATTGCGGCACCGAGCACTCCCGCATGGGCGGCACAGTCTATGTGCTGGAGCAAAACGAATATCAGCGCTGGTTGGGCGGCGGGGCCGCGGTGGAACCCCTTGAGGTTACCGGCGAGCGGGTCTTCCAACAGCAGGGGTGTCTCTCCTGCCACAGCGGCCAACCGGGCGCGCTGGGACCCAACTTGGCCGGCATCTTTGGCCACGAAGTAGAATTTGAAGATGGTTCGACTACCGTCGTTGATGAAAGTTACCTGCGCGAGTCGATTCTCAATCCCCAGGCCAGGATTGTCGCCGGCTATGCGCCGGTTATGCCAACTTACGAAAATATTTTGAGTGAAGATCAGGTGCTGCAATTGGTTGCCTACATCAAATCGTTGGCAGCCACTCAATAGACCTTGAAATTAGCGCCGGGCCCTTTTGTTCCGGTTGACCATCTCATTAAAGGAGTTGACAGTTATGACCGTCATGACGCCTGAAGTAAGACTTAAGCCCCACCAGGATTATTTGAATTGGACTTATGGGCTTAGATCGTGGTTGCTGACCACCGATCACAAACGGATTGGCGTTTTGTATTTGATCTCGATCACCTTTTTCTTCTTGCTGGGTGGAATTGCCGCCACGCTGATCCGTTTAGACCTGCTCACGCCGCAGGGGGATCTATTACAGTCTGATACCTACAATAAATCTTTCACCTTGCACGGGGTGATCATGGTTTTCTTTTTTCTGATCCCCTCGATTCCGGCCACGATGGGAAATTTCTTCTTGCCGATTATGATCGGGGCTAAAGATTTGGCCTTTCCTCGCTTGAATCTGGCCAGTTGGTACGTTTACATGTTGGGGGGGGCTTTTACCCTGGCGGTGGTTGTTTTGGGTGGAGTCGACACCGGCTGGACCTTCTACACGCCTTACAGCAGTACCTACGCTAATTCGGCCGTCATTTTGGCTGCGGTCGGCATTTTTACGGCCGGCTTCTCCTCCATCTTCACCGCCATCAACTTCATCGTCACCACCCACAAGATGCGGGCGCCAGGTCTGACCTGGTTCCGCTTGCCCCTCTTTGTATGGGCTATGTACGCCACCAGCCTGATTATCATCCTGGGCACGCCGGTACTGGCCATTACCTTGCTGTTGGTGGGGGTTGAACGGCTCTTCCGGATTGGTATTTTCGATCCCGCCCTGGGCGGCGACCCGCTCTTATTCCAGCACCTGTTCTGGTTTTACTCCCACCCGGCTGTTTACATTATGATCCTGCCGTCGATGGGGATTGTTAGTGAAATTATCACAGCCTTTGCCCGCCGGCGCATCTTTGGCTACAAGGCGATTGCCCTCTCCAGCCTGGCCATTGCAATTTTGGGCTTCCTGGTCTGGGGTCATCATATGTTCGTCAGCGGACAGACCGTCTATGCCGGCCTGATCTTTTCGGCCCTTACCTTCACCGTGGCTATTCCCTCGGCCATCAAAGTCTTCAATTGGACGGCCACGCTCTACAAAGGCGATATTGTGCTAAAAACGCCGATGCTCTATGCCCTGGGTTTCATCGGCCTGTTCATCATCGGCGGCTTGACCGGGCTGTTTTTGGGCACCACTGCCGTTGACGTTCACGTACACGACACCTATTTTGTGGTGGCCCACTTTCACTTCGTGATGGTTGGGGCCACGATTATGGCCTATTTGGGCGGCCTGCATTACTGGTGGCCCAAAATGACCGGCAAAATGTACAGTGAGGGCTGGGGCGTCACTTCGGCCATTGTGATCTTTGTCGGCTTCATTTTAACTTTCTTGCCCCAATTTGTGATGGGTTACCTGGGGATGCCCCGCCGCTATCACGTCTATCCCGAGGAGTTCCAGATTTATCACGTTGCTTCCACCGCCGGCGCTACAATTATGGCAATTGGCTATCTGTTGCCGTTGATCTATCTGCTCTTCTCCTTCCGGTATGGTCAAGCGGCCGGGCCCAATCCCTGGGAGGCCAAGGGGCTGGAATGGACCATCCCCTCGCCGCCCCCGCCCCATAATTTTGATAAAACGCCGGTGGTGACGGAAGAAGCCTATGCCTACCCGGAATTTGTTGCCAAGGAAGCAGAGGAGTCAAAAAATGGCTGATCACTCGTCCTCGTCTGTGGTTGCCCCCTACTTTAGCAATATCGAGCAGCAACGTGAAGCCAATATGCTCGGTATGTGGGTCTTTTTGGCTACCGAGGTGATGTTTTTTGGCGGCCTGTTTGTAGCTTACGCCGCTTACCACCTGGCCTACCCGGTCGCCTTCGCCGCCGCCAGTCAGGAACTCGATTTGATCCTGGCCAGTATCAACACGGTCGTGTTACTGTGCAGCAGTTTGACGATGGCTCTGGCCGTTCATTCGGCCCAGATCGATAAAAAGAGAAATCTGGTAATCTACCTATTGCTGACCATTGTCTTGGGGTTGATCTTCTTGGGCATCAAAGTGGTGGAATACGGCGAGAAGTTCAGTCATAACTTGGTGCCCGGTCCAAACTTTATGTTCCATGGGCCGCCCGAAGGCGAACTATTCTTCAGCCTCTATTTTGCTACGACGGGTTTGCACGCGATTCATATGATTATTGGCATCGGCGTGTTGAGTTATTTTGTGATCAAGGCGCTGCGTAACCACTTTACCTCCATCACCTACGACCCGGTGGAGATGGTTGGCCTCTACTGGCACTTCGTCGATATTGCCTGGGTCTTTATCTTTCCGTTGTATTACCTGATTGATCGCAGCGCCCACTTCTGATCTTTGGGCTGAATCGCCAGGTCAATCTCAACCTGCTTGTTTTTTGGAGGAGCTAAATGGTAGAACATAATCACCACATTGTGCCGGTCAAAACTCTGCTGATCGTCTTTGCTGCCTTACTGGGGCTTATGATCGTGACGGTTGCTGTCGCCTTTTTCGACTTTGGCATTTTGAACAAGGGGATTGCGCTGGCTATCGCCACCACTAAGGCGGCCCTGATCATGCTCTTTTTTATGAACTTGCGTCACAGTACCAAACTGATCTGGGTGTTTGCCGGTCTCGGCTTTTTTGGCCTGGCGATTATGATCATCATTGCCATGGGCGACTATGTGGCCCGCGGCGGCGTGATCGTACCCGACGCCGCGCCTTACTTCCAACCGTTTTTGCAGTAGCTCTTATTACCGAATACTTTTCTCCCAGCGGTATGATCTTGAAACACGAATGGCTCGAAAGACCGATTTACCCGAATGAAATCGAGTAGTTTCGACTTATTCGTTTTTTCGTGGCTTTCGTGTTTCAAAGTTGCCCAGTAGGAACCATAGCTTATCGATTGCTCCTAAAACAAGTGACCGCCGCTGACTCCATAATGGTCAGGTTGGCGGTCGCTTATCTATTGCCGTTACCATCGCTTCACTCTTTGTTTTTTACACCTTGTTTCAGCTCCTGCCGGACAAAAACCACATAGGTGATGACCAGAATGAGGGCAAAGCTAAACCATTGAATGGCATAGCCCAGGTGCGGCCCTTGATCTAACGTAACGTTGATATTGTCCTCTTGCCGGGGCAATTCACCGGCTGCTGTCCCCGCTTCCGGTGACTGCTCGACAAAAATGGGTAACAGCGGATACGGGAGCTGCGCCTGCATCCGCTCGATATCGATGCGGAACCACCGGTCCAACCGATTTTGGCCGGGCACTGGCGTTGGGTCGGATAAGGTCAGGTAGCCCTCAGGCTGGGCCTGGCCCGGATAGGCCACTCCATTGACCGTCACTTCGCCGGCCAGGTCATAGCTTCGCCATTTCTCTGCCTCGGCGTCGGCCAGCGGGATCCAGCCCCGGTCAACCAGCACCGCCTGGTCGCTGCCGGTGATTCTTAAGGGTGTAACCAGGTGCACCCCCGGCCGGCCCTGAAACGGCCGGTTGAGGATGATCACCGCCGCTTCGTTGTCAAACGTCCCGCTAACCGACACCCGGCGGCGCTGGAGTTCAGCCGGCTCCACCGCCTGGCCGGTTAGAACCGTCACCGGCGCGTTCAGCCCGGCCAGAATACTCGCGTTCAAAGCTTGCCGCTGCTCCAACCGCCGCAACTGCCACAGGCCCAGGTTGACCAGCACGATCAAGGCCAGCAGCACAACAAAGTGAACAATCAACCAGCGGGGGGTAAGTAGTTTCTTCAAAGTCACAAATCTCCAGTCAACGCCCCAGCGCAGGCTATTGCCGGGCCAGCAAGGTTAATTAACCCACTGACCAAAGCCTTGGCTGGCAAAGCTGAGAATCTTGGCTGTAAGCAGTCTCAGTGGATCCAATTTTTGACCGTGGCAAAGACATCCCTATGCCTTTGCAGGCGGCTCGGCTAGACCTACCAGCATCCACGTTTTATACCTCCAATCCAACAAAAGGCTCTACGGCACATAAACAAAATTCTCGCCATCTTGTACCCATAATACCGGCTGACCAATCTGGGGCACAAGCCAAAGGCTTTTGTTGTCATCGCCAACGTAAAAACTGTATGCTCCCAATGGATGAGTATATACCGCCGGCCGGTTTAGATCCGGTTTAGCCGCACAGGTTGGCGGCAGGGCAGGAGTGGGTGTAGGCGTTGGAAGTGGCGCTTCAGCCCAGGGAAGTAACTCGCCGGTACGCCAGTTGAGCGCAAAGAGCTCGGGTGGAGTAGAACATTCTTTGCCGTAGATTAAACATTGCAATTGTGAATAACTGCCGGGAGGAGTAGGAATGCCCTCAAATGAAACGCTTAACGGTTGAAACGGAAAGCGCCGAAGTTGAATCCAATCACCGTACCACTGTTCGCAAGATTCGTAGCTATTAAATTCAATCTCACACAAATCATAGTCATAGGCAGGATCGCTGGCGAGTACCTTTTTTTCGCCGTTCACGGCGTCTACCCTGATGATTTGGCGTGAACCGGTGTAACTGTACCCCCCTCCTGAAGTATCAACGGGGCGATACTGGTATAACAGATGAGTCCCATCGGGCGCCCAGACGGGACGGTCGCTAAACGGATCGGCCTCTAAAAAGAGGTTATCTTGGGCTACACTATAACCCCACATCGTTCCACTTATGTTGTAGTAAGTGGGTACTGACAAGACTAAAGCTGAACGGTCGTTATTCCATACCCCGATCCCCCCCTCTCCCAGGGGGCGTTCTGATTGGGTCAGGGGATCAAACAGGAATAGGCCTCCGCCTTCACAGTGGCCTTTGCCCAACAGCACCTTGCCGCTGCTCAAAAATTCAAAGCCGTGCCCGTTCCCCTCAAAACGGTAAATCTCTGCCCCGGTTACAGTATCGAGGAAGACCATGCCCTCGCCACAATTTTGGCGGGCAAAGTCGTAACCAAGATATTGACCATCAGGAGAAAATTGAAAACTGTGGCAAAATCCGATAGGGGCAGCATCAAAAGTATTTTTATTTAAACATTCCCGGGGTAATTTTATAGTGTGAAGGTGCTCATTATTAAAATGAACGCCATACTCCACCAAAATCGGCTTACTAGTAGGATCAGATGGTACATAGGAAGCGACTCCCCACTCATATTGAGTCAGGCGGCCGGCCCGTCGCCCATCAGGAGAGACAGCCCACAGTTGGGGCATCGTCATATCAATAAAATAACCATCCCGTTCAAATGGTTCTTGCAGGCCCATCTGTAAACCGGCAAAAGGATATCGAACCGAACTGCTAAAGAGAATCAAATCATGCAGGTGATTATTGGCTTCGTCAGTTAGCATATCGGCGGTTAGTTCAACGTTAGGGTTAAGGGCGGGTAACGTTGTGGGGGTCAATATGTTAGGGGGGGTAACGAGAGCGGCAACATCGGCGGGGCAGGGCGACCAATCGGGCTGCCGGGCGTTCTGCAAATCAACCCCATAGATAAAGCCATAAACCCCCCAGCCGGTAACTAAATCTATCATCCCCAGCGTTTTGTAGGTAGTACTCCGCACGATCAATTTTTTATTATCAGGCGACCAGGCAATCTGGTCATAATCGCCTTTGGAACCGCCGCCATCTGTGACTTTGGGGTTATCTATTTGGTAGAACATACCGCTATCTACCCGCATTATATAAAGATGGCCGGGGCCATCAATTTCCGTAGTCCCACCGATAGCAATCATCTGTCCATTAGGCGACCACACTGCATCGTATAACCTCCAATTTTCAGCGGTTAATTGGGTTATATTGCTTCCATCCGGCCGCACGGTAAAAATATTGGATTTGAAATCGCCTGGAACGTTAGACGCGCTATGAGATATGAACAAAATCAATCGCCCATCCGGAGACCAGTTTGGCGCGCCATCACATTGGCTTCCGCCATCCCTGTTGGTTAATTGCGTCAGGTCAGAACCGTCTGTTCTGATTTTGAAAATAGCGCAAGATTCTGTGGGTGTAACTCTGGCAGAATAGACGACCCATGCGCCGTCGGGTGAAACATCATAAGCCACTATTGGCTGCGGCCAATCAAATAACTTGGTAAGTTCAGTTCCATCTGGATTGATAGTATAGAGGCCGGTGAACACGTCATTGTTTTCCACGGTAAAATAAATTTTCCCACCATCTGCCGACCATTGAGGCATTGCTTCTACAATATGAGGGGTTTGGGTCAGGTTTGTTAATTTTGGCTCTGGGTTGGCTATCCCCTCTGGGGTGATTATATCCTCCGTATTGACCACAAAAATATCGGCTGCCCCATCACGGTTATCCGTGAAGATAATTTTGTTGACAACTGACATTTGTGAGACTGAAGTGGTAGCCAAAGCCGTTGTTGGCGGTGTGGCGGTTGGGGAAGCAGCCCAAGCTGGCAATGGTGATAGTGAAGCAACAACGTAGTTACTGCAAGAGAGGACAGTGAGTGACAGTATAACGGATAGCCAAATCCATTTGTGATTCATTGCTTTTATCCATTGGTGTCCAATTGCAGATTAAACCAAAGTACCTAACTTGGACAAGCCAGGGCCAAAAAGGATTTAACCACAAAGTATACAAAGGCGCACAAAGGCCCCCCAAAAAATCTTTGTGTTCCTTTGGTTCTTTGTGGTAGAAAATTCTTGCACAAAAAAACAAAAATTTCACTTATGAGGGCCTAACTTTCAGTTATGATCTTCCCGAAAGCTCCATAAAAGAGTCCTGATAACTTTCAGGAAGGTCACTCCACCAAACGAGCCCTGCTTCAATTCTCAAGCTGCCCGGCCAGGATCGGGGTCGGTTGGTTGGCCGGATTGGCCCTGCTTTGGCTTTGATCTCCTTCCACCAGGACCAGCGGCTCGCTGCCGGTGATCAACCGCGCTCCCCGATTCCGGGTGATGTAACTCCAGGCCCACTGGATGACCACCAGCAGTTTATTGTCAAAGCCGATCAAAAACCAGATGTGGATAAAAATCCAGGCCAGCCAGGCCGGAAAGCCGGCAAATCTCAACCGGCCCAAATCGGCCACCGCCGCGTTGCGACCGATAACGGCCAGATTGCCTTTGTTGTGGTAATGAAACGGAGGCAGGCTCTCGCCTGTTAGCCTGGCCTGGATGAGCCGGGCCACGTAACTGCCCTGTTGCATCGCCACCTGAGCCACGCCGGGCAATGGCTGGCCGGTCTGGTGGGCATAGTGGGCCAGGTCGCCGATGACGAAGATATTGGGATCGCTGCGCAGGCTGAGGTCCGGTTCAACGATCACCCGCCCGGCCCGATCCAGCTCGACGCCCGTCCGTTCAGCCAGCACCCGCCCCAGGCCGGAAGCCTGCATCCCCGCCGCCCACAGCACGGTTTTGGCCCGGATTTGTTCGGTTTGCTCACCCCGGCGCACGGTGATCAGGCCAGCCCGCATATCGGTGACCAATGTGCCGGTTTGTACGGTCACGCCCAGTTGCGCCAGCGCCGCCGCTGCTTTGGCCGACAGCTCCGCCGGATAGGGCGGCAAAACCCACTCCAGCCCCTCCAGCAGCAGAATCTTGGCTTCGGCCGGATCAATGTTCCGAAAATCATTTTTTAGCGTGGAGTGCGCCAGCTCGCCCAACGCCCCGGCCAGTTCCACCCCCGTTGGCCCGCCGCCGACGACGACAAATGTCAGCCAGGCCCGCCGTTTGGCCGGGTCAGGCTCTCGCTCGGCCGCTTCAAAGGCCAGCAGGATGCGCCGCCGGATATCCAGCGCATCTTCGACGGTTTTCAGCCCGGGTGCCAATTCCGCCCACTCGTCGCGGCCAAAATAGTGGTGGCTGACGCCGGTAGCGACGATCAACGTGTCGTAGCTGAGCTGGCCATCGCGCAAGATAAGCCTGCGACCGGCCGGGTCGATGTCGACCACCTCGGCATTCAACACCGTCGTGTTCCTTTGTTTCCGGAGCACCGCCCGCAACGGCGAGGCGATGTCGCCCGGCGATAGGCCGCCGGTCGCCACCTGGTACAGCAACGGCTGAAAGAGATGGAAGTTCCGCTTGTCGATCAGGGTCACCTGGACCGGCGCATTTTTTAGGGCCTGGGCCGCATATAGGCCGCCAAAGCCGCCCCCCACAATCACCACATGGGGCTGAGAATTGATTGTAGCTGCCATTGGAGTCCCCCCTTTGAAATCCTAGCATAGTGACCGGCACTTTTTTAAGTGCCGGTCACTTGGATTCTATTTGTTACATTTATCACATTCCAACCTTAGAATCAGATTAAATCGGTGTTAGAAATGTGTTAATAAGCTGGGGGACCGAACCGGCTGATTTCGGCGTTACGCCTTTTCTGTCGCCATTTCGGCCAACGACTCTCGCAACGCGACCATAAATCGCTCATTTTCTTCCGGCAAACCCACCGTGACCCGCAGGTGCTCAGGCAGGTAGAATTGGCCCATCGGCCGCACGATGATCCCCCGGCGTAACAATCGCTCTGACACTTCGGCAGCCGGGTAGGGCGGCTGGAAAAGGACAAAATTGGCCTGGCTGGGCCAGACAGGTAGGCTAAGTTCGATTAATTGTTCGTATAGCCAGTTTCTACCGTCAAGCGTTACCCTGACCGTCTGCTCCACGTGGCCGTGGTCTCGCAGCCCGGCCAGGCCGGCCGCGAGGGCCAACTGGCTCAAATGGAATGGTTCCCGCACCCGGGCCAGATAGCCGGTAATAGCGACGGGGGCGATGGCATAACCCAGGCGCAGGCCGGCCAGGCCAAAGGCTTTGGAGAAGCTGTGCACAATGATAACGTTCTTTCCGGCCTGCACGTAGGCCAGGGTGTCGGGAAAATCAGGCCGGGTGGCAAAGTGGTAATAGACCTCATCGGCTACCAGCAGCACGTGCTCCGGCATATTATTGACCAGCGTCTCCATTTGCTCGGCGGTCATGATAGTGCCGGTAGGGTTGTTGGGACTGCACAGGTAGAGCAGCCGGGTGCGCCCGCTGATGGCGGCTAAAATCGTTTCGACATCGTAGCTGTAATTTTCCGGGTCGAGGTCGGCGTAAACGACCGCAGTGCCGATGCGCCGGGCCGTACTTTCGTAAACCGGAAAGGTTGGGCGGCAGATAACGCACTCATCGCCGGGGGCCAGAAAAGCCGTGGCCAGCATGGCCAGTACGTCGCTGGCCCCGTTGCCGGTGAAAAAATTGTCCGGCTGCAACCCCCGGCCGATCACCTCGGCCAGGACGTCCCGCAGATCGTCATCGCCCACCGGCGGGTAGCGATTGAGACCACCGATAGCCTGCTGTAAAGCCGCGACCGCCAGCGGCGAGGGGCCAAGCGGGTTCTCATTTGAGGCCAACTTGATCACGTCGGTCAGGCCGTATTGCTGCTGGATCGCTTCGATTGGAGCGCCGGCCACGTAAACCGGCGCGTTGGCGATATTGGGGTTAAAGGTTAAAGTCATCGGTCATTCTCCTGGGTCTGGTTGATTCGTAACCACTCATACATCAAAATTCCCCCGGCAATGGCCACATTCAGGCTTTCGGCCCGGCCATACAGCGGCAGGCTAACGTAGCCAGACAGGTAACGGGCCAACTCCGGGTTGAGACCGCGGGCCTCGTTGCCGAGCGCCAGGGCGACCGGCCCGGTCAGAATCTCACTCTGCCAGGCGACCCGGCCACGACGGGCATCCGCGCCCACCGGCCGGTAGCCCAGTTGGACTAAACGAGCAAACAGCCCGGCCAGATCCCGCGTCTGGAGCAGGGGCACGGTGAAGATCGACCCCATCGTACTGCGGACCGTTTTGGGATCAAAAGGGTCCACGCCCGGTTCCAGCAGGACCACCGCCGGCGCGCCGGCGGCGTCGGCGGTGCGAATGAGCGTGCCCAGGTTGCCAGGGTCCTGCAATTGGTCGAGGATCAGCACCAGCCCCGGTTTGGCCGCCACTCGCCGGGCCAACTCGTCGAGCGTCCAGTTTAGCTCGCGCAGGGCGAAGGTCGCTGCCAGCCCCTGGGACGTCTCTCGCTCCGACAGGCTGTCGAGCACGTGGGCCGCCACCGGGACCGGTTCCGCACCGGCTTTGGTCAATTGCGCCAGCAAGCGCGGCGCGGTTGGCCCGGTGAAAAGCTCTTCACTGTAAAATAGTTCGCCGGGAATGATCTTTTGACCCAGCGGAGAAGTCGTCATCATCTCCACGGCCATGCCCAACAGTTGCAGCCCTTCCACCAGAAAACGATTTTGCTGCAAGCGATGTTTGCGTTGGGTCAGTTTGCGCGCCTGAACCAGGCGAGGGTTTTTGGTCGATGTGATCATAGAAAATTGTGAATAGTGAATGGCGAATAGCGAATACGCGAACCCACAGGGCAAGTGTGGCGAATAAGCGAACCCGTAGGGCAAGTGTAGTGAATGGTTAGCCGCCCGTCCAACTATCCAACTATCCAACCAACTAACCAACCAACTTTTCCAACCGGGCCAGCGCCTCTTGCAGCCGGGCGGTGTTGGCGACCAGTGAAATGCGCAGCCAGCCTTCGCCGTTAGCCCCGTAGATGTGGCCGGGGGTGGTGGAAACATGGGCCTGTTCGAGCAAATAGGTGTGGAACTGGAGCGAGTTGTAACCGGCCGGGACGCGGAACCAGATATAGAAGGCAGCTTGCGGCGTATCGACCGTCAATCCCATCCGGCGCAGCGTGGCCAGGCAGAGGTCGCGGCGCTCGCGGTAAACCTCGTTGCGAGCGATGATCCAGCTCTGGTCGCCAGTGAGCGCGGCCGCGGCCATATCCTGAATCGGCTTGGCGATACCGGAGTCGATCTGGGTTTTAACCGTTGCCAGGGCCTTGACCGCGTCGGGTTGGCCCACCGCCATCCCCACCCGCCAACCGGCCATGTTGTAGGTTTTGGAGAGGGAGTTGAACTCGATGGCCACCTCTTTGGCCCCGGCTATCTGCAGCACGCTGGGCGCCCGGTAGCCGTCAAAGGTAACATCCACGTATGGAGCATCGTGGCATAGTAGGATATCGTACTGGCGACAAAAATCGACTGCTTCGGCAAAAAAGTCCAGGCCGGCGACGGCGCCGGTGGGGTTGTTGGGATAGTTCAACCAGAGCATCCGGGCGGCTTTGGCGCTCTCGGTCGGGATGTCGGCCAGGTTGGGCAGCCAACCTCGCTCCGGGCGCAGGTCGAAGCGCTCGGCCCGGCCGCCGGCCAGCCGCGGGGCATCGAAGTAGGCCGAGTAGGCCGGGTCGGGAATGAGGGACAGGTCGCCGGGGTCCAGCCAGGCCAGGTGCATATTGACCAGCCCTTCTTTGGAACCGATCAGCGGCAGTAGTTCGGCGTCGGCCAACTCCACGCCAAAGCGCTGGCGATAATAGGCGGCAATAGCCCGGCGCAGGTGCGGCTGCCCGGCATAGCCGCCGTAGTTATGTTTGGTGGGATCGTCGGCGCTGCGTTTCAGCGTATCGATGAGGGCCGGCTCCGGCGGCAAATCGGGGCTGCCGGCATCCAGCCGGATGATATCGGCCCCGGCGGCGCTCAATTGGGCAATCCTTTGGTTCAATGTGGCAAAAAAATAAGGCGGAATATTTTCAATTCGTTTGGCAGGCTGCATGGTCAATGTCCAATTATCAATTATCAAAAGTTTCTTATGCTTATGTTCGGGTGAACGCGAGAACGTTTTTGCTTAGCTCCGGCTCATCACCCGTTTGATATTGACCCCTGGCGGCGGCGTTGCCTGCACGGGCAGCAGCACGTTAAAGGTGCTGCCCGGACAGTTGTGGATGTCGTGGCCGGGACTGTCGACCCAGACTCGCCCCCCATGCGCCTCGACCAGTCCCTTGACGATGGCCAGCCCCAGACCCGGTCCGGCGCCCATAAATTTGGTCTGGCCGGTCGAGTGTAAATTTGAGTTACCGGTGCGATAGAAGCGTCGGAAGATGTTGTCGCGATCCTCCGGCGCAATCCCGATGCCGTTGTCTCTGACCAGAATCCGCACGCTCTGGGGCGTCGTCTCGGTAGCAGCCACGATCTGGCCGCTGATGGTGATCTGCCCGCCATCGGGGGTGTATTTGATGGCATTGTTGATGATCTGCTGGAAGATTTGATGGATGCGAGCCGGGTCCACTTCAACTTTGGGCAATGAGTCAAGCTGCACAGTTTCAACCGTTTGGTTGCGCTCGGTAATGGCCCGCTTGGCCTGGGTCAGGACCAACCCGATCATCGAATTCAAATTGACCTGTTCCAACACCAGGTTCAGTTGGCCCGTATCCATGGCCGACAGGTCGAGCATATTGTCGATAATATTGCCCATCCGCCGCGCTCCGCGGTAAATGCCCTCGATGAATGAGGCAGTTCGCTCATCGACCTCGCCATCACGCAGGATATTGACGTACCCCTGGATCAGGGTCAACGGCGTTTTCAGCTCGTGAGCAGCGATGCTGATAAAATCGGTTTTGGCCTGTTCCAGTTGGGCCAACTCGCGGTTTGCCCGGGCCAACTCGGCGGCATAGTCGATCAGCTTTTGTTCAGACTCGCTATAGAGTTGCGAGAACTCGACGGCTTTGTCCATCCGGGAGAGCTGGTAACTTTCCAGGTAGGCGTCAATCATCACCCGAATGATATGCACAAAGATGGCGTCTACGGCTGTCAGCATGGGGAAGCCCGGCTCTGGATCGATCTCCTCGCCAATGCGTTGCCAGATGCGCTCCCGTAGCTGCTGCGGCACGCCCAGCAAGTTGGTCAACCCCCGCCCGGCGGCCACAGCGTGAGCCGCGGCGCTCTCCAGCAGCGAGTCGACCATGCGCGTCTCGCCGTACAGGGCAATGTCGATGATCCCTTCGTAAAGTGCCTCGTGCAAGGTCTTATCTGCCGGCTCGTTGCTGCTGCCGAGCATGTCGAGATGGTCCTGAAGCCAGTGGGCCAGCCGTTCGTTTTTCATCGCTTACAGTTGTTTTAGTCCTTCAGTCTGGATGAGTTGCTCCAAATCGTGCAAGGCGCGGGTCACATAAGCCTGATAGCGGCTCCTTTTGTTGCGGATGGGCTGTTCTAGCGGCGGCATCAGGCCAAAGTTTGCTTTCATCGGCTGGAACTCTTTTGGTTCGGCGTGGGTAACGTAGTGGCACAGCGCTCCGAGCATGGTCGTTGGGGGCAGCGTTAATGGCGATGCCCCGCGCAGGAGCCGGGCGGCGTTGAGGCCAGCCAGCCAGCCGGTGGCGGCGTTACCGATGTAACCCTCCACGCCGGTGATCTGGCCGGCCAGGAACAGGTCGGGCCGGCCGCGCCATTGGAGCGTTGGCTCTAGCAGTTGCGGCGAGTTGATAAAGGTATTGCGATGCATCATGCCGTAGCGCATAAACTCAGCCCCGGCCAGGCCGGGGATCATGCGGAAGACCCGCTGCTGTTCGCCCCACTTCAGATTGGTTTGAAAACCAACCATGTTATACAACGTCCCGGCCAGGTTATCCTGGCGTAACTGCACCGTGGCATAGGGTCGCCGGCCGGTGCGGGGATCGATCAGACCGACCGGGCGGAGCGGGCCAAAGGCCAGGGCCTGCTCGCCCCGCCGGGCCAGCGACTCGATGGGCAGGCACATCTCAAAGAAGCGTTCATCCTCTTGCTCGAACTGTTTCAGCTTGATCTGCTCGGCCTGGCGCAGCTCGCGCACAAAGGTGTGGTATTCCGCTTCGGTCATCGGGCAGTTGAGGTAATCCCCTTCGAGCTGGTCGCCCCGGTCGTAGCGGTTGGCCCGGAAAACGATATTGAGATCGATTGACTCAACATCGACGATGGGCGAGACCGCATCGTAGAAGTAGAGCTGTTCCTGGCCGGCCAGCGCCGCGATTTCTTGGGCCAGCGCCTCCGACGTCAGCGGGCCGCTGGCGATAATGGTCGGTGTGGCGGGAATGTGGGTCGCCTCCTCCCGCCGCAGCTCGATCAGCGGATGGGCTTCGATCTGGCGGGTCACTGCGGCGGCAAACTTGTCCCGGTCAACAGCTAGGGCGCCGCCGGCCGGCACCGCCGCCTGTTCGGCCGCAGCCATAATCAGCGAACCCAGCCGCCGCAGCTCGGTTTTGAGCAGGCCCGGAGCACGGTCGGGCAAGTCGCTGCCCAGCGAGTTGCTGCACACCAACTCGGCCAGCCAGGCGGTGACGTGGGCCGGGGTCTGGCGGGCGGGACGCATCTCATACAGGCGCACGGATATCCCCCGTTGGGCCGCCTGCCAGGCCGCTTCGCTGCCGGCCAGCCCGCCGCCGATGACGGTTAGTGCGGCTGAGTCTTTCATAGCTCTATTTCAGATGGGTTGGTCAAGAAACCCAAAATATAACCGACAAACTGCTCAAAATCCGCCCGATCATTTTGCAGGATATCGTAGATTATCTCATCGTCGATGTCCCAATAAAGATGAACGGCGCGATTGCGAAAACTAACCATTTGCCGCAGCGCCGGCATAAAGCTGTCTGGGATAATGCCTTCTTCATGCAAGACCAGAAAAGCATCATAGCTGTCCTGCGGGGTTCGATACCCCTCATCGGCGATAATGTGGTGAGCTATATCCAGACAACACTGGATTGATACTTGCAAGAGATGTTTGGCGCTCTCAACTTTGGTGAAATCTTGCAGAAAATCTGCCCGTGGATAATCGGCCAAGATGTTTAGTTTATCTTGGTAATGGCGCAGGTTATTCAGAATCGTGGCGACGGTTTTGGGATTGACCACGTCTCAGACCCTTTCTGCGGATATGTTCCAGGAAGGCTTTTTCCATTCGCCGGGCGGTTGGCAGATAATCAAAATATTTTTTGCGGGTCAGCACCTCAAAGTTGACCCGTTGGGCCTTGTCACGGCTGTAAAGCAAGAGTCCTTCCTGGATAATCTGGCCCTGCACCACAATGGGGGCGTTGTTGATGGTCCGTACATCCAGGTTTGAAAGGCAGCAGGCATCTTCCAGAGCCGCTTGAATTTCTAATTCGAGTTTCAAACGCTCATAGGGCGGCGGTAATTCAGTCAATACCAGGGCAATATCCACATCACTGGTGGGCAAGGGTTGGCCGCGCGCCATTGATCCGTGCAAATAGGCCATTTCGACCGGATATTTGGCTAAGACTGGTCCGGCATATTCTTTCAGGCGGGTAATAATTTCATGGGCGCGGTTCTGGCGCTCGATGGTTAGATAATTTTGGGCCATAATATCCTATTTTACCGGAAGTGAGGCAAAAGACAAAACAAGTTGGCGCCAACCCACCAATTTTTAAGGAGCATAACTTTCTAATTTTTATAAATCAGACTATAATAACCAATAATTTGGCAATGCGGCCCGCCATCGGTGGGCTTTATTTTTGCCAGTTCCCCAAAATCAGCCAAAAAGAGAGCAACTATGACTTCAGACGGAAACAAGAAAGAATTCCTGGTGGTGTTCCAACCCTCCGGGCGGCAAGCTTACGTGCCAGCGGGCAAAACTCTGCTCGACGCCGCCCGCGAAATGGGCGTTGAGATCGAGAGTATTTGCGGCGGCCAGCAGACTTGCGGCAAGTGCAAGGTCGTCGCTGACTACGGTGAGTTTCCCAAATATGGGGTCGTCTCGCAGCCGAATCATATCTCACCCGCGGGAGGGGATGAACGCCAATATTGGGAGAAGCGGCGCCGCGATCCTGGCCAGTACCGCTTATCCTGCGCCGCGTGTGTGTTGGGCGATCTGGTCATCAATGTGCCGGAGGAGAGCCAGGCTCGCAAGCAGATTGTCCGCAAGAGTGCCACGGTACGTGAGATAGAAATCGACCCGGCCATCCGTAAATATTTTGTCAAAGTAAAACCGGCTGAACTGGGCGACGACCGGGGCGATTGGGAACGGTTGCAGGACAGCCTGCGTGAAACGCATCACCTGGAAAATCTGCAGATCGATTACTTTGCCTTGCGTGATCTGCAGAAGACGCTACGTCAGGGCAAATGGGAAGTGACTGTGACCGTCTGGAATGACCACGAGGTCATGCGGGTGCAGCCGGGCTATGAAGAGGGAACGTATGGCTTTGCCGTCGATTTGGGCACGACGACGGTCGCCGGCCACCTGGTCAACTTGCGGACCGGTGAAATCCTGACCACCGAGGCGATGATGAATCCGCAGACCACCTATGGCGAGGATCTGATGAGCCGGATCAGCTACGGGATGATGAATGGCGACGGTGTAGCCAAGATGCACCAGGCCATCATCGAGGCGCTGTCAAAGCTGGCGCGGCGGGCGGCCCGGGCGGCCAAGCTCCAGCCGGAAGACGTGGTTGAGTTAGTTATCGTCGGCAACACGGTGATGATCGCTCTGTTGCTGGGCGTCGATCCGGTGGAGTTGGGCGGCGCGCCCTTTGCCCTGGTGACTCACGATGCCATGGACATTAAGGCTCGTGATTTGGGGATTAAGGTCCATCCGGGGGCCAATGTGCATATTCTGCCGGCTGAGGCCGGCCACGTGGGGGCCGACAATATGGGGGTGGTCATCGCCGAGTCCCCCCACATTCAAGACGAGATTATGCTCATTGTGGACATTGGTACCAACGCCGAAATCCTGGTAGGCAACAAAGAGCATCTCCTGTCGGCCTCCAGCCCCACCGGCCCGGCTTTTGAAGGGGGCGAGATCACTCACGGCATGCGGGCGGCGGCCGGGGCCATAGAAAAGGTCCGCATCGACCGGACCACGTTGACGCCCCGTTTCAAGGTCATCGGCGAGGAGCGCTGGAGCGACGAAATGGCGGACGCGGAGATTCAGGCGGCCGGTATCTGCGGGTCGGGCATCATCGACCTGATTGCCGAGTTGTTTGCGGCCGGTATTATCGACGCCGGTGGTAATTTTGTGGCCGATACCCCTTCGCCCTATTTCCGGGCGACCGGCCGGGTCGGCGAGTTTGTGGTCGCTACGGCGACCCAAACGTCCACCGGCCGGGAGATCATCGTCAACCAGCAGGATATCCGGGCGATTCAATTTGCCAAGAGCGCCCTCTACACCGGAGCCAAGCTGTTGATGGAACGTCGCGGTGTCGACAAGGTGGATCGGGTGTTGCTGGCCGGCGGCTTTGGGGCGCACATCGACAAAACCCGGGCCATGATGCTGGGCCTGTTCCCGGATTGTGATTTGGAGAATGTTTATGCCGTGGGCAACTCGGCCGGTGACGGCGCGGTGCTGTGCCTGTTGAGCCGGGATCGCCGCAAACGGGCGCGCGAGATTGCCCGCTGGATTGATTATGTCGAGACGGCCATCGAGCCTAACTTCCAGGCCCGTTTTGTCGACGCCCTGGGCTTGCCGCACAATAAGGATGAGTTCCCCCATTTGAAAGGTTTGGTCCCGGATCGCCACATGGTAGCAGCTCAGGAGGATCATCGTCGCCGCCAGCTCCGGGAGCGGCGGGCCAGTCGCCGCGAACGGGTGGCTGAAAAGAATTAGGGTATAAGCTTGATCGATGTTATAATCCAGGGGTAAAGTTTGCTGTTTCCAGTCTGCTCCCCAAACCGGTATTGGGCGCGAGACTGGGAGGATAGTATGAGCCTGGAATGGACCCTGCTCGGTTTTCGGATCTTGGCCGCAGTGATCCTTTATACTTTTTTGGGGTTGGCCTTTTATCTCATATGGCGTGATCTGCAAAGCGCAGCCGGTGAGCCGGAGGAGCAATCTCAGGTGAACCTCCAGTTGCGAGTGGTCAACTCGGTGGGAAACGGGTCGCCGAAGGTGGGGCAGGCCCTGCCCTTGCAATCGGTTACCCTATTGGGCCGTGATCCAGAAAATACGATTGTACTCGACGATGGTACGGTTTCGGCCAGACACGCCCGCTTGTGCCAACAAGATGGGGTCTGGTGGTTAGAGGACCTGGGTAGCCACACCGGTACAACCCTGAATGAATTGCCGCTCCAAAAACCGACTCGGCTGACCAACGGCGATATCATCGGGATTGGCCAGCTTCGCTTCAGGCTTGAGCCAATTCCAAAATAGCGTTAGGATGTTCCAGAATTTATGTCCTCCCAAACCTATTGCGGGTTACGGGTTGCGTAGGGATTTCGTTACGAAATACGCACCACGCCATTCCGACACTGGAAGAATATTTTTCTGGAAAAGCCTTATTGCTCCATACTTGAGATTGACGATTGACCATGTATCTTGAACAACTCTCTAATGCCTTTGGCGTTTCTGGCGTTGAAGGCGAGGTTAGAAAAATCATCATCAACGCCGCCAAACCCCACGCCGACGAGTGGCGGGTTGACACGATGGGCAACCTGTTTGTCACTCGCCGGGCCAGGGGGCAGCTCTCCGGCTCGCCCCTGCGGGTGTTGGTGACCGCCCACATGGACGAAGTGGGTTTTATGATTTCCAAAATTGAAAAAAACGGCCGACTCAAATTCAAAGCCGTCGGTTCATTTGACCGGCGGGTGCTGCTGGGCAAGGCCGTGGTGGTGGGTAAGGAGCGGTTACCCGGCGTTATTGGCCTCAAGCCGGTCCATTTGCTCAAAGGGGACCAATCCAATCGGGTCGATGAGCTTGACTCGATGTATATCGATATTGGGGCCAACGATGATAAGGCCGGCGGCCAGGTTGAAGTGGGCGAATTTGCCACCTTTGCCACCAAATTTGGCCGGCTGGGCGGTCAAAACCGTTCGCGGCCGGACCGGGGACTGGTTAAGGGCAAGGCGATGGATGATCGGGCCGGCTGCGCCGTGTTGTTGGAGCTGCTGGCCGGCGACTACCCGGTCGATCTGATTGCCGTTTTCACCGTGCAAGAAGAAATTGGCCTGCGCGGGGCCAGGGTGGCGGCTTACGCGGCCCAGCCCGACCTGGCCTTTATCCTGGAGTGTACAGCCGCCGATGATTTGCCCCACCCCGACCGGGACGAAAATGACGGTTTTCCCCGCCTGGGCGACGGTCCGGCCATCACAGTGATGGATCGCTCTTTTATTGCCGATCGCCGCCTGGTCGATTTGCTGATCAAGACCGCCGAGACCGAGGGGCTGCCGTACCAGTTCAAGCGGCCCGGCATTGGCGCGACGGACGCCGGCGCAGTGCATCTGGCCCGCGAGGGGGTGCCGTCGGTGGTAGTCAGCGTGCCGGCTCGCTACATCCATGCTCCGGCCGCCATCCTTGACCTGGCCGACTTCTGGCATACCGTCAAGCTGATGCAGGCTGCGCTCCAACGGCTGCCGGACCAGGAGTGGTAACTCAAGAAACCGAGGATAATTGAACGTGAAGGATCTCATCAAACAATTAACCGAAGCGTATGGCCCGCCCGGCTATGAGCAGGCGGTGCGTGACCTCATCAGGAATCAGGTTACTCTCCTGGCCGACCGGGTCGAAACCGACCCGCTGGGTAATTTGCACGTCATCAAGGAGCGGAGCGCCGCAACTGGGGGCGTCACCATCATGCTGGCAGCCCATCTCGACGAGATCGGCCTGATGCTTTCGCATATCGATGAGCAGGGTTTTGGCCGTTTCACTACTTTAGGCGGGGTGCGCCCGGAAACGCTGGTCGGCAATCGGGCTATTTTTACCAACGGCGCTTTAGGGGTCATTAATATTGAAAAATGGCCGCTCAATGAAAAGCTCGATGGGTCGCACCGAAAACTGTATCTTGACTTTGGCGTCAGCAGTAAAAAAGAGGTGCCGGTCCGCATTGGTGATGTAGCTGGTTTCGAGCGCCCCTTTGTCGACCTGGGCGACACCCTGGTGGCCAAAAGTATGGACGACCGGATCGGCTGCGCCATTTTGGTGGAAACGCTGAAGCAGCTCAAGCAAACGCCGCACGAAGTCCATTTTGTCTTCACCGTTCAGGAGGAGGTCGGCTTGCGTGGGGCCACTACCGCGGCCTACAAAGTTCACCCGGATATCTCCATTGCTGTGGATGTGACCGACAGCGGCGACCTGCCGGAGCGGAAGCATTTTGATGTCAAAATGGGCCAGGGACCGGCGATCAAGGTGATGGATCGGGGGATGCTGGCTCACCCCGGCCTGAAGAGGTGGCTGGTTCAGACGGCAACCAAACATAAGATTCCATACCAGTTGGAAATTCTCACCCTGGGCACCACCGACGCCAAAGCCATGCAGTTAGCCCACGAGGGCAGCGCCGCCGGCGCCGTGTCGATCCCGTGCCGCCACGTCCACACCCCGTCGGAGATGGTCAGCTATAGCGACGTGCAACAGGCAGTTCAATTGCTGCTGGCGCTGCTGGCGGAACCGGTCGATTGGTTAACCCATTAGAAAATAGCCTCAGAATTACGCCCATGAGTTCAACAATCTGGCCCAGCCAACCTCGCCAAACCGCCCAGATAAAATTTAGCGATGGTCAAGTGTTGGAAGGCCCCTTGAATACAACCATCGAGGAGTTTGTCAAAGCCGGCAACTTTCCCCACGTTCCGCCAGCAATGGCCTGCCTGGTGAATGGTCAACTGCGGGAGCTAACCTACCACGCCGACCGTGACCTGAATGTGCAAGTACTGACGCTAGGCGATAGCGAGGGTATGCGAGTCTATCGCCGCTCGTTGTCCTTCTTGCTGATAGCCGTGGCCCATGAACTGTTCCCGGAAGCCAAAATTTTGGTTGAATATGGGCTTAACTTTGGGGCGTTGTACTGCGAAGTGGAAGGACATCCACCTTTCACCGTGGCCGAACTGAAGCAAATTGAAACCCGGATGCGGGAGTTGGTCGCGGCCGATCTGCCCATTCTCAAAGAACGGGTTCCATTGGCTGAGGCCAAAACCCTATTTGAAGCCCGTTACGCCGATGACAAACTGCGGCTGCTCCAGGCCAGGCGCAAGCCCTACCTGACTATTTATACCCTGGGCAACTACCGCGACTATATGCACGGTTATATGGTCCCCTCCACCGGCTATCTACAAACCTTTGCGGTTGACCCGTATTCGGAAGGTTTTGTCTTACGCTACCCCCGCACTCATCTGCCCGACCGGTTGCAGCCGCAGTTGGACTACCCCAAACTGGTTCAGATATTCAATGAATACGGCGACTGGATGAGTAAACTGGGTATCCGTGATGTGGGCGCGTTGAATGGGGTGGTGACGCGAGGCAACTTATTGGAAACCATCCTGGTTTCGGAGGCTTTGCAGGAGCAACGGATTGCCCAAATTGCTACCTTGCTGGCTTCGCTGCATCCCAGAGTCCGGCTGGTGCTGATTTCCGGACCGTCATCGTCCGGCAAAACCACTTTCAGCAAACGGCTGGCCATTCAACTGCTGGCCCACGGGATTCAACCGTACGCGTTGGGGCTTGATGACTTTCTGGTTGAGCGGGAAGATAACCCTCTGGATGAGGACGGCGATTATGATTATGAAAACATCACGGCTCAGGATTTGGAACTCTTCAACCATACTCTGTTGGCCCTGATGCGGGGTGAGGCAGTAACGCTGCCCCATTACAACTTTCTGACCGGCCAGCGGGAGTGGGGCGACACCGTCTCTCTCAGTCGTGAGCATATCATCATCGTCGAGGGGATTCATGGGATGAACCCGGAGCTGGTGCCGCATATCCCTTCGCAGGCCATCTTTCGCATCTATGTGTCGGCGCTAACCCAGCTCAACCTGGACCGGCACAACCGGGTGGCGACCACCGACACCCGCCTGTTGCGGCGGATCATCCGCGATGCCAGTCACCGCGGCTATACAGCCCAAGATACCATCAGCCGTTGGCCTAAGGTTCGCCGGGGCGAGCACAAATGGATTTTTCCCTATCAGGAGCACGCCGACGTGATGTTCAATTCAGCCCTGGTTTATGAATTGGCCGTGATCAGGCCCATCGCCGAACCATTGCTGCTGCAGATTGAACCCGGCAAGCCCGAACACATCGAGGCCAAACGACTGCTGTCGTTCTTGCAATGGTTTGAACCCTGCTCGCCGGAGCTGGTGCCCGACAATTCACTCTTGCGAGAATTCATCGGCGGCTCAAATCTGCGTGATTACAAGCCAACTTTCAACCGATAAGCCGGTCATACCTCATTCTATTCGTCCACTCAACTCCGGTTCGCCCCAAACGGCCCAGGTCCACTGATGTTGGTTCAAGGCTTCGGTGGTGAAGGCCAGCCGGGCAATATCACCGGCTGGCAGGTCGAGCGGAATGGTGACCTCTTGCCAACTTTGGGTGTTGCTCTGCTGGCCCCACACCCGTAACCCGTTGAGCTTTACGGTAAAGGCCACCAGATTATCCTCGGCAATCTCGGCCCCATCCCGGATCCCAAAGGCCAGGCGTAACCGGAGCTGTTTGACGCCCTGCGGCACAGGCACGTGGTATTCAATCACTGCCTGTCCGGCCAGCGGCGGATGGGCCCACAACGCCGGCCGACTTTCACCCCCCACCACCGCCGGGGCCATCTTAACATCCATACCCCCCGCCTTTTGCGTGGCGTAAACCGCCGCTTCCTTGAATGCCTCGATAAAATTGAAACTCCAGTTCTTGATTGAAGCCGCCTCAGCTTGGGTCTCTAACCAGTGCAAAAAAGCCACATAATCGGCCAATTTAGCCTGGTTATCAGGCGCAAGTTGCTTGATTTGCTCGATCAATTCCGTCAGATCGGTCACTATTTGCCTCCACAATTGCATCTGCTCAATAGCTTGGGGCGAAGGGCGCCTGCCGTCTCATCATCCTTCGACACACTTCGTATCGGGGTGCTGAACCGCCAATTATTGAGAAGATACGTTTCATCACGGGCATGGTAAGGGCAAAGTTCGACTTTGTCAAAGCGTTTTTCAATGTTGAGGGCTGAAGCCTTGGGTGGAGATAATTATTGGGCAAGCAGTGCATTTTGGCTATAATTCCAGTAGCAGGTGGCAAGTAGCAGCTACCCAGGTTCCGACAATTTTGAGAGTTTTGCTTGGCCTTTTTGAATTTATGTTATCAGGTTAAAACTTATGCCTCAACAGTCTCTCAAGAACCAGGCTCAGGAGATCATGGTCGCCGTTGAGCGCGACCTGCAACAACTCGATGCCTCAAAATCAGCCACGGCGTTGGCTGAAGTGGACTCGCGGGCCAATGCCCTGGTCAATCTGTTGTTCAATGCGGTCAGCGATGTGGATTTGGAGGCCGCGACCGAACGAGTCAGCCGGCTCAAGGAAAAATATCCACAGGCCTCACAGCAAGAACTGGCTCAGATTCTTATCCGGGAAAAGAGTCAAAAGACGGCTACTGTTGGCGCGGTCACCTCCGGGGCGGCCTTGATTCCCGGCCTGGGTACGGCCGCGGCGCTAACGCTCGGCGTGGCCGCCGATATCGGGGCTACTTTTAAATTACAGGCCGAGCTGGTGCTGGAGATGGCCGCAGTTTATGGCTATCCTCTGAACGAAGAGGAGAAGCAGAAGCTGGTGATGGTCATTACCGGGATTAGCGCCGGCACCACCGTATTGACGCGCAAGGCCGGGCAGGCCATCGCCGTTAAGGCCGGCGAGCAACTGGCCGGCCGGGCGGTTGGTAAATCACTGCTCAAGGCCGTTCCGATTGTGGGGGTGTTGGCTTCGGCCGGGACCAACGTGCTATCGACCTACATCATCGGCCAGCGGGCCGACGCCTACTTTCGGCTGGGACCGGACGCGATTGGCAGTTGGGGTGACAGTTTGCGGGCGGTCACCGGTGTGGATGAGCGTCGAATTGGCGGATGGCTGGCTGAAACCGGCAAAGCCACCGGCTCGACGCTGGCGGTGGGGGCCGGCAGGGTTGCCGGCGCAACTGCGGTGGGCGCCCAAAAAGCAAGCCAGACGGCCAAAGCCGGTTTGAATCGGTACCTGGCCTGGTTGGTGGCTTTCTGGACGGCAGTTTTTCAACTTATCGCCGGCATCTTCCGGTTGCTGTGGGCGGTCATTGCTTTCATCCCCCGGCAAATTGGGAGATTCGTTATGATTTTGGATCAGTGGGAATCAGACTGGCGAACTCGGAGGAAACTGTAACGATGGAATGTTTATACTGTAAAGGTGAATTGACACGTCAGTTGGTAGATTATACTGTCAATCGCAAGGGATACCACCTGATTATTGATAAGGTACCAGCCTGGGTCTGTCGGCAGTGTGGTGAACCTTTGTTTGAGGAGGATACGGTGGAGGTTGTGCAGGAGATGCTCAGCGAAGTTGACGCTCGATTGGAGAAATTGGTGACTTATTCAACCGCAGTGTGACCAATGACGAGCAACAGACCCTTTCTCCTCAATCTATCATCGACTGAGCTACAGGCGTTGCTGACCGGCTGGGGTGAGCCGGCCTACCGGGCCGCCCAAATTGAGGCCTGGCTGTACCAGCGTCACGCGGACGATGTGGCCCAGATGACCAACCTACCCAAGCCGTTGCGCCAACGGTTGGCCGCTGAGACCATCCTCAACCCGCTCACCCCCCTGGTTTCGGTCGACTCAACGGATGGCCAGACCACCAAGACTCTGTTTGCCCTGCCCGATGGCCGCGAAATTGAAGCCGTTTTAATGCGTTACGACAAACGTCGCACCTTGTGCATCAGTACCCAGGCCGGCTGTGCGATGGCCTGCCCCTTTTGCGCCACCGGCCAGATCGGCTTCATGCGCAACCTGGCGGCCGGTGAAATTGTGGCCCAGGTGCTCCATTACGCTCGTCGGCTGGACAAGGCGGACATGGCCGTCACCAACATCGTTTTTATGGGCATGGGTGAACCGCTGGCCAATTATGCCGAAAGCTGGCGGGCGATCCGGCGGCTCAATGACCCGGCCGGTTTCAATCTGGGGGCGCGGCGGATGACGCTATCGACGGTGGGGTTGGCCCCGGCCATTCGCTGCATGAGCCGGGAGCCGGAGCAGGTCAACCTGGCTGTGTCGCTGCACGCGCCCACAGACGAGCTGCGTAATCGCCTTGTGCCGATCAATCGCCGTTACCCACTGGCGATGCTGATGGGGACAGTGCGTGATTACGCCGCGACCACTCGTCGCCGGGTAACGTTTGAATATGCTTTGATGGATCAGTTAAATGATTATGACTATCACGCCGACCAGTTGGCGGAGTTAATTGGGGGACTGCTCTGCCATGTCAATCTCATTCCGCTCAATCCTACGCCCAATTCACCCTGGAGCGGCTCACCGGATGAACGAGTCTATGCCTTCCGCGACCGGCTGGAAGCAGCCGGGATACCGACCACCGTGCGGCTGCGCCGCGGCATCGACATTGCCGCCGGTTGTGGCCAGTTGTACAACGCCCACAGCCAGGCCAAAACGGCATTGGCCCAAAAATCTTTTGCATTTTCAGGGTGAACGTTGTATCATTATCAGGTTGTTACTGGTAAATCCCGCTTGGGACTCCTGACACAAAAAAGGCCAGCAGTTGCGCTGGCCTTTAAAACAATACCAAAAAATGCTCAACTCTTGGATAGCGTGCGCAGGCAACGCGAGCAGAGCTTCATTTTGAGCGTTTTGCCATCTTTGAAGATAGAAACTTTCTGAATGTTAGGCCGCCACTGCCGCTTGGTGTGCCGCATTGAGTGGCTGACATTATGGCCACTCAGCGGTTTTTTACCACATCTCTCACATTTTGCCATGATACCGACTTCCTTTTCGAATGATTACAGTTTTTGAAGGCTATTGGAATTTTGGCCCTTGAACCAGGGCCGCACTTTGAGTTTGAGCCAAGAAAAAATCGCAACGGAACTGTTGCGACCGTAGCGATATCATAGCACACAGAGGCGAAATTGGCAAACGTTTTGGCGCATCACGCGAGCCAAAATTCCGGGGAGAGACAGGTTCGGTCAGGCCAGGCGGGGCTGCCGGGTTTTGAGGTGGAAGCCGGGGTGGTGCTGGCCTGTCATGGGGTCGGCTTCAAAGGTTTGCTTCAGGCCGGCCAGCAGTGGCTTGGGCACCACGTCGATATTGTCAACAGCTTAAATGTTTTCCCGGTTCCCGATGGGGATACGGGGACGAATATGTGGCTAACGCTGCAAACCGCTTTAGAATGGATGGATCAGGCTGCAGACCATCGGGCAGGGACGATGGCTCAGGCCGCGGCTGAGGGGGCGCTCAGGGGCGCTCGGGGAAATTCGGGGGTAATTCTGTCCCAATTCCTGCAGGGCGTGGCTAACAGCCTGACCGGCAAGGTCATCTTTACGGCCAGGGAGTTTGGGGAGGCCCTGCAACTGGGTGTAGAGCGAGCTTACCAAAGCGTCATCAGCCCGGTCGAGGGCACCATTTTGACCGTGGCCGCCGCGGCAGCCGGGGCGGCTCAACAGAGCGGCCGGAGCAGTAATGATTTTAGGGTGTTACTGCGGGAAATAGTTGCTGCGGCCAGGGTGGCTCAGGCCAACACCCCGGCTCTGCTGCCGGTTTTGCGGGAGGCCGGCGTAACCGACGCCGGCGGTCAGGGACTGGTTTATATTTTGGAGGGCGGCTTGCGTTTTATGCTGCATGAGCCGCTTGACCCCGGCTGGGTTACGGACACGGCGCCGCAACTGAAATCAACCCCGGGAGCCGATTACGAATCTTATGGGTATGATGTCCAATTTCTGATTCACGGCGACCATCTGCCGGTGGCCGAAATTCGGGCTGGCCTGGCTGGCCTGGGCTGGTCAACGATGGTGGTGGGGGATGAGAATCTGGTCAAAGTTCACCTGCATACCGACGATCCGGAGTTGCCGTTGCGTTATGGGACCAGTCAGGGGGCCATCAGCGATGTTGTGGTTGAAAATATGGATCAGCAGGCCCGGCAGTTTGGGCGCAGCCACGCTCTTGCCAATCTGGCCGGATCGCCGGGTGGGCCGAACTCGAACGGGAGCGGGGTTAAAATTGGGACAGTGGTGGTGGCCCCGGGAGATGGATTGGCTCGTATCTGCCAGAGCTTAGGGAGCAGTCAGGTGGTGGCCGGTGGGCCAACAATGAACCCCAGCACGCAGGAGTTATTGGCCGCGGTTGACCAAATAAAGGCAGGCGATGTGCTTATTTTGCCCAATAATGGTAATGTAATTCTGGCGGCTCAACAGGCCGCCCAATTATCCGGTAAGCGGGTCAAGGTTATTCCCACTAAAACTGTGCCGCAGGGAATTGCCGCGCTTCTTTCGTTCAATGATCAGACCGACCTGGAGACAAACGTCCAACGGATGGTTGAGGCGGTCCAACAGGTTAAAACAATTGAAATCACCCAGTCGGTGCGGCCGGTCTCGGTCAACGGTCTAAAAATTTGGCCCGGCGACATAATTGGTTTGTTAGACAGCCAACTGTTCAGTAGTGGACCGACGGTTGGTGAGACTGTGCTGGAGATATTGGCCAGGATAGATGTTGACCTGTACGAAATCTGTACCATCTATTTTGGTCAGGAGAGTTCCTGGGAGCAGGCCCGGAATTTGGCCGACAAAATTGAGGGGCGCTACGCCAGTTTGGCGATTGAAATTTATGATGGTGGTCAGCCCCACTACGACTATATCATATCATTAGAGTAGGAAACACCCTTGTCACGAAAAGTTGCCATTATCACCGATAGTACTGCTTACTTTGAACCGGGCGAGGCTGAGAAGCTGGGTATTCATGTGGTTCCGCTCAGTATCCAACTGGGTAGTGAGAGGTTCCTGGATGGCATAGAAATTACTACGGATGAACTTTTCCGTCGGATTAGCTATGGCGCCCCGTTTCCTGCCAGTGTTGCGCCTAACCCGGAAACTTTTGAAAAGCTCTACGCCAAACTCCACCCCCAAACTGACCAGATGCTCTCAATCCATATTTCCAGTCATCTGAGCCGGACGATTCAAAATGCAAAAATAGGGGCTGAAGCACTCCTGGGGCGCTGCTCGATTGAAGTGGTCGACTCAATGACGACCTCAGTGGGGTTGGGTATCTTGGTCAAAGCCGCGGCCCAGGCCGCCAGCCAGGGCGCCTCGTTGGATGATATTGTTCGGTTGGTGCGGGGTATGATCCCCCATATTTACCTGGTGTTTTATGTCGAGACAATGGATTACCTGGAGCGAAATGGACGGATTGGCAAGGCCCAGGCCATCTTGGGTTCGATGCTGAACATTAAACCCATTCTATTTATTGAAGATGGTGACATCATCCCGCTGGAAAAAGTGCGCACCACCGAGAAGGGCATCGAAAAGTTGTTTGAATTTGTGGCTGAATTTGATAATTTGGAGCAAACTGCTATTATTCAACGCAGTAGGCAGCCCAACAAAGATGCTAGAAATTTGCAAGATCGTTTGAAACAGAGTTTCCCCAATCTGGATTTTCCCATTATCCAACATGGCCCTGATTTGGCCACCCGTCTCGGTCCCGATGCTCTGGGCGTAGTGGTCTATGAGGGTTTGGCCTTTTAGTTAATCGAACACGTTAACCAAACAAATTATGTTGCCTAGTTTTGATAAGCTCAGCCGAATGTTGATCCAGGAAAAAAGACTGGAGTATAAGAATAAAGCCGTCCTGGGGGGATTTGAGAAACTGGCCCCCCACTGGTCCGCGGAAGCGTTACAGGAGGTTACGACCGAGGAAGAGCGTCAGTTGGTTGAAGAGATTACCCAAAACCTCTGTGCCTACTCTGACATCTCGGCTGAGGAACGGCCAAAATTTCTGCACCGGATCCTGGTCAAGCTGCATAAGCCGGCCGAGGATGCTGCTGACAAGAAAGCAGACGATGACCGGGTTAAAATCGCACCGCCAAAACCGGATCAAACCGTGCCCGGTCTGGAGGAGATAAGCCAGGAACCTCCGGCTGAGGCGGCTCAAGCTGTTGCCAGCGAAGCCGATCCTTCCGCTGGGGTTGAAACCGCTCCACTGCCTTCACCGGCAGATGAGAAAAAAACCCAGCCTCCTCCCAAACCCGTTCCCCCACCGTCGCCGCCACGCCGCGAGTTGCACAGCAATTTTGCCCAGACCGGCCTGGACTCGCCGGTCACCAAATTGCCGGGCATCAAAGAGGCTATCGCCAAACGCCTGTCGAACTTGGGGGTTCAGACCATTGGTGATTTTCTGACCCTGTACCCTCGCCGTTATGATGATTACCGCTCCCTAAAAACGATCAACCGGCTCGAGTACGGCGAAGAAGTAACCATCATCGCCCAAATTTGGGAAACCCGTAAACGGGATACCAAGCAGGGTTGGCCGCTGGTTACCTCCGTTTTATCCGACGGAACCGGCACCATCGAGGCCACCTGGTTCAACCAACCGTGGCTGGAGAAAACGTTCAGGCCCGGCAAACAAATTGTCATCAGCGGCAAAGTTGACGAGTATCTGGGCCGGTTAACCTTTCAGTCGCCGGAGTGGGAGGAGCTGGACAAAAATCTGGTTCACACCGGGCGTCTGGTGCCGGTCTATCCGTTGACCAGCGGCATTACGGCCAAGTGGCTGCGCCATCAAATCAAGCGCACCGTTGATTACTGGGCCAACCGGTTGCCCGACCATCTGCCCGGTGAAGCGCGCGAACGGTTAGGCTTTTTGTCGCTGGATGAGGCTATCCGCCAGATCCATTTTCCCGACGATTGGGATAAATTGGAGGCCGCCCGGCGCCGGCTGGCCTTTGATGAGCTGCTTCTGATTCAGTTGGGGGTCTTGCGGCAGCGCCGCGCCTGGCAATCTCAACAAGGAACGCCGGTTAAGATTGAGCCGGATACTGTGGAGCGGCTGTTGCAGGCGCTGCCATTCCGGTTGACCGAGGCTCAAGGTAAAGCCCTGGCTGATATAATTGCCGATCTGGGGCGCGACGTGCCGATGAGCCGGCTGGTGCAAGGGGATGTTGGCTCGGGCAAAACGGTGGTGGCTTTGGCGGCGATGGTGCTGACTATTTTGGATGGTGGTCAAACCGCCATCCTGGCTCCAACCCAAATCCTGGCCGAGCAGCATTATCAAAGCATCAGCCGGTTGTTGGAGCCAATTGGGCAGAGTTTGGGCCGGCAGTTCAGGGTCAGTCTGCTTACCGGCAGTACCGGTACGGCTGAACGGGACGAATTATTAGAGCAGTTGGCTGCCGGCCAGATCGACTTGTTAGTGGGCACCCACGCGATCATTCAAAGTCAGGTAATGATCAAGGATCTGCGGCTGGCTGTCATCGACGAGCAGCACCGCTTTGGGGTGAGGCAGCGAACGGCCCTGCGGGAGAAGGGTTTCAATCCGCATCTGTTGGTGATGACCGCCACCCCTATCCCGCGTACCCTGGCCCTGACCCTGTATGGCGACCTTGACCTATCCATCATTGACGAGCTGCCGCCCGGCCGGCAAACAATAGAGACGTTCTGGCTTACCCCCCAAGAACGGGGGCGAGCCTACAGCTTTATCCAAACGCAAATTGAAAAGGGGCGGCAGGCTTTTATCATCTGCCCCCTGGTCGAAGAGTCGGACAAGACCGAGGCCCGCTCGGCCATCGAGGAACACAAGCGGTTACAAAGCGAGATATTTCCCCGGCTCAAGTTAGGTTTGCTGCATGGCCGGATGAAGGCCGATGAGAAAGAAAAGGAAATGATGGCCTTCCGCGATAAGCAGACCCATATTTTGGTTTCGACCTCCGTGGTGGAGGTGGGGATCGATGTACCTAACGCCAGCGTGATCCTGATCGAGGGGGCCAACCGGTTCGGCTTGGCCCAATTGCACCAATTCCGGGGACGGGTAGGTCGGGGTGAACACCAGAGTTACTGTTTGCTGCTGGCCGATACGGTTACCCCCGAAGCCGAGAGTCGCTTGCAGGCGGTGGAAAAAACCCAAGACGGTTTCAAGCTGGCCGAAGAAGACCTGCGTCTGCGTGGTCCGGGTGAATTTTTTGGGACACGCCAGAGCGGCTTGCCGGATTTGAAGTTGGTGAAACTTTCCGATACGCGGCTCTTAGAGATGGCTCGCCGCGAAGCCCAAATTGTGTTTGAAAAAGACCCTGCTCTGGAACAGCCTGAACATCGCTTACTGGTGCGCCAGTTAGATAATTTCTGGAAAATGGAAAGTGATTTGAGTTAATGACCAGCGCGATCTATCCTGCCACTTTTGATCCAATTACCTACGGCCATATCGACATAGCCGAACGCGCCGCCAAGATTTTTAATGAGGTGATCGTCAGCGTCTACGACCGGCCGATGAAGAGTTTGCTATTTTCGGTTGAGGAACGTCTGGAAATGACTCGTCAGGCTCTGGCTCATATTGAGAATATCCGGGTTGAAAGCTACAGTGGTCTCACGGCCAAATTTGCCTGCGATAAAGGCGCGTCCGTGATCGTGCGCGGCCTGCGGGCCTTGTCTGATTTTGAGTGGGAGTTGCAATTATCACTCACCAATCATTTACTTGAGCCTGAAGTTGAAACAGTCTGCCTGATGGCCAGCCAGGAATATTTATTTCTAAGTTCCAGTATTCTTAAAGAAATTCATATGAACGGGGGGCGAATCGACCATCTGGCTCCGCCGGTCGTGGTCGAGGCAATGAAAAAAAAATCAATGGTCGATGAGGACGGGAACAGTCGGGTAAAAATTGTTTCCGTGCGAGATTAATTTTATTTTCAGCAAAGGTGGCTGCTATGGACATTCTGCACCTGATAGATCGGCTTGAAACATTAATCACCGAAGGCTTTCATATCCCGTTTACGGCTAATGTAATAGTGCAGGAGGATGCTTTTTTAGACATCATCGACCAGATGCGTGTCTCTATCCCGGAAGAGGTCAAGCTGGCCAAACGAACCGAGGCGGAGCGTGAGCGTCTGCTGTTACAGGCTCAGGAAGAAGCCGATCGCCTGGTTGAGATGGCTCGCGAAAAAACCAAATCCCTGGCCGATGAGCACGAATTAGTTGAGTACGCCCAACAGCGAGCCCAAGAGATTGAAATAGAGGCCCATCGTCGGGCTGAGGAGATTATCGCCGAAACCGATGAATATATCGTCGACCAGCTTAGCGAGTTGGAAGAACAACTGATGAAAACCTTGACCATTGTCCGCAACGGCTTGCGTTACGTGCGCCAATCCCAACATGCTAAGGATGCTGCCGAGTTGAGTGCCGCCGGCGAGTCTGTGGAAGCAAATTAGAATTTTAGCTTGACATTCGCGTAATTTATCTTATAATCGCTCCTTATGCGTCAAAATCAATCCAGGCGGGCGGCGCATGATTTTCAGTTTAACGTTGCTCAATTATTAAAAGAAGCAACGGGCGCCACCCGTTATTATGATCTTAAAACTGAAGCGGTCAGTGAGCTTGGTGAAGCAGGGACCATTGTTGCTCCAATTACCGGTCAGATCAAACTCTTGCGTACCGGCAGCAATGTTTTAGCCACAGGCATATTGAAAACCATGCTTCAGAAGGTATGTGGGCGATGTTTGAACGAATTTACGGTAGCTGTTACGCTTGAATTGGAAGAAGAGTTCTACCCCACCCTCGATATTCTTACCGGGGCGCTGCTGCCAATTGCCCCGGAGGCTGACGAAGCCAACCAGATTGATGAACAGCATATTTTGGACTTATGGGAGGTTGTTCGCCAGGGTTTGATGCTGGCCAGTGATGACTTTCTATACTGTCGGCCAGATTGTAAGGGCCTTTGCCCTCACTGCGGTCAAGATCTTAACCTCAAAGCTTGTAATTGTCAGGATGAAGTCGTAGATCCCCGTTGGGCCAGTCTACAGACTTTTCATCTGGAAGAGTGATACTTCAATCCGAAGAAAAAGGTCAGAAAGGATTTAATTTATTATGGGTGCTTTACCTAAACGAAAAGTTTCCAGGGTCCGGCGCGATCGTCGGCGGGCGCATTATCTACGTTTGAAAACGCCGCATATGGTCCCTTGTCCTCAGTGCCATACGCTGAAACTGTCTCACCACGTTTGCCCATCTTGTGGTTCTTATAACGGTGTCCAGGTCATTCCGCAAAAGGAATTGGCTGAATAGACGACTGAGCTATTCAATAACCGGGTGAATTCTTGAGCCGTGCCTGAGCTTGTTGTATCTTCGCACGGTTCTTATTTTGTCTCAACATAATGAAAAAGGGTTCAAGATGACGGACAACGTCGTTTTTGTCTTCCCGGGGCAAGGATCTCAAGAGGTGGGGATGGGCCAGGCTCTGGTTGAGAGCTACCCTATCGCCAAACAGCTCTTCGCCCAAGCTGATGATATCTTGGGCTTTTCGCTGAGCCGGCTTTGTTTTGAAGGGCCGGCTGAAGAGCTGAATGATACGATCAATACCCAGCCGGCGCTCTTTGTGACCAGTATCGCTGCCCTGGAGTCTCTCAGGGTAGCAGGATATACCGTGCAACCCCGCTATGTTGCCGGTCACAGTATGGGTGAATATTCGGCTTATGTGGCTGCCGGGGTGCTCTCTTTTGTCGATGGGTTGCGGTTGGTGCGTGAACGTGGCCGTTTGATGAAAAAGGCCGGTGAATTGAGCCCGGGCAGTATGGCGGCCATCATCAAGCTGGCTGATCAGGTCGTGGCTGATATCTGCCAACAGGTGACCGACTCCGGGGTGGGGCGGTTACAAGTGGCCAATTATAACTCACCGGGTCAGGTGGTCGTTTCCGGGGAAAACGCTGCGGTTGACAGAGGGCTTGAATTGGCCCTTGAAGCCAGGGCAAAACGGGCCGTTAAGCTGCCGGTCAGCATTGCCGCTCACTCCGAGTTGATGCGGGTGGTGGCCGATGAGTTTCGCCAGGCCATCGACCAGACGCCACTGAACTTGCCAGAAATTCCGGTTGTAGCTAACATTACGGCCAGACCGCTCGAGTCTTTGGAGGCAATTCGGGCCGAGATGGAGGGTCAATTAACCGCCTCAGTGCGCTGGACCGACTCGATCCAGTATATGCTCGATCAGAAAGTGACCACTTTCGTCGAAATCGGCTCCAAAGATGTGCTAACCGGCTTGATTCGCCGCATCTCCAAGGACGTTATTACTTATACGGTCGGCGCGCCAGCCGACATTAAGACATTGCTCGGAGCCGTAGCTTAGTACTCGGTGCGAAACGGAAGCCCGGGCATCCTATGCCCGTAGGTAGGGCATAGGATGCCCTACCTACGGAGTTTCGCACCGAAAACTAGCTTAGAGGCAATACTTTTCAAATAAGCGATTGAAATCGCTTCTTCAGGGCCAAAGCCAGCCGTCCACCTGCGCGGACGGGGCTTTTTGTCCGCCCAGGCGGACATCACGGCGTAGCCCTCCAGGTGCGGTTTTAACCGCGCCCTTATTTGAAAAGTATTGAGCTTAGAGGCTGTTTTCAAAGGGCCACTTGCGCCGGGTGACCGGAACTTCTGGCAATTCTAAGGACGGGGCACCTTCAAGCGTTCATCAATTTTTAATTTGGACCTGATAGACTATGCTTGATCTTTCCAATAAAGTAGCTGTTGTCACAGGGAGTTCCAGGGGGATCGGGGCGGCTATTGCCGCAGTGCTGGCCGCGCAAGGCGCTAAAGTGGTGGTCAACCACCGCAGTAGCGCCGCTGGAGCCGAGGCGGTAGTTAAGGCTATCAAACAGGCCGGCGGCGAGGCCGTAGTTATCCAGGCTGATGTGAGTCAATTTGAGGAAGCGGAACGGCTCATCAAGGCTACTATTGACACATACGGCCAAATAGATATACTTGTAAATAACGCTGGTACTACCCGCGATATGCTCATCATGAAAATGAAGCCGGAAGATTGGGAGCTGGTGCTGAGGACCAATCTTTTCAGCGCCTATAACTGTTCCAAAGCGGCAACCCGGCCGATGATGAAGCAGCGGGGGGGACGGATTATTAACATCACCTCGGTGGTGGGTCTGGCCGGTCAGGCCGGTCAAACCAACTATGCCGCCTCAAAAGCCGGTCTGATCGGCTTTACCAAGGCTTTGGCCAAGGAGTTGGGTTCAAGAAATATCACCGTTAATGCCGTCGCTCCGGGGTTTATACCCACTGCCCTGACCGAGGTGTTGCCCGGTGAGATGATTCAGGCGACGATTGAAAACACACCCCTGGGGCGTTTAGGTACGGTGGAAGATGTGGCCAATGCGGTGCTTTTCTTGGCCTCTGATGAGGCTGGCTTTATTACCGGTCAGGTTTTAACGGTAGATGGCGGCTTGGTGATGCAGTAAATTTGAAGCTGTAACCCGGGGCGAACCGAGTTCGTTCCTGTTTCGGCTCATAATGGGGCAATTCCCCAAGTATTTGGTTCACGATTGAACATTCACAGCACATTAAATATTCAGGCGAGCCTGTAGAAGCAAAAGGGAGGAACTGATGAAAGTTCGTCGACGCGCTCGGGCCGTGGTTTTGCAGACCCTCTACGAACTCGATTTTACCAATCACGAGCTGCATACCGCCTTTAAGGCCAGGTTGGAAGAGCGTCCTCTACCTGAATCGGCCGAAACTTTTGCTTGGTCACTGGTCAGGGGAGTACAGACTTACCGGACCTATCTTGATAATGTGGTTGGTGAGTTAGCTCCGGAGTGGCCAATTGAGCAGATCGCAGCCGTAGACCGTAACGTGCTCCGGATTGCCATCTTTGAATTACTGTTCTCGCCTGAAATTCCGCCCAAAGTGGCCATCAATGAAGCCGTAGAGTTGGCAAAGATGTTTGGCGCAGAAAGTTCTCCTCGTTTTGTGAATGGAGTCTTGGGGAGCTTGGTTTCTCGAGATCGGATTAAGATTCGGGAAATGTTAAAGGTGCCTGGGTAAAACAGTGAGCCTCGATCTGTTGGATGGATATTTTAGGAATTGGATTTCCAGAGTTAATTTTGATCTTCATCATCGCCCTGATGGTGTTTGGGCCGCGCCGTCTGCCCGAAATGGCGGTCAAAATTGGTAGAACCATTGCCGATTTGCGGAATATGTCCCAGGGTTTGCTAACCGAATGGCAGCGAGAAATTACCGCAGCCGCTCGACTGGAAGAACTTCAGAAAACTCGGCAAGAGTTTGACGAGATTAAGCAAGAGATCAACCAGGCTAAAACCGAAGTTGCCGCCGAAACAACCACCCAGGTCGAGGAGTTACGGAAAACTCGCCAGGAGTTGGCCGAAACCACCCAAGAAACTCAACGGGCCTGGCAAGAGTCATCTGCTCAAACTCCGGCTGAAGAAGATAAACGTATTGAATCGTCCCCTGCTATGCCCCAGCCTGCCGCTCCGGCCCAGGCAGTGAATGAGTAGGGCCATGTCCTCACCAGATCCAGCAACCCTCGATCGTTTCGCCGGACAAATGACCCTCCTGGAACATCTGGAGGAGCTACGTAACCGGCTCATCAGGTCGGCGATTGCCGTTCTCGTGTGTACTTTCCTGGTCGCCGCTTTTACTAATCAAATTCTGGCGCTCTTGATTAAGCCGTATGGCGAAAAATTACAAATTCTAGGGCCGACTGAGGGTATTGCTGTTTTCTTTAGAGTGGCCTTAACCGGTGGTCTGGTTCTGGCGATGCCCTTTTTGATTTATCAATTCCTGATGTTTGTGTTGCCGGGCCTGGAGGAGAACGAAAAGCGGTATGTGCGCTGGGGCGTTCCGGTTGCCACCCTGCTCTTTCTGATTGGGGTCGGTTTTGCCTGGTTTATTCTGATCCCAACTGCCATTGGTTTTTTGAGTACTTTTCAAGAGGATATTTTCAAAACAGAGTGGCAATCCCAAAAGTATATTCCCTTTGTAACCTCGCTCATATTTTGGATTGGGGTCAGTTTTGAAACTCCCCTGATCCTTTTTATTTTGACTAAAGTCGGTATTGTAACTCCCCAACTTCTTCTGAAACAGTGGCGTTTTGCCGTAATTATCATCGCCATTCTTGCCGCAATGATTACCCCGACTGTTGATCCTTTCAACATGGCGCTGGTGATGCTGCCTCTCTTTGCCTTATACGGCTTAAGTATTTTACTTTCCTACCTGGCCTAATTCACCCCACGGTGTCTTCTACAAATCAATTCTGAGTTAGTTGAACTTTGAAAACCACTCGCTCAGGTGTATCATAAGTTCGTTATGAGGATCCAAGCTGAACCAATCTACCACCTTGTGCCGGCTGATTACTTTCACCGGCAGTCCGAAAATAGCTCTTACTTGCCCGAATCTTTTGTCGCCGAAGGCTTCATTCACTGCACCAGTAGCCTGGATACACTGTTGGAAGTTGCTAACGCTTTCTTTGCCAGCCTGGCTGATGACCTGCTGGTCCTGGAAATCGACCCCACCCGCCTGACTGCCCCCCTTAAATTTGAACCGCCCACCCCACCTGCCTTAACCGATTCAGTGAAACTTGCGTCTGCCTCTCATGGGTTGTTTCCACATATTTACGGCCCCCTCAACCGCCAGGCTATCACCCGCTCCTTTGCCCTCCAACGAGACACAGCCGGCAAGTGGCAATTACCACCAATAACCAACCCAAACCAGGAGTAATAATCACGCATCACAAATCACCCATCCCCTATCTCACCTCCCACTTCCAATTTTATGAGGCAAGCAGTTATGGAATCGATGATCGGCCAGACCCTTGGACAATATCAACTCGTTGAGCAGATCGGCAAGGGCGGTATGGCCACGGTCTACAAAGCCTACCAGCCTTCGCTCAATCGTTCCGTCGCGCTCAAAATCCTGCCGCCCTATTTTCTGCACGAACCGGGCTTTGCCGAACGTTTCACCCGCGAAGCCCAGGCCATCGCCCAACTCGACCACCCCAACATCCTACCGGTGTACGATTTTGGCAAACAAGACAATATCAGCTATATCGTGATGAAATACGTCCCGGCCGGTACGCTCCATGACCAGCTCGGCTCACCGATGTCGCCGGTTCGGGCGCTCAAACTCATCGAGCAAATTGCCGGTGCCCTGGACAACGCCCACCAGCGTGGCATTCTGCATCGTGATATCAAGCCCAGTAACATCCTGATTGACGAACGCGGCTGGGTCTATCTCAGCGACTTCGGCCTGGCCAAAATGGTCGAAGGCTCGGTCCAACTGACCGGCTCCGGGGTTGGGGTGGGCACCCCGGCCTATATGAGCCCGGAGCAGGGCCAGGGGTTGCCGGTAGACGCCCGCACCGATGTCTATTCGTTGGGCGTGGTGCTCTTTGAAATGTTGACCGGCCGGGTTCCTTATGAAGCTGAAACGCCGATGGCCGTGGTCATCAAACATATCACCGATCCCATCCCGCTTCCCCGCCAGATGAATCCGCACATTCCCGAAGCGGTTGAGCGAGTCCTGCTCAAGGCGCTGGCCAAAGAGCCGGCTGATCGCTTTAGCAGCGCCGGCGAGATGGCCGCCGCCCTGCGCCGGGCCGTGGAGGGGCTTGAACCTGCCGTTGCCGCCGCGCCGATTCCGCCCGATCCCGAAGCCACGGTGGCTCACGTGGGTCCGATTCGGCCCTCACCCCTACCGGCTCCGTCGCCTCTTCCGGCTGCCACGCCCGCCTCAGCTCAAAAAGGGCTGCCCTGGCTGCCGATAGTGATTGGGTTGATAATTCTGGGCATTGCCGGCGTTTGTGGGCTAGCCGGTTTAATGTATATGCTGGGCGGAACCCCCACCCCCGTGCCCGTGCAGAGCATATCGCAAAGCGTTACGGACACGCCGTTCGCAGCAGCTACTCCGCTACCTGCGGCAGTGACTCCAACCCCGCCGTCGCCCACGTTAACCTCTCCGCCGCTGTTACCCACCGACACGCCGCTGCCTTTAGCGCCAATCGATACGCCCATTGTAGTCTGCACTCCGCCGCCTTGCGCTCCGAACGAGGTTTATTTCTGTCCGGGCGACTGTCCCGGCGGCTGTGGGACCGAATGTGCCACGGTAACGCCAAACGCTGCCGGTGACACACTCCCGGCTGATGAGCCTACCCCAACTTTCACCCCGACTCCTACGCTTACCCTGACCCCCACTCCCACCGTCACCCCTACCCCCACTTCGACCTCGACTCCAACGGCGACGCTCACCCCGGTCCCACCTCGCTGGAGTGACACCGGCTTGCGGCCGACCGGTCGGTATGCCGATATCTGGTCGGCTTTGGGCGGCAGCGACAGCGAGTTGGGCTATCCGCGGCTCAATCCGGTGGGAGACAGGTTGTGCGCTCGCCAATATTTTGAGCGGGGTTACATGGTCTGGTTCGATAGCCTGCAGGACCCTGACTCGGTTTGGGCTGCGGCCATCCCCGACCCGGCGGCCAACAGCGCGACCAAATCGTACCGTTTTACCGATACCTGGCCCGGCAGCCCGGAATATTGGTGCAGCGACGCCGAAGCCCGCGCCCCGTTAGGCCCCAAACGAGGCTTTGGTATGCTGTGGTGTAAATACCCGGATTTACGCGCCGATATCGGCCAGGCCCGCGACGAGGAGCTGGGTGGTCCCGACTACCCTCGTTGCGAGGTGCAGGCGTTTCAGGGGGGCGCCATCCTGCACAACCCCCTCGACGCCAAATATTGGGTCTTTATCGACAACGGCGGCTGGTATCGTTATGATGAATAATGGATCTTTTTTTCTCGTTCCCAAACTCAGTTTGGGAACGAGAAAAAACTCAGTTTGGGAACGAGAAAAAGCGCGGCAACGAGAAAGACAATTCTCTTTCAAGGATGAGGTTAACGATAATGAACTATCCAGCTACGATGACCGCCGTGCGACTGCACGGTCCGGCCGATCTGCGAGTTGAACAGGTACCCCACCCTGGCCCACCCGGACCAGGCCAAGTATTGCTGCGCATGACCGCCACCTGCATTTGCGGTAGCGATCTTCACTCCTACAAAGATGCCCGCATCGGTGACTCCGTGGTGCAGGCGCCGCTGGTTTTGGGCCATGAGTTTGCTGGCGTGGTTGAAGCCGTTGGGCCGGAGTCGTTCGACGGTAATTTCGAACCGCTCACCCCGGGTATGCGGGTGGCGGTCGATCCGGCCCAGCCCTGCTGGCGCTGCGAGATGTGCGAGCAAGGTCACCCCAACCTCTGCCTCAACCTCCATTTTTGCGGCAACTACCCGGACCACGGCAGCCTGCGCCAATGGCTGCATATGCCGGTCCGAGGCTGCTTCCCGCTGCCGGACTCCATCGACGACATTACCGGGGCGCTGCTGGAGCCGCTGGGCGTGGCCGTCCATTCGGTCGATCTGGCCCGGATTCGGGTGGGCGACAGCGTAGCCATACTGGGGGCCGGCACGATCGGATTGGCCATTTTGCAGTTGGTCAAGCTGTCCGGGGCCGACCCGATCTTTGTGAGTGACAAATTCCCCTGGCGCTTGGCCCTGGCCGAGCGTTTCGGCGCCATCCCGATCAATTGTGATGCGGTCGATCCGGTGCACGTGGTGCAGCAGGCCACCGGCGGCCGCGGCGTTGATGTGGCTATCGAGGCGGCCTGGGCCGATCACTCCGTACAGCAAGCGGCCGATATGGCCCGGCTGGGCGGCCGGTTGGTGATTGTGGGGATTGCTGAAGATGATCACATTACTTTTAAGCACTCGACTGTCCGGCGGAAAGGGCTGACCATTCGCCTGGCCCGGCGGATGAAGCACACGTATCCCCGCTCCATCCACCTGGTGCAGCGGGGGCTGGTTGACCTGTCCGGCCTGGTCAGTCATCGCTTTCCGTTGGAACGGACGCCGGAGGCTTTTGCGCTCAATGTGGCTTATGCGGATCAGGTGGTCAAAGTCGCCATTGAGGGGTAGAGCTATGAATATGAGAATCGAAGCAACGTACGATCTGATCATCGAGCTGATTCCGGGCGATGTGCTTGAAGACTCAGTATTGCTGCTCCGGAGTATCAGCGAAGACGACGAGGAGCAAAGCATCATCATCATGCTCGATGAAGTTGAGCCGCTCCGCCAGGCCCTGGCCGAAGCCGCAACCAGGTTGACCGGGTTGGTTGGGAGCGGCTAACTGATGAAGATCCTGATCGCGGCCGATATGGAAGGCGTTTCCGGTGTGGTGAACTGGGAGCAGGTGACGCCCGGCCAGACCGAGTATGAGCGTTTTCGTCGCCTGATGACCGGCGACGTCAATGCGGCCATTCGCGGCGCGGCTGCGGCCGGCGCGGTTGAATTCATCGTCAGCGACGGCCACGCCGCCAACCGCAATCTGCTGATCGAGCAGCTTGACCCCCGCGCCCGCTTGAACTGCGGCAGCCCGGCGCCCCTGTCGATGGTGCAGGGTGTGGATGAACCGAGGGTCGCCGCGGTGTTGTTCATTGGTTACCACGCCCGGGCCGGGGCGCAGCCGGCGGTGTTAGACCATACCTGGTCGTTGAGCGTGCTCAATCTGTGGCTAAACGGCCAACGGGTCGGTGAGATTGGGCTGAATGCGGCCGTTTGTGGCCGATTTGGCGTGCCGGTGGCGCTGATCTCCGGCGACCAGACCGCCGCGGCCGAGGCCGTTGAGCTGTTGGGTTTGGTGGAGACAGCTGTGGTCAAGCAGGCCCGTGGCCAGCAGGCGGCCGATTGTCTGCCGCCGGAGGTAGCGCAGGCCCGGATTTTTGAGGCTGCTCAACAAGCCATCGAGCGGGTGCAGGCCGGCCAGTCCCCTCCACCATTTCAGCTTGAGCCGCCTATTGCGGTAACGGTTGAGTTCACCGAGTCGGTGCTGGCCGACCGGGCCGCGCTGTTGCCGGGCAGCCGGCGGCTCCAAGAGCGGCGGGTGGAGTTTGTGGCTGCGGATATGTTAACTGGTTACCGGGCCTTTCGAACTTTGGCGGCGTTGGCCGATGGCTAATATGGACCATGCACATTTAACCCGCTACGCCTGGCTGTCGATTGGGGCGGCCATTCTCACCATCGGCTTGAAAACCGGCGCTTATCTGCTGACCGGCTCGGTCGGCTTGTTGTCGGATGCCCTGGAGTCGCTGGTCAACTTGATTGGCGCTGCCGTGGCCCTGGTGATGCTGGCCGTCGCCGCCTCCCCGCCCGACGAAGAACACTCTTATGGCCACACCAAAGCTGAATATTTTTCCAGCGGAGTTGAAGGCACGTTGATTGTAGTTGCCGCCCTCAGCATTGGCGCGGCGGCCTGGGACCGCCTGCTCAATCCCCAACCCATCGAGCAGGTTGGTTTGGGCTTGGCTGTTTCTGTGGCCGCGTCGGCGATCAATTTAGGTGTGGCCCGGATTTTGCTGCGGGCCGGCCGGCTGTATAACTCGATTGCCCTGGAGGCCGACGGGCGACATTTGATGACCGATGTGTGGACTTCGGTGGGGGTGGTGATCGGGGTGGCCGCGGTGGCGCTGACCGGCTGGCACCGGCTTGACCCGATAGTGGCTTTGATTGTGGCGGCCAACATCATCTGGGTGGGCTGGAAACTGCTCAAACGAACGGCTGCCGGCCTCATGGATACGGCCTTGCCGCCGGAGGATCGGGACAGAATTCAAGCGATCCTGACCCGGTATGAGACCGAAGGTATCCAATTTCACGCCTTACGGACGCGCCAGTCCGGGGCGCGCGGCTTTGTCTCGCTGCACGTGCTGGTTCCCGGTCACTGGACGGTCCATCGCGGTCACCAACTGCTGGAGCAGATCGAACGTGAAATTCGCCAGGCGTTCGCCAATGTGACCGTATTTACCCATCTCGAGTCGCTGGATGACGTCACCTCCTGGCACGATACTACTTTGGATAGAACGATCTCATAAGTGAATCGGAGGTTGGTTGTAGATTACGGGGTGTTGACCCAGATGGGAACCAAACCAATGACAGCCAGTTACAGTTAGGTTTGACAGAGAAATGGCTAAAATCTATACTGGTAATTGGAGGCTAGATCCATGGAAGATTTACTGAAGCGTATCACTTTTAATAAAGCCGTCTTGGGTGGCAAACCGCTCATCCGTGATCTGCGGATTTCGGTGGAAATGATTGTGGAATTGCTGGCTAAAGGAGCTACGCCGCAAGAAATATTGGAAGATTTTCCAGAACTTGATCCGGTTGATATTCAAGCGGCTCTGTTTTATGCCTATCAAATGCTTAGTAGCGAAACGATATATGAGCGTATAACTGCATGAAGTTTCTCACCGATGTCAACGCTAGCGGCATTTTAGCCCACTGGTTGAGTCAGATGGGCTATGATGTGCTCAAAGTCAGCCAAAGAAACCCCAAGATGACCGATGATGAAATCTTGCAGTGGGCGCTTGAGGAAGAGCGGATTATTGTCACTACCAAATCAATTCTATTCCGAAGAATTTGAAATGAATCGATAAAGAGAATGACTTTACATCTCAGAAGTGTAACTCTATTCCCTGAAAAATATCCAACCATCGATCATTACCCTTTCAACCAACCGATCTTTCACCAGACCCGGCAGCTTGAGTTCACTTCCCCGGTAACCTTCTTTGTGGGCGAAAACGGCACCGGTAAATCGACGCTGTTGGAGGCAATCTGCCATCGCAGCGACATCCACATCTGGCAGGAGGTGGAACGAACTCGCTTTGAGGTCAATCCTTACGAAGAGCGGCTGTACCAATATTTGGCGCTGGAGTGGGTGAACGGTCGTGTGCCTGGCGCTTTCTTTGGGGCTGATACCTTCCGCTACTTTGCCCACAGCCTGGATGAGTGGGCCGCGGCCGACCGGGGGATGCTGGACTATTTTGGGGGTAAGTCGCTGGTCACCCAGTCTCACGGCCAATCGCTGCTGGCTTATTTTCGGACACGCTATCAACTGAAAGGGTTATATTTGCTGGACGAGCCGGAAACGGCTCTGTCGCCCAAGAGCCAGTTAGAACTGCTCAAAATCTTCCGGCAGATGAGCCAGGCCGGCCACGCCCAATTCATCGTCGCCACCCACTCGCCGATTCTGCTGGCCTGCCCCGGGGCAACTATTTACAGTTTCGATCACTGCCCGGTCAAGCCAATCGCTTATGAGGCCACCGGGCATTTTCAGCTTTACCAGGATTTTATGGAGAATTGGCGCACTTATCTGGCCGATCTTTAGCGGAGAATAAATCCGTCTTGCAGCGGATCTGCCGGGTCGATCACAAACTCGTGGCGACCGGTGATGTGAGCGGTCCCTTCCACCTGGGGGATGATGGCCGGGTAGGGGCCAAAGCTGGTGGTCTGCACCACCTGGCCGGTGAAGCAGCTGCCGATGATGCTCTCGACGATGATGGGCTGGTTCAGGCCGATCTCGCCCCGGGCATAATGAATGGCCAACCGCCCGCTGACGCCGCTGCCGGTCGGGCTGCGGTCCACTTCCCCCTCGGCAAAAATGCAAACGTTGCGGCTGTGCGCCCCCTGGCCGTTCAGGGGTGGGCCGATGAAGATGGTCCCGTAGAGAAAGCTGAGGTCTGCTTCAAAGGGGTGCGGAATGGGCCGGCTGGCCATAATCGCTCGTTTGATGGCCATCCCTTTTTCAATGAGTGGCCGAAAATCAGCCGGCGTGCAGCTCAGCCCGACCTCCTCAGCCTGGACGTAGGCGTAAAACGCGCCGCCAAAAGCCAGATCGTACCGCACCTGGCCCAGGCCCGGAACTGTCACTGTCTCATCTAAAGCCAGCACAAACGAAGGCACGTTGTGAAAATAGACGCTTTCCACCCGGTCGCCGGCTATGCGAGCGTGGGCCGTCACCAACCCGGCCGGCGTGTCGATTTTGACGGTGGTTTCGGGGGCTTGCCGCGGCAGGAAACCGGTCTCCAACACCACTTTGGTGATGGCGATAATGCCGTGGCCGCACATGGTGCTGTAACCCTCGTTGTGCATGAAGAGGATACCGAAATCTGCCTCCGGGCTGACCGGTGCGGTCAGGATGCAGCCGTACATGTCGGCGTGGCCGCGCGGTTCAAACATCAGTGCCGTGCGCAGGTGATCCAGGTGTTCCTTCGCGTAGCGACGACGAGCCAAAATGGTTTCTCCCGGTAAATCCGGGTAGCCGCCGGTAATCACCCGGAACGGCTCCCCGCCAGTGTGGGCGTCGATGGTGGTAATTTTGAGCCAATCTTCAGGTGGTCGCCAAGTTTTCATCTCAACAAACCTCCCCATCCTCATCAATGTAACAGGCATCGCTTTGAAAGCGCCGCCAGTCGGCCACAAATTGCTCCAACTCGCTCAAGTAAGCGACCAGGGCTGCCTGGCCGCTAATCAACCGTTCATCGTGTTTGATGGCCGGCAGAGTGGTCCCGGTGGGCAGCTCGGCCGGTTCTTGCCCCGGCTCAACTATGATCCGCTCATAAGCCGCCACCATATCTCGCAGGGCGGCCTCGATGGCGTCGCCCAGTGGACTATCGGCCAGACGATACAGTTCAATCACGTTTGTATCTCTTTGTCTTATCCGCCATTCGCAAGATGCCGTCTTCAACACCCCACTCAGTTAACGCCTCCAGCGGCGCCCAGGCCAAAGCTTTGGACTCAGAGCTGACAACCAGCAGTTCTGCCGGGTCGGCCTCAAAGATGAACCTGATATCATAATGGTAGTGCATAGAGACGCCCGGCTTGGCCGGAATCAGGTGGATATCCAGATCGAAGATATCGGTTGACAGCGGCCGAATCCGGCGCAGACCGGACTCTTCGCCGGCTTCGCGGCGGGCCACGGCGAAAATGTCAGGGTCGCCGTCGGCGTGGCCGCCCGGCTGCAGCCAGCGGTCCAACTGGCGGTGGTGGGTTAGCAGCACCCGGTCGCGGCCAGGGTTGACAATCCAGGCTGAGCCGGTCAGGTGCCCGACCGCCAAGCTGCGTTCAAAGCAGTCCGGATTGGCCTGCACAAATTGGCGCACCCGTTCCCGTTGCAGCCGGTCCCGGTCATCGGTGAGCGGGTAACTGTCCAATAACCGCAAAATTTTCCGGCGATGCACGATCTGCTATTTACCCTCCAGGAAGCCGGGCTGCTGGTAGGCCGGTTCGGGATAGCTGTAGAAACCCCGCCCGGTTTTTACCCCCAACCAGCCCCGGTCGACGTACTGCTTGAGAAAGTCGGCGTTGGTTTGCAGTTCGGGATCGGGCAACGTTTTGGCCCAATATGCGGTAATATCCCAGGCGGTTTTGAGACCGATCACATCCAGAATGCCCATCGGTCCAATCCGTGTTTTCATCACGCCCATCCAGGCCCGGTCAATATCCTCAATGGAGGCCACCTCTTTGGCGGCCAGGCTGATGGCGGCCCGGTTCAAGGCGCCGAGCATCGAGTTGAAGACGTAGCCGTAATTTTCCTTTTGCAGCACAATCGGAATCTGGCCGATCCGTTGGGCAAACTGTTGCAGCAGCTCGACCGTCTCCGCCGCAGTGCCGGGATGAGGCATAATATCGACCACGTTGGACTCCCAGACAATCTGGTGAAAGTGCAAGGCCGCAAATTGAGGCGGCCGGCCGGTGGCTTCGGCAAACATCGAGGGCAGCAGCATTGAGGTGTTGGTGGTGAAGATGGTGTGGGCCGGGCAGAGCCGGTTGAATTGAGCCAAGACCTGGCCTTTTAAGGTGGGGTCCTCCGGCACAGACTCGCTCAGCAAGTCGGCCTGGGCGGCCTGAGCGGGATCGGTAGTGGAGGTGATACGGGCCAGGGCCGCTTCAGCTTCGTCCTGACTGAGCCGGTCGGTGGCCACTAAATGGTCGGCGTAGACTTTGATCTGTTCGGTGGCCGCCGCCAACATCTCCGGGGCCAGGTCATACAGGGTAACCTGATAGCCGTGCATGGCGCATTGCAGGCCAATCTGCTGGCCCATCGTTCCGGCGCCGATGATTAGAATGTGGTGAATGTTGTCGATATTCATAGTTTGACTCCTGAAAACAGTGAGTAGTTATCAGGAGTCAGTGAACCGTTGAACTGACAACCGATAACTGATAACTGATAACAGGAACTATCACACCCCCTGGGTAACGATAGGCTCAAGGGTGAGCGCGAGTTAACCGATTGGTCAAAAAGGTGACCACGGCAGCAGCCAGCAGCAGGCCGGCTACCACGCTGAAAGCATTTTGCAGGTCAAGCTGATCGGCTACCCAACCCAGGACCAGGGGCGAGATCAGGATGGCCAGCCCACTGGCCAGAGCGATCCGGGCGCTGGCGGCGTCGTTGCGGCGAGCGCCAACGCTTACGGCCACAGCCAGGGTCAGCGGGAATGTGTTGGCCACACCCAGCCCGGCGAAAAACAAACCGGTGATATTTAGCGGCCCGAAGGATGCTAACCAAAACAGGCCAAAACCAACCCCGGCAATCCCAATGGCGCTGAGCAGCAAAGTTGGGCTGGCTACGGTCCGGCTGAGACGACTGCCGATGATCCGGCCCAAGACCATGGCCCCAAAGAACACGCTCATCATGGTGGCCGCATTGACCTTGCTCAATCCAATCTTTTCGACCAGGTAGTCAGCGCCCCAGAAAATCAAGCACCACTCGACCGAAACCACCAGCATGACCACGCTCCAATAGGCCCAATAAGCCTTTGGCAGAGAGGGAGGCGCGCCGGGATTTGATTTAAGGGTAGCCGCCGGGCGGTTATCGGGAACCACCACGGTCTGGAAATAGATGAAAAGGCTGGCAAATGCGGCGGTAATCAAATAGAGGGCGCTGCGCCAGCCCCAATCGGAGCGTTGAAACGCGCCGATCAAGACCGGGGCCAGGCTGGCGCTGATACTGGCGGCCACATTTGACTCGGTCAGGGCAATGGCTCGCTGCTCCCCGTGATGATCCGATAGGCTGGCCTGGATCATCACCAGCAGAAATGACCCTAAGCCACCCATCAACAAGGCACCGGCAAGGGTCAGTAGCACCCGGTCGCCGCCAGCCAGGATTACCGCGCCGGCGGCCATCCCGGCCCCACCGCCCCAAAAAACGACCCGCCGGCCCCACTGCTGGGCCAGGCGGTCGCCCAACAGTCCGGCTACGATCATTCCCAGAGCAAAGGCGCTGCCGTGCAATCCGGCGACGGTGTAGCTGAAATTCAGTTCGGCGCGCAGAAAAGGCATCAGCGGGCCGAGGATGGCCATAGCATAGGCATAGTAGGCCAGCATCAAGTAGGCCAACCAGGTGAAGCGATCCCGGACGAAGACGTTGGTTAGCATCGTGTGAAAGCTGGCTGCGGCTATTTTGCCGCGGCCAACGCCTGGCGCACTTCTGCCAGCCGGCCGGCGCTGCCGAGTTTCTGGCTCTTGTGGACGATGAAATTGGCGTACTCCTCGACCAGGATTTTGCCCGGCTTGCGGAAGTCGAAATTCTCGGGGTTGTCCCGGAAACTCTCCCGGAAGACGCGGGTATAGACCAGCCGGCCATCGGTGTCGATATTGACCTTGGTCACCCCCAGCGGCACGGCCCGGATGAACTCGTTCTCATCAACGCCCTTGGCCGAAGGGTCGAGCTTGCCGCCGGCGGCGTTGATCCGCTCCACCTCCTGGCGCGGCACCGACGAGGAGCCGTGCATCACCAGGGGAAAGCCGGGCAGCCGCTGCTGAATCTCGGCCATGCGCTCAAAGTGCAAGCCCTGACTGCCGGTGAATTTGTAGGCGCCGTGACTGGTGCCGATGGCCACCGCCAGCGAGTCGCAGCCGGTCTGCTCCACAAACTCCCTGGCCTCGTCCGGGTCGGTCAGAAGGGCGTGCTTTTCATCGACGCGAATATCCTCTTCAACCCCGCCCAACATGCCCAGTTCCGCCTCCACGCTGACCCCGCGGGCGTGGGCGCGCTCTACCACCCGGCGGGTGATGGCCACGTTCTCGGCAAAGGGATGGTGCGAGGCGTCGATCATGACCGAGCTGTAGAAGCCGGAGTCGATGCAATCGTAGCAGGTGGCCTCATCGCCGTGGTCCAGGTGGACGGCAAAAATGGCCTCCGGGTACATAGCCTCGGCTGCCCGGATCATCGCTTCCAGCATTGGCACGCCAGCATATTTGCGGGCGCCGCGCGAGATTTGGATAATCATCGGGGCCTGGGCCTTGATCGAGCCTTCGAACAAGCCCAGCGTTTGTTCCATATTGTTGATATTGTAGGCGCCAATGGCAAAGTTGCCGTAGGCGACTTTGAATAGATCAGCCGTTGTGACAATCATGGTGCACCTCCAATTTTTTACTGATGATACTCTTTCCCGGTGAAAAAAACAAAAGGGGCAGGCTTATAACCTACCCCTGTAATATCGTTACCTCAGTTGCCGGGGCGCTCAGGCCATACCCAGGCTGCGCTTGGCCCCGTCGAGGGTGTTGCGCAGGAGCATAGCAATGGTCATTGGGCCGACTCCGCCCGGCACCGGGGTGATCATCCCGGCCACTTCCTTGACCTCGTCAAAGGCCACATCGCCGACTAACTTGTAACCTTTCTCGCTGGTGGGATCATCCACCGCGTTCACCCCCACGTCGATCACCACCACGCCCGGTTTGACCCAATCAGCCCTGACCATCTGCGGCCGGCCAACCGCGGCAATTAGAATGTCGGCCTCGCGTACCACGGCGGGTAGATCTTTGGTGCGGGAGTGGCAGATGGTCAGGGTGGCGTTGCGGTGGAGCAGTAACATCGCCACCGGCAGCCCAACGATGTTGCTGCGGCCCAACACCACGGCCCGCTTGCCCTCGATGGTTACGCCGGAACGGTCGAGCAGCTCGATGCAGCCTTTGGGCGTGCAGGGCACAAACAGCGGTTCGCGGCGTTTCATCGACAATCGTCCAATATTGAGCGGGTGAAAGCCATCCACATCTTTTTCCAGGCTAATGGCGCCCAGAATTTCCTCGTCATCGATGTGCGCCGGCAACGGCAACTGGACCAGAATGCCGTTTACCGCGGGGTTTTCGTTGAGTTCCCGGACCACTTTCAGCAAGTCGGCCTGGCTGATGTCCTCGGGCAGGTCGTGGCCAAAAGAGGTAATGCCCACTTCGGCGCAGGCCTTCGTTTTCATGCGGACGTAAGCCTGGGAGTCTTTCCGGCTACCGACTAACACGGTGGCCAGGCCGGGTACTTTACCATACTGGGCTTTCATTGCCTCCACTTCGGCCTTGATTTCGCCACGAATGGCGGCGGCAATGGCGGTACCATCAATAAGCTGTGCAGTCATTTGTTTCTCCTTTGAACTTAATTTGCAGAGTAATGACGGAATTATGGCCGATGCAAAAAACGGCCTGACGTAACCGGACCGGTCCCTAATGCTGAGGGCCTATTGTAAGGTGATAATGGTTGATGTTAAGACCCAATACTTTTCAAATAAGCGATTGAAATCGCTCCTCCAGGACTAAAGCCGGTCGTCCACGCAGGTGGACGGGTGTTTTTGTCCGCGGAGGCGGACATCACGGCGTAGCCCTCCAGATGCGGTTTCAACCGCGTCCTTATTTGAAAAGTATTGTGTTACGACCCAGTTTAATATAGCGGAAATGACCGCCTGTCGCTAGTGACGAATGTCACTATTACGTTGGACAAATGCCATATTAAAGGGGCAGAGAGACCAGCTAGAAGATAAACCATTTTTTAGCTTTGACGGCGCCGGCCGTGGCCGGATCAAAATTTTCGGCCCACCGGGTTGCCTGGTCGTAGCTGGCTTTTTTCAAATCGACCTCATTGAGATTGACCCCAATGAGATTGGCGCCGTTCAGAATAGCCTGGCGCAAATCGGCCTGGCTCAGGTTAGCATCTTGCAGGTTGGCCCGGCTGAAATTGGCTGCTCGCAAATTGGCTTGGCTCAGATTGGCTTCGGTCAGGTTGGTCCGGCTCAAATTGGCCTCATTTAAATTGACCTCATTGAGATTGGCTTCACTCAAATTGGCTCCAGTCAGATTGACCCGCACCAAGACTGCGCCGACCAGGTCGGTCGCGCTCAAATTGGCGCCGGTCAGGTCAGCCTCGGTTAAGTTGGCCAGGCGCAGGTTGGCAAAAACCAGGTTGGCTTCAATCAATTCAGCCCTGGTCAGGTCAGTTTTGATCAGGTTGGCAAAGATCAAACTCGCCTGGCGCAGATTGCAATTAGAGAGGTTGGCCCCATACAAATCAGCTTCATTTAAGTTGGCCTCACGCAGGTCGAGGCCGGCCAGATCCATTTGGCTCAAGTTGGCCCGGCGCAAATCCGGTGACTTGCCGGCATTGCGGCTGAACTTGATTAATTGGATGACTTCGGTCTGGTTCATCGGGGCTCGGAGGGTCAATGAAATTTCACTTCAGGGCCATTGTAACATAACTCAACCCGGCTGGCAATGATTTTTTCACTCTTCATCTAGCTTTGTTGTTTTGGGAGCGTTATGTTATGATGCGGCCAGTTCGATCAGTGGGGTGAGGATGGATCAAAGAAAACGGACCGGCCGGCGCGGCGAAGAGCTGGCCGCGGCTCACCTGGCAGCCAAGGGCTACCGGATTGTCGCCCGCAACTGGCGCTGCCGGGCCGGCGAGTTGGATATTGTGGCTCAAATTGAGGACGTGTTGGTTTTTGTCGAGGTGCGGGCGCGGCGGGGCGATCAATTTGGCCCGGCCGAGGAAAGCATCACCCCGACCAAGCAGGCCCGGCTGATTGAATTGGCCCAAACCTATTTACAGGAAAGGGCAACGTCCCAGCAAGCTTGGCGCATCGATGTGGTGGCCATCCAGTTTGGACCGGGTTTGCCGCAAATCAATCACCTGGAAAATGCGGTTGGTTGGTAACCCCGGCTATCCCCTCAACCGATGATATCCTCGACTGCGGCCCGGTGAATCTGGTAGGCTCGCCGGCCAAAGCAAACCAGAACAACCTTTTCGACGGTTGAATTCTGTTCCAGAAATTTTTTGATTTCGGTTACGGCGATTCTGGCGGCCGGCTCCATTGGAAATCCGTAAGCGCCGGTGCTGATCGAAGGAAACGCAACCGTGTGGAGGCCATACTCCTCAACCAGGGCCAGGCTGCGCCGATAACAACTGGCTAGCAGTTCAGCCTCACCGTACTCGCCCCCACGCCAGACCGGGCCAACGGTATGAATGACGTACCTGGCGGGCAGGTTATAGCCGCCGGTAATTTTGGCCTCACCGGTGGGGCAGCCGCCCAGGGTGCGGCACTCGGCCAGCAGGTTCGGCCCGGCCGCCCGGTGGATGGCCCCATCGACGCCGCCGCCGCCCAGTAGAGAGCTGTTGGCGGCATTGACGATGGCCTCCACTTGTTGGCGGGTAATATCGCCTTCAACCACGGCAAGTCGATCTTTGATCATTTGACTTCTCCAGAATTCATCCTTATCCCAATACCCAAGAATGAATTTATAGGCAATACAGACAAAAATCAAGGCGGCTGTACAATGATTTTTGGGGAAGATTATCTATCATTGGCCTTAGCCCGATAATAGGCTAAATACTCCTGGGCGTAAGGATCAACCCCCATCAGAAAGTCCATCGTCCGGCTCAACCAGGGTAGATAGGGCGTGAAAGGATCGATCATAGCGACATCTAGCCCCCAGGAGATGGCGCTGATGAAGTAGGCCAGATCGATGAGGCGGGCGTTGGGCATCATGAAGCCGGCGTTGCTGATCCCCAACAACGTCGGCACTCCCAACTCTTCGTGTAGCGCCTTTATGGTTGCCAGGGTAACCCGCATACTGTCAGGGGCAACGCCGGCCGGCAAGCAGACGGCGTCGATCATCACATCTTGGCGAGGGATGCCATGCGCCTGGGCCATGTCAACGATGCGCCGGGCCACAAATAATCGCTCCGTTACGGTTTGGGGGATGCCTTGCTCATACACCAGGGCGGTGCCAATGGCCGCGCCGTGTTTGGCAATAACGGGCAGCATCGCTTTGAGGTTGTCCCACTCACCATTGACCGAGTTGCACATGGCCTTGTGGGGGTAGGCCGCCAGAGCCAGATCGACCACATCCGGGTCTCTTGAATCAACAGCGATGCAGCAGCCGGTTGCTGCGTATATCTCGGCAACGGCTTGGGGGAGTAATTCCCGTTCACGGTCGATCAGGGTGGGGGCCATCAATTGAACGTTGAAGACCGGAAAGCCCATGTCCAGGCCGGCTTGAGCCAGTTTTATCAAGCTGTCGAAGCGCCCGGCTTGTAATTCGGCTAACACTTCGGGGCGTTCATAGTAATAACCACACTGATCGTTAACACAGAGGATTGGTTGGTTAAGGCCAAATGGGATTGTACCAGCCGGATAAGATAATGTCCCTGGGGGACAGTTCTTATCCATAGATTACGCCCCCATATTCGATCTCCAATTTTTCCGGGGTACAATCGAGCAACAGCTCCTGGCTTTCCGCATCAAAAATACGCAGACCTTCCGGCTGAAAGCGTAGCCAAACATCCTGGCCAATTTTTTGATACATGCCGACGATGGGCGGTACAAAAAGTTTGAGAAAACTATTGCCGTACATAACCGTGACTAATGTTTCTTTGCCTAACTCCTCGGTCACGTAAACCGAAACTTTCATCGCGCCGGGCCTTTCCTGGGGGTAAAGGGTAATATCTTCGGGGCGAATACCCAGGACCATTGGCTTGTCGATGGGAAAATCTTTGAACTTCTCTTTTATTTGGGGCGGCAGGTCATAAATCAAATGAGGGTTGATCAACTTTGACCGTGCGGCATCAAGCTGGCAGGGGATGAAGTTCATGCCGGGGTTGCCAATAAATCCCCCAACAAACACCTGCTGGGGATGATAGTAAATATGCTCCGGATAATCAACCTGCAATATCCGCCCTGAATTCATGACCACGAGCTGGTCGGCCAGAGTCATAGCTTCAGCCTGGTCGTGCGTAACATAGACGGTTGTGACGCCCAATTCACGCTGCAAGTGTTTCAACTCGGCCCGGGTGCTAACCCGCAGTTTGGCGTCCAGGTTTGAAAGGGGTTCGTCCATTAGAAAGACGTCGGGGTTGCGGACAATGGCCCGGCCAATGGCCACTCGCTGCATCTGCCCACCGGACAGTTGGCGAGGATACCTGTTTAGCAGCTCGGTCAGGCCCAGAATTTCGGCCGATTTTTCAACCTGCTTCTTGATCTCGGCCTTGGGCGTTTTGCGCGCTTCCAGGGGAAAGGCCATGTTCTTGAAAACGGTCATATTGGGGTATAAGGCATAGCTCTGAAAGACCATCGCCACATTGCGGTCCCAGGCCGGGATATGGGCCACATCTTTGCCCCCAATAATCAGTTCCCCGGCGGTTGGTTCCTCAAGCCCGGCTAACATACGGAGCAAGGTTGTTTTGCCACACCCGGAAGGTCCTACCAGGACCGTCAACTTGCCTTCGGGGAAATCCAGGTTGATGTCGTCGACGGCAACGGTCTCACCAAATTTTTTGGTCAGGTTTTTGACTTTTACTTCGGCCATAGCGGCTACCTTTCTATTGCCGGGGTGAACACAAGACGCTAGTATTTGACGGCCCCGGCGGTCAAGCCCTTGATAACCCATCTTTGGAAAATAAGCACCAGACTGATGACCGGGATCAGGGCCAGGATAACCCCGGCAGAAATCCAGGTCCATTGTTGTCTAAAGGCAAAAGAAAAATTCTGAATAGCCACCGGAATGGTTTGGACCTCTTTGATACCGAGCGTGGCCACCGAGGCTAACATAAATTCCCCGTAAGAGCCGATGAAGGCAAACATGCCGGCGGCAAACATACCGGGCGCAGACAGGGGAATAATCACCTTCCAATAGATTTGAAAAGGTCTGTAACCGTCCACTTTGGCTGCATCTTCCAGCTCGTACGGCAATTCCACAAAATAGCTGGCCAACAACCACGTCGATAACGCCACACTGTAGAAAATGTTGGGGATGATCATGGCTGGCAGCGAGCCTAATAGGCCGATAGATTTGAGCAACACAAAAGTAGGGGCAATGGTGACTACCGGCGGGATCATAGCGCCCATTTGCAGCAGTAATAGAGACTCGATCTTGTATCTGAATCGCAAACGGGCAATGGCATAGGCCGAAAGCGATGAAATAGCCAGGCATAGCACCGCCACCGAGAATGAAACGACAAAACTGTTTCTTAACGGTACCAGAAAATCAAGCTCACCAATCACGGCCCGATAGGCCTGTAAGGTGGGTTCCTTGGGCCACAGTTCAATTGGGATTAGATATTCGGCCCCCATCGGTTTAAAGGAGGTGCTCAATACCCAGAGCAGCGGGATAAGGGTGAAGGCAGAAATGAGCAGCGTCACCAATAACGATAGGACACTGTCAATTCGTTTACGATTTCTTAATCTCCACTCGTACATTATGTTTTAAACCTCAGATTTTTTCTGATGCGGCTAATATAGAAAAAACTGAGCCCCAGGATAAGTACAAAAATGACCATGCCGTAAGCCGAGCCCAGACCAAACCTGGCCCGGGTAAAATAAAATTTATAAGCAAAGGAACTCAGGGTTTCGGTGGTGATGCCTGGGCCGCCCTTGGTTAAACCGTAGATCAGGTCAAAGGTGCGTAAGGCGTCCATCGTTCTAAAGAGCAGGGCTACCAGAATGGTGGGCGTTAGCATCGGCATGGTCAGCCGGCGAAAGCGGAAAAAGGCCCGGGCACCATCCACTTTGGCCGCATCGTAAATATCCTGGGGAATAACGGCCAGACCGCCGATCATCAAGATGGCGATCAAAGAGGACATTTTCCAAATATCGGCCACGATCACGGCGTGCATAGCCAGAATAGGGTCAACCAGGAATAGTGGCGGCTTGTCTACCAACCCCAACTGGACCAAAAAATAGCCCAGCCCAACATCGGCGTTCAGAAACCATTTCCAAATAGCGGCTGAGATGATGGGTGGAATAGCCCACGGTATGACAATCAGCGCCCGCAGAAAGCCCCGCAAATAGCGCCCCACCCAAAATGTTGACATCGCCAGCCCCAGGCCGATCCAAAATTCAAAGAAAACGGCCACCACGGTGAAGTAGAGGGTATAGCCAAAGGCGCTCAAAAAGTTTTTGCTCTGAAAAACCTCAACATAATTCCTCAGTCCCACAAAAGTCTCACTCGACCACTGGGTAGTATGGTTGAGGTGGTTCAGGCTATAAATGGCCGTTTGAGCGATCTGGTAGTAGTAAAAAAGAAAAATTCCAATAACCGCCGGTAAAACAAACAAGAGCGCCAACTCAGGTTCTGAGAGACTCAGCCGCACCTTTTTAGTCGTCACAAACCCAAGGATTACGCTGCCGGCAATGGCAATCAGAAAGGGAGCAATAGCCTGGAGAGGTTGAAAGACAAAGATCAGGGCAGAGATAACATATAGACCAGCCAGGGCAAAAACCAGGTATCGTTGCACCCCTTGCTGGCGGCGAGTGGCCTCTTCGGCCCGGCTCAACATCATCAAGCCGGCAAATAGCAAGCCGACAATGATGACATAGATGAACAAAATACGAATCAGAGCTCCTAAAGAACCGGTTGCCATTGTGTCTGTTCCTTATCCGTCCCGGCCGTCAAATTCATTCAAACATAAAAATCTGGGTAAGCTGGGCCTTTGGGCCAATAGCCAAATTAGTAAACCCAAAGACCCAGCCGTTGAAATGGATCACTAATCTAGCGGAATTGTATCTATTTGGGCGCAGGCGTCATCCAGCGCAGCCTGGGCGGGTTTGATCCCGGATAGGGCCGCGTGAATTTCCTCAGACAAAATCACCGATATCTCAGCAAAAGCCGGGGAGGGGATGGGCGGAATTGCCGTATCGGCCACCGCTTCGACCAGCGGCATGTTCGGGTTATTGGCAATTACATCTGGATCACTGTATACGTCCATGTGGGCTTGAACAGGGCCTTGAGACAGGTTGAATGCCTTTTGCACCGGAAAATCGAACATGACTTCGAGGACTTTGGCTGCCGCTTCGGGGTTGTCGGAGTACTTGTTGATGGAAAAGCCCCAACCCTCAAAGAAGCCGGCCCCAATGCCCTCCTTGCCCGGCATGGGAACAAAGCCCCATTTGTCAACTACCTGGGATTGCTTGGGATCGTTCAGCCAGAACATCATATCCTGGCGTCCGGTATGAAAGACAGCCTGGCCGCTCACGAACCTGACCTGACCCTCTTCTTCCTTCCAGGTCAAAGCCTCCTTGGGGGTAACGCCATCTTCGAACAGGCTGATCATGAACTCCAACGCCTCAACGCCCTTCTCATCATTCATAACGCATTGGCCGCTCTCGTCAAAATAAGTACCGCCAAAACCGTTCAAGAATTCCACCCAGCGGTTGACCACCACCTGATCCTTGAGCGCCGGCCAGGTCCAGCCGCTTAACTCCGGATTTTCGGCGGTAATAGCGTTGGCAATTTCAACCAGTTCATCATACGTTTTGGGGGGTTCAAAACCGGCTTCTTCCAACAAATCTTTGCGGTAGTAGAGGCCGCCAATCCCGCCCCACCACGGCCCCAAAGCCAGAACGTCGCCGTTGTAGGTAAAAGCATTGATATAGGCCGGGTTCAACTTGGCCATAATCTCCGGGCTGATCATATCGTTCAGCGGCATCAACCAGCCGGTTTTGCCAAACTCCGGCAGCCAGTACAGTCCCATGCCGATCAAATCGGTGGTGCCATCTTCGGCCTGGAACCAGGCCAGATAGTTGTCGCGCCAGGGACCGGCCTCGTAGGGCATAATGTTGAATTCAACCTGAATCTCAGGATACTTCTTGGCCACTTCTTCGCGAATGACATTAATCGGTGTATCGGCCGGACCGAAGGTTTTGTCGAAGTAGCCGTTGTAGGCAATCGTCACAATCTCTTTTTCAACGGGAACTTCTTTCTCGACGATAACCTCTTTTTCAACCTCCACGGTCTGGATGACTTCGACGGTCTCGACGACCGTAATGGTCTCGCCCTGGACCTCTTGGGTGACGATCACGGTCTCGACAATGGTCTGCGGCGTAGGGGCAGGCCCACACTGGGCGGCCATAACCGCCAGCATTGCCACGACCGTGACCAAAACCATGCTTTTTAAGAAAATAGATCTTGACATTTTACTCCTCCTAAACAACATTATTTGGAAAACTTGGTTTGCTAAAGCTTCCATAAACCACTCTACTGAATCAGGTTTGAGTAATGTGCTTCCCTCCTTTCTGCAGCTATATTTTAATCAATCTTACGCCCAAAAATTGTGCGGCCAGGCGTGCTCTTTGAGTTGTTCCAGATCTGAAGGCGGTAACGGGCCTTTAACCGACGCTTTGACATTGGCTTGGGTGTGTTCTGGCTTGCGCATCCCTACAATAACTGTGCTTAGGGCCGGGTGGCTGAGGCAAAAACGGAGCGCCGCTTCGGCCAACGACTCGACCTCGTCGTGGAGCAGGAATTCCAGAGCTTTGGCTCGTTCGTAGACTTCGCGTTTGCGGTCGCCTTTGAAGTAGAAATCCTGAAAACTGCCTTCGGCAAAAATCGTCGCCGGGGTGATTTTGCCGGTCAAAGCCCCCTCATCCAGCGGCGATTTGGCAATGATGCCGATGTTCTCCTGCAACGCTAACGGAAATAGGCTCTCCGCCGGCGCTTGCTCATAAATGTTATAAACCACCTGGCAGGTATCGATCAGGCCGGTACGGATACCTTCTGCCCCGTAATCCGGCTCCAACGGGTAGTTGAGCGATAGCCCAAAGGCTTTGATTTTGCCCTGCTCTTTCAATCTGACGGCGGCTTCTTTCCATTCGTCCTGGTCGGCCCATTCATCCAGCCAGACGTGGAGCTGCTGCAAGTCGATTTGCTCCACTCCCAATCGCTTCAGACTTTTTTCGGTTGACTCGATCATCCATTGCCGGGGAAAGACCTCTTTGAGCGGCGTACCCGGCGCCGCCGGCCAGGTGAAATTCATGGGGTTGATCTTGGTGCCGAGGTAGATTTTTTCGCCCCACTCCCGCACGGCCCGGCCAACCAGCTCTTCACTATGACCGTTGCCGTAATTGGGCGCCGTATCGACAAAGTTGACCCCAAGTTCAAAGGCCAATCGCATCGATTTGAGCGATTCGGCGTCGTCCTCGCCGGCCCACCAATCGCCGCCGATGCCCCAAGCCCCAAAGCTAATCTCCGAGACTTCAAAACCTGCCTTGCCTAATTTACGATAGCGCATATAGTTTTCCTCCTAAAGCTGGTATAAGTATCAAGGAATTCTGGTTTACCCGGCGATAAAACCACTTCGCTCACTTCAACTACCTCACTCCTCTCGCTTCTGGTAATAGGCTCTGGCCTCTTGCAGAATTCTGGCAATGTCGTCTTCCTGACCCATTGTTAAATAGGTCTGTTCCGGTTCGGCCAGAATGGCCTCGACCCGCTCGCGGGCATAATCCAGTGCCTGCTTTTTGCCTTGCTGGAGCCATTCGGGGTACGTCAAACGATCGGCCGAGCGGGGCACGAACTGCTCTTTTCGCCACCATTGCCGGGTGTGGGCCTTGCCCAGGTAGTGGCCCGGAATTGGGCCAACCTCTTTGATCAACTCGACCGCAATCGTCTCGGTGGTAATGGCTTCACCCGTCACAAAGCGGCCGATCATGCCGGCAATGTCATCATCTAGCATAGCCTGAACCGGGTGCGCCGTCAACTCGCTGGATACCCCAAAATGGAGCAGCATCGAGTTGACCCCGGCCAGGGCCGAAGCCAGCCCGGCCAGGCCCTTCTCGTAACCGGCCTGGTAGTCGATCATCTTGGCGCTGACGTAGCCGGGACTGCCGTTGCCGATGGGCAGCCCGTAGTCGCGCCACATCTGGTTGAAGATCAGGTTGTTGAGCGAGGCGTCGATCTGCCCAAAAGCCGGCGAACCGGTATTCATATTGAGCGGCAAGGAAAAGTGACCGACCATCATGCGGTGACCCGGCTGCAGAAGCTGCACCAGCACTACCATGCCCATCTGTTCGGCGCTGCTGACCACCACCGAGCCGGGGATGGTGGCCGGGCCGGTGCCGCCCATCATACAGCCATCCACCGTGGACAGCGGGAAACCGGCTTCCACAATCCGCCTGGCGGCGGTGAGCGCTTCAGCGCCCCAGGTCAGCGGCGGCGACGAGCCAATCGTCCCGGTGAACTCATGGCCGACCGCCTGGGCCAACTGGATGGTGAAAATCTCGCAGTCGTTGGAGCAGCAGCCGGCCTGGTGCTTGGTGGAATATTTCATGTGCAGGGCCACGCCCTCCGGGATAGCCATAGCCGAGGCAATGCCCTCATAGCCAAAGTAGGGGTAGCAACCCAGGTGATCGAGATGGGGTAGGGCGTTTAGTACCCGCACACAGTCAATGTACTCCGCCCGGCTGGGTTGGCGAGGCTCAAATGTAGCCAGGTCAATCGTCTCCATGCCCGAACTGTGAGAAAAGTAGAGCCTCTCCGGCTCGATCAGCAGGTCGTTGGCCGGATCCGGGGCTTTGACCGGGTAGCTGCTGGGGGCCAGGCGCAAGCACTCCTCCACCAACTCGGCCGGAAATCGCACCCGCAGATTATCTTCATCCACCCGGCAGCCGTGTTGCTTGAAGAATTTCAAAGCCCAGTCACTCTCAATACGCAGTCCGGTTGTCCACAACACTTCCAGAATGGCCTGGTGCATCTGCTGGAGTTGCTCTTCGGTCAAAAGCTCCAGTGGTTTCAAGCTACGCTTAAATCCAGTGCGACTCATCCGTATTCCCTCTTCAATTTACTGCCCCACAAAACGGCGGGCCAGGTTGACCGCGCCCGGGGCGGTGGGGTCGTAACCGTCGGCGCCGATGTTGGCGGCAAAATCGGCGGTGATGCCGCCCCCGCCGACCATAACCTTGACTTTGTCGCGCAAGCCCTTCTCCTGCAACAGGTCGATGACCTTGCGTTGTTGAGGCGCAGTCGTTGTTAACAGCGCCGACATTGCCAATATTTGGGCGTCGTGCTCGATGATGGCCTGCACAAATTCATCGGCTTGAATATTGATACCCAGATCGTGTACCTCAAAGCCGCCGGCTTTCAACAGGGTGGCGACCATGTTCTTCCCAATATCGTGGATGTCGCCGGCCACCGTACCGATAACCACCACACCCAGGCTTTTCTGCTTGGCCCCGCTACGCTTGATCTCTTCTTCCAGAATCCTGGTGGCGGCTGACATGGTTTCCGCGGCGGCGATCAGGTCGGGCAGCCACAACTCCCCCCGGCCAAAGAGGTCGCCGATATAACGGATCGCTTCGGTCAGGGCGTCAAGCGCCTCGAGTGGATCAATGCCTTCGGCAACAGCCTGCTGCGCCCATTGCGCTGCGCCTTCGGCGTCGTAGTCGATAACGGCTTGTCTCAAGTTTTCAAGGATCGTCTCTTTGGACATCTGGCTGTCCTCATTTTCAGGGCTGTTTTGCTCTTGTCAGATACCGCTGAGTACACCGCAAAGAGCACGGAGGGCGCAGAGATTTTTATTATTTCTTTGCGTTCTTTGCGCCCTCTGCGGTTCAATAGATAGCATTGGATTTTAGAGGTGAGCGGCGCTGACCCTATCCGAACCAAACACCGCCCACCGGCAGACCTTACTTCAGCAACTCGTGCAGGTGATACTGGTGCTTGCCAAACGCGCCGCCAAAATTCATGGCCCCCAGGTACAGCACGCCCGGCACCTGGGCCGCGGCCCGTAGACTGACCGCCATTGCCTGGCGCATCAATTCCGGCGAAGCGCCAAACATCAGCAAATTCAAGATGGAGCTGACCCCGTCCGGCACCTTGCTGTCTTCGATCTTGTCCCGCAGGGAGGGGATATAATCATACTCCCGGAAGACCTGCTCCAGACCGTAACCCATCGGCGCGGCGCCGTCAACGGCTTCTAAGGCCGCTTTGGCCGCGGCGACAGCCGTCACCGCGGCGACTTCGCTATCGGCAAAGCAGACAAAGTGACCGTCGGTGCCGTTGGTGCCAACTTTGTAACTTTTTTCGTAAATGAACTCGCCGGTGGTGGTCGGCAAAACGCACAACTTGCGACCACCTAGCTCACGTTCGGAGTCGTAACCCTGCCACCGTTCAGCCGAAACGTTGAACTTGTCGTGGATATTCACCGTTTCACCGGCCACGCCGGCCACCGCGGCGTCAAAAACGGCAATCGTGGGAATCAGCGAGGCCAGCGCAAGCCGCAGCTCGACTTCCTTCAGCATATTCTCCCGTTGATCCGGCGGCATCGCCAGCGAGACATAGACGCCGGGCCGGCCGTCGGGCGTTTCCTGGGGCAGGGCCAGCCGCTCGATCCCGGCGTTGATGCGGGAACCGATCATGCTCGAGCCGGCCGCGCCGGCAAATTGATACGCCCCCCCCAGGGCGACTTCGCTGGAGACGGCCGTCAACACAACCCTGACCACTTCCAGGGTCCAGGCTTCGGCAAAGGTGTCGAGGATGGTGACGTTCTTGATCTTCATTGAGATTATTCTCCTTGGTGGATGATTAAAACTTTGACGCCCTCTTGTTTCCGGGCGATTTCATAGCCGGTTTGAACTTCTGCCAGCGGCAGGCGATGGGAAATCATAGCTCTTACATTAATGATTCCGGCGTTGACCAGGGCTAGAGCCTGCTCATATTGGGCCACAATCGAGTCGTAGCTGCCGATCAACCGTAATTCTTTGTAGTGAATCAAATCCAGGTCCAGTTCCACTTTGGGGGCCAGGGTAGCGGCAAAGTAGAGCACCTGGCCGCGGCGGGCGGCAATATTGATGGCCTGTTCCAAAACCGGCACTTTGCCCACGGCATTCACCACAATATCGGCCCCGCGGCCGGCAGATGCCGCCCGGACAACTTTCTCGACATCCTCCCGGCCGGCATCAATGACCACATTGGCCCCCAACTCCTTGGCCAGAGCCAGCCGATGCTCCAGCAAGCCGACCATCACCGTGAACGCGCCGCGGTGCCGCAATAATTGCAGGTGGAGTAAACCAATCGGCCCATCGCCGATGACCACGGCGACGCCGCCAAAAGGCACCTCTAATTTCGATTGGCCGTTGATAACGCAGGCCAGCGGTTCGGCAAAGGCCGCCTCCTCCAGAGACACGCCCTCGGGGATTTTGGTCAGATTCTGGAAAGGGTAGTTGCTGTACTGGGCCAGGCCGCCGGAAAAGTAGCCCTGGTTCTCACAGGCGCTGAACATACCCCGGCGGCAATAGTAGCAATAGCCGCAGATCAGGCGGCCATCCGGCACTACCTGGTCGCCCGGTTTGACATTCTTGACATTTTGGCCAACTTCGACCACCGTGCCGGCCACTTCGTGGCCCATGCGGAACGGATAGGTGATGGTCCAGCCGCGGGGAACTTTGCCCAGGTAGGCTTCAACATCCGTGCCGCAGACGCCGCAGGCGGCGACCTTAACCAGAACTTCGTCAGGGCCAATGGCAGGTTTGTCAAACTCTTCCACCTGCATTTTGAGCGGTTCGTGCAAACGAGCAATCTTCATAGTCAATACCTCTGCTAAATAGGTTTAAATACTGTAATAGCTTGGCAACTTAATGCCTTCGGCAGTAAACCGCTCGTAGGCATACCGGGTGGCCTGGCTGACCCATTCCTCCTCATCCAGCGTCAGAATCCGGCGATCTTCCATCACTACCTGGCCATCGCAGATAACGGTGTGGACGTCATTGGCGTTGGCGCAGTAGACCAGGCTGTTTTCCAGATTGTTGATCGGGCGCATATGCGCGCCGCTCAGATCAACCAGAATCAGGTCGGCCTTTTTGCCGACCTCCAATGAGCCGATCTCGTCGGCCATACCCAGGGCTTCAGCCCCGCCCAGGGTCGCCATGCGCAGGGTCGTTGGAGCGGGCAGCGTCGCCGGGTTCATGCTTGTCACTTTTTGCAGGAAGGCGGCCGTACGCATCGCCTCGAACATATCCATGTTGTCATTTACCGCACAGCTATCCGTGCCCAGCGAGACGACCACCCCGGCCTCCAGCATCTTGGTGATCGGGGCGATGCCGTCGGCCACCTTCATATTGCACTCAGGATTGTGGGCCACTTTGGTGCCGGTTTGGTGATACAGCTCGATATCCTCGTCCGATAGCCAGATACTATGGGCGCCCTGCACGTCCGGCCCCAGCAGGCCCAAGTTGTGCAGGTGGCCGGTCGGGGTCGTACCGAACAGGTTGTGGATGTTGTCCCACTCGTATTTGGTTTCGGCAATGTGAATGTGGATCGGCGCCTGGTTGCGGTCGGCCAAAGCGCGCGCCTCTTTGATCAGGCCCACGCTGCACGAATTGGGGCAGGCCAGGCCGTAGCTGAAGGAAACCCGGCCGTTCACCGAGGAGCGGCAGCGTTCCAGCAGCTCATCGGCCAGTCTCAATAGCCGGTCGTGGGGTAGGATCACCTCCGGTGAAATCCACTGGTCGGTCATGGTGATGGTATGCCGCACCCGGATACCGGCCTGCTCGAACACATCCACTACCGTGGGGTGGGTGGCCCACTCCATATTCAAAATCGTGGTGATGCCCGCCTTGATGGTGTCGACGCAGCCCAGTTTGGAGGCGTGAATCTGGATGTCGTAGACGCCCCTGAGGTAATCCTGCACGGCTACCCGGATGCGGGGCACAGAGACGTTGTCGATCCAGTCGAGCAGGGCCAAGTCGTCGCGGGTGCCTTTGTGGAAATTCTGCAAAAAATGATGGTGGGTATCGACAAAGCCGGGCATTACCGCTTTGCGCCGGGCATCGAGCACCTTTTTGGCCCGATACTGCCCGGAAATCTCAGCCGTTGGTCCCACCGCCACAATCCGGCCGGCGTTAATCGCCACGGCCCCATCTTCGATGACCGGCTGGCGGTCGTCGATGGTCACGACCAGCCCGTTTTGAACCAGAATATCAACGTCACTCATTTGAAATCGCCTCATCGATTACGTACCCATCCAGTGGTGTTCAGGTGTTCAGATAGTGCTCCAGGGAGCGGACCTTGCACACCAGCTTCGGCAGCTCATCGATGGTAACGTAGCCAGGTCTCGCGTTGATAACATCGGGTATTCGATTGACGATCTGCGAGCTGGTTCCCAGGAGGGTAGGGGGATTGTCGTTTCGCAGGTGTATGGTGGGCACCCCCTTGATAATCCACTCGTTGATGTCATGCTCCCCCTGCTCGTAGACTTTGGCCGTCTGCGTCGCCTTGAAAAGGATGCCTTCGACGGTCTCGATCACTATCGTGTTGTCCAGGCCGGTCACATCCCCGGCCGGGATGACCTTGTTGAACGCTTTGCAGGGCAGATCGTAATCGAGAATGATCGGCTTGACGCTTTCGGTGATGGTTTTCGTCGTAAGCCCTAAGTCTGAAATCTGGTTTTCCAGATCCATTCGGAGACAGACAACCTCGTCCCCCAGAGGGAGTTTTTCGTTTTTCTCGATCATCTCGTAGATGTCGTCGGCTTTCCGGCCCACCGCGTAGAACTCCGCTACCATAGGTCCCAGTTCATCCATGTTGATCATGGTCCGTCCCTCGACGGACTCGATACGGTGTGATGCGCCGGTCAGGGTGGTAATCAGGTTGGCCCAGAAAACGTCCTGCATGCCCGAACCCGTCACGGTGACCCCGTTTTCCTTGGCGATCCGGTCCAGTTTCGCGGCAATTGCGGGGGAGGATGTCCAGGGATAGGAGGCTTCCTCGGAAGTGGTAATCACGTTGAGTCCTGCTTCCAGGCACTTTTTAACGTGGGGATATATCTTCTCCATGGATGTGGCAACGGCGATGAGCGCGATGTCCGCGGCGGTCTGGGAAAGCACCTCATCGGCTTTGTCGCTGATTTCAACGTTGAGTTTTCGACCGATGCCGATCACATCACCCAGGTCCTTACCCACGTTCTTCAGGTCGATGGCGCCCGTGATAATGACGCCTTTGTCAACCATGAAGCGGGCGATGTCCCGGCCGATATTGCCAACTCCGTAGGATATTGCTTTGATCTTTTCCATATTTCTTCTCCTGATGTTCTGAAAATAAGGGTTTGGGGGACAATCTTAAGATTGTCAATTTTCCGAAAAAACTACCTCTTTCAACTGGCGGGTGACTGCCTCAGGATCATCGGCCTGCCAGACTCGCCGGCCAAAGGCTACTCCGGCCGCCCCGGCCTTGATCGCGTCCCGGGCCACGCTCAGGGTGGTATCCTGGCCCCCCTCGCTGGGACCGCCGGCCACAATGAGCGGCACCGGCGCCGCGGTGACTACCTGCTTGAAGGCTTCGATATCCCCGCAGTAGTTCGTTTTAACAATGTCGGCGCCCAACTCCATGCCAATGCGGGCGGCGTGGGCAATGGCCTTGGGGTCATAAAAATTGTCGGACGGCGGCATCATTTCGGCCACAACGGGCATGTCATAGCTCTGGCTGGCGTCGGCCAGTTGGGCCAACCAGCGATAAATCTCGATGTCGCCCGCCCGGCCAAAAAAGACCGAAACCGCAACGGCGTCAGCGTCCATACGCAAGGCTGTTTCCAGCGAGGCAATGGGCGTCTCCTGGGTCCCTTCCGCGCTCAAACCGGCGGTCACGCTTACTCGCAGCACAATCCCAACCGAGGGCGGTATAACCGGGGCCACGGCTTTATAAAATCCGGGCGAGATGAGTAAGGCATTAGCGCCCCCTTTAACGACTGCTTCAACAATAGCCTGGGGGCGGTCAAGACCTTTCACCGGGCCAAGCCAGCCGCCGTGGTCAAGTGGGATCAGGACACAGCGTTTTTGCTCGCCGACTAACAGGCGGCCAAGTCGTCTTGATTTTCCAATCATTTTCTGCTCCTTTTGAGTTAATCTAGACCTAAAAGTTTTTTAAACCTCCAGGGTCTTCACATTGCCGTCTCCGCGTGGGACGCTTCTGTCAAAGCAAAATCGGCCAAACGCCGGTACGCCTCATAACTCCGCTGATAATCATTAGCGTAGTCTCGCTGGCAAGGCATTACGGTCGGCGCGGGAAAAGTGTTCACCAGGATTTCGTCAAAATCGGCTTGATCCAGAGCTGACCGGCACAAGGCGTACAACACCCGGGTGACGGTTTCAGCTTCGGTGTAAATGGCCACGTCGTACTGGCACACGTCGGCGATAATTTTAGCCAGCCCGGGGGTTTGGGTACCTCCGCCAGCCAGGACCAGCTCGGTGACCGGTGTACCTAACTCAGCATAGATATCCAGCAGGTGGCGCAAGCTATAAGCCACACTCTCCATTACCGCCCGGATAAGGTGGAGGCGCGTATGGGAAAGTTGCAACCCATAAAAACCGGCCCGAATGTTATCCAGCCAGTAGGGTGTTCGCTCACCGGCCAGGTAGGGAATAAAGCACACTCCGTCGGCCCCAGGCGCGACTTGAGCGGCCACCGTCATCACTTGCTCAAAACTTTGCTCGGCGGCGATCTGCTGGTAGGCCCAAACCAGGGCGGCGCCAGTAGTCGAAGAGACTCCGCCCAGCAGGCGATAGGGTCCCAGGGGATAGGTGTACAGGCGGTGGGCGGGGTCTTGGGGGTGCTGATCGTCGGCCAGGGCCATAAAGATCATCGACGAACTGCCCAGCGAGCAGACCACCCGGCCCGGCTGGGGCGGCGCTCCGCCAATCAGGGCAGCTACATCGCCCATCCCGACCACCACCCTGGCCGTGGGATTGAGGCCGAACCTGTCGGCCAGCTCAGGCCGCGGTGGGCCAACCACGGCGTTGGCTTCATACGCGGGGGGCAGCACGGCCGGCTCAAGGCCAACCAGGGCCAACCGGTCGGTCGCCCAACTTCGGTCCGACCAATTCAGCAAAGCTGCCCCGCCGGCCTCGGTCATATCGGTGCCGGGCAGGCCGGTCAGCTGGAAGCGCAAATAATCCTTGGGCCACAAGATCGTCCGAATTTTTTCGATCACCTCGGGCCGGTGACGTTTTAGCCACAGGAGTTTGGGTAAAGTGTAGGTGCTGTTGATCTGGTAAGGGGGCAGTTGCAGCTTAGCGGCCAGCTCGGCGGTTTCGGCTGCGGCCCGCCGGTCCAGCCACAGGATGGTGGGTTCAAGGGGCCGGCCGGCTTCATCTAAAAGCACGGCGGTATGCATCTGGCCGGTAAAGGAGATGGCTTCAACTTGGGCCAGCTCAAAGCCTTGTTGCCGCAGGTCGGCCAAGGCGCCCTCAAAGGCCGCCCACCAGTCGGCCGGATTGCCTTCGGCCCAGCCCGGTTGTTCAGAACGATAGTCGTAACGCCGGGTGGCCGAGCCGACGACAGCGCCTACTGCGTTGTAGAGCACGGCTTTGAGCGAAGAGGTGCCAACATCAACCGCCAGGATGTCAGGGCTGGTTGAAGCCATCAGATCGACTCCCCGCCAATTTCGACCATCACCTTGAAGCCCTGCTGATTCTTGACCAGTTCAAAGCCCTGCTGTAACTCTGCCAGCGGCAGCAGGTGGGAAATCAGCTCTTCGACCTTCACCTGGCCGCTTTCAATGAATTGAAGCGCCTCGTGCATATCTTGCGGGGTGGAGTCGGCCGAGCCGGTGAGCACCAATTCTTTGTAATGAATCAGGTTGGGATCGATATCCAGCGTGGCGGCCGGGTAGATGCCGGCGAAGATATTCAAGCGGCCGCCCTCGCCCAAACATTCGGCCGCCTGGACCACCAGCGGAGCCACCCCCACGGCCACAACCGCCGCATCGGCGCCCCGGCCGTCGGTAACCTCATTGACCACTTCCTTAAGCTGACCGTCGGCATTGTTGTGAATAACGTCGGCCCCCAACTGCCTGGCCAGCTCCAGCCGTTCGGGAATCAGGTCGGCGACGATGACTTTGGCCCCGTACCGCCTGGCGACCTGCATGTGCATCAGGCCAATCGGGCCGGCCCCAATCACCAACTCGACCTCGCCGGGGGCCAGCCTGAACATCTTTTGCCCTCGGACCACACAGGCCAGCGGTTCGGTGAAGGCGGCTGCTTTGAAACTGGTACTCTCTTTTTGAATAGGATGGATATTTTGATAGGGTACAACGGCGAATTCTTCATAAGCGCCGTTGGGGAACTGGGGATTCAGACAGCGATTCTCTCGGCCGCGCCGGCAATTGAGGCAAACCCCGCACTTGACGATGAAATCGGCCATCACCCGCTGGCCGACCGCCAGGTGCTTGACCCCCTCACCTACTTTGACGATCCGGCCGGTCGCCTCATGGCCCATCACCCGCGGCAGGCGGACGTTTTTCTTGCCTAGGTAGACGCGCACATCCCAGGGGCAGATGCCGCAGTAGGCCATCTGAACCAAGACCTCGCCGGGACCAACCTCATAAATCGGCTGTTGGCGCAACTCGAAGATACCGGGTTCCAACAGCCACATAACCTGCATCTGCCGGTTCAGTTTCGCCCCAATTTGATCACCATTGTGTCCGGTTGTCCGGGAGGAATTCGTCATTGTGTTCTCCATAATTATGTTGTTACTAATTTTGTTTGATATCGCCGGCAGATTTTTAGCGAGAGGATTGGATCGAATACTTGTAGCGGTCACCCCGGTTGAACATTTGGTGATACTCAACCGGGGTGTTGTCGTCGGTGTAGACCACGCCCTCAACCAACAACAGCGGCGCGCCGACCTCTATTTGCAGCAGCTCAGCTTCCCTGTCGCCGGCGGCAATGGCCTGCACAGTTGCCTCTGACCTTTTTAAGTGAATGCCCTTCTGCTCCAGAATAGCCCACAGGGATGTTTCTCGTTGCAGTTCGGCTGGGGTCAGGGCTACCTCAAGCGGCAAATTGAGATAGGTTAGGGAAATACAAATCGGTTCATCATCAGCATATCTTAACCGCTCCACAACCCAAATCCAATCATCGGTTTTGATCTGGAGCACGGCAGCGACATGGCCGGTGGCCTTTTCGTGGCGCAACGAGAGCAACTGGGAGCCGGGCCGGTGCCCTTCTTCCAACATTTGCTCCGAGAAACTCTTTAGTTGCGTTGTGCGCCGCTCGATCTTGGGCCGGGCCACAAAAGTGCCCTTGCCTTGCTGGGTAATGAGGTATCCTTCCCTGACCAACTCATCAATAGCTCGCCGCACCGTGATCCGGCTCACCTGAAGTTTCTCGCCAATTTCCCGCTCAGTGGGAATGAGACTGCCCTCTTGCAGGCCGCCCTCGGTTATCAGGGTCATCAGCGCCTCTCTAACCTGATGATATAGAGGTAGAGGAGCATCTTTGTCAATATCGACCAAATTCAGCACATTTGAGGCAACGGTCACCACTGTATAATCCTTAAATCAATCCAGGCAAAATTAATATGATGTTATAACCATTTTGGTATTATAATATAGCATATTATTATAACCCTGTCAACAATCCTTTGACGGTTGCTCCAAAAAAGAAAATATCTATTACCACCGGATCTGACTCATTTTTACACCATATCATAGTGAATTGTCGATTAAAACAGTAAAAAAACAATATTATTTTGTAGCCAAATTGTAGTTTTCTTCTGTTCGGTAGCTAAATTTGCTTCCTTGTACCTGCCTGAATACTAACCCCATTTTTGAGTCGCCCCCCTCTGTACAATTGACAAGCCTGCGCTTATATGCTATATTGTAATAGCAATATTGTTATAACAACATATAAATATCGGTAGTCAGGCGACTCTGAAACATTGATGACCCCGCATGAACGCCCGGCGTTCATAATCTCATTGCCGAGGTGAACTCTATGGCTAAATTCAATTACGTGCAAGCCAAATCGATCGTGGAAGCGGTTGAGTTGCTCAACGAACCCGGCCTCACCAGCCGGCCCCTGGCCGGCGGCACCGACTTGATGGTCTACCTGCGCCAAAAAGCCCCTTGGTTTGACCGCCTGGTCGATATCAGCCGTATCCCCGAACTGAAGCTCATCGAGCAGCAAGACGGCCAGATTAAAGTCGGCAGTGGGGTGACCTTCACCCAGGCAGTCCAGAGCGACCTCTTGCGCCGGGCGACGCCGCTGTTGGTTCAAGCCTGCCAGAGCGTGGGGAGTCTGCAAATCCGCAACCTGGGCACATTGGGCGGTAATGTGGTCAATGCCGCGGCCTGCGCCGACTCCCTGCCCCCGTTGGTCTGCCTGGGCGCGGTGGCCCACCTGCAGAGCGCTGATGGCGAACGGCAGATCCCGGTAGCCGACTTTGTCATCGGCCCCAATCAAACCGACTTGCGCGCCGGCGAGTTATTGACCCATTTCACGTTTGAGCTTCCTCCTGCCGGCGTCCGTTCCACTTTCTTTAAACTCGGCCGCCGCAATGCCCAATCCATCTCCCGCTTGAGTATGGCCACGATGGGCCGAACCAATGCCCAGGGGCTGGTGGATTACGTCCGCCTGACCCCCGGCGCGGCTATGCCTCGCCTGATCCGGCTTGAGCCGGTCGAGCAACTATTGGTGGGCCAAAAACCAACCGAGGCATTGCTCATCGAGGCCGGCAAAAAGGTGGCTGCGGTGATGATCGAGACGACCGGGCCGCGCTGGTCGACCATGTATAAAGAGCTGGCTATCCAGGCTCTGGCCGAACGAACGTTGCGCCGGGTTCTGTTCAACGGCCAGGTTGCCTGAAATGTTGCGATAGTTAAAAAAGGGGTCGAGAGAATGCACATAGAATTTGTCCTTAATCATCAACCCATCGCCATAGATGTTCCGCCCGATATTACCTTGCTCAGCTTGCTCCGGGATCAGCTCAATTTGACCGGCACCAAAGAGGGCTGTGAAGTCGGCGAGTGCGGGGCCTGCTCGGTGATCTTAGATGGCCAGGTGGTCAACAGTTGTATGGTTCTGGCCGCCCAGGTTGCCGGTCGGGATCTGATTTCGATTGAAGGTATTCGAGGCATTGATGGTGGTCCCAATGATCTGCAGGAAAACTTTATCGAATATGGGGCGGTGCAATGCGGCTTTTGTATTCCGGGCATGGTTATTTCCGCTGAAGCCTTACTCAAACACAATCCCCGGCCCACTCGAGCCGAAATCCGCCTGGCCCTGGCCGGCAACCTGTGCCGTTGCACCGGTTACCAGCAGATCGTTGACGCCATCGAAGCTACAGCCCTGAGTCGAGCGCAGCAGTCAACCAGCCAGCAGGAGAGGAGGTAACAGCAGATGACTGATTTGAAATATATCGGCCAACCGGCCCGCCGGGTCGACGCCCTGGAAAAAGTAATGGGTACGGCCAGATACCTGGTCGATTATCGCCTGCCGGGGATGCTCTACGCCCGCGCCTTGCGCAGCGACATCCCGCACGGGCGCATCAAAAAACTCGACGTTAGCCCGGCCTTGCAGGTGCCCGGCGTGAAGGCCGTCATCACCAACGCCGATTTTGCCAATCAAGGCAAATTTGGCTTTCCGGTGAGCGATCAATATATGCTGGCCCACGAAAAAGTTCGTTATGTTGGCGAAGGCATCGCCGCCGTTGCCGCCGAAACGCCGGAAGCGGCCCTGGCCGGGGTTGAAGCGATCATCTGTGAGCTTGAGCCACTGCCCGGTGTTTTTGACATGGATCGAGCTCTAGATGCCGATGCGGCTCAGGTTGGTCCCGACCGCACCGACGGCAAACATCCCAATTTCCTGCACCACGAACACGTGCGCAAAGGGGACTCACGGGCGGTGCTGGCCGACTGTCCGGTGCGGCTGGATCAGAAATATTCGGTTCTGCCGCAGGAGCACGCCTATCTGGAAACCGAAGGCGCCCTGGCTATTCCCTCGCCGGATGGGGCTGTCACGGTCTACTATTCCGGCCAAAGCCCCTTCATCAACCAGGGCAACCTGGCCAGAACGCTTGATCTGCCGCTGGAAAAGGTGCGGATCATTCAGCCGCCGGTGGGCGGCTCTTTTGGCGGCAAAGATGATCTCAACTACTACACCTCCGGCCAGGTGGCGCTGCTGGCCCTGAAAACGGGCCGCCCGGTCAGGATGACCTTCAGCCGCGAAGAGAGCATGATCGCCAGCTACAAACGAGACGGCATGCGGATGCATATCCAACTTGGGGCTGACGAGAACGGTACGCTACGCGCCTGTAAATTCGAAGGTACGCTCGACTCCGGCGCCTACGCCTCGCAGAGCGTTTTTACCTCCTGGCGGGCCAGTATCCACGCCATGGGCGCCTATCGTTACCAGGCGTGTGACGTTGATATTGATTGCGTTTATACCAACAACGGCTTTGCCGGGGCGTTTCGCGGCTTTGGCAACACCGAAGTCTGCTTTGCCATCGAGCAGGCCATCGATGAGCTGGCCGATCAACTGGGTCTGGATCCCATTGACTTTCGGCTGAAGAACTGCCTCCGTTTAGGCGATGAGACCCCCCACGGCCAGCGCCTCAGCGAATCGGTCGGCCTGGTGGAGTGTCTGGAAACAGTGCGGCGGGAGAGCCAGTGGGATCGCAAGCGGGCCGAATATGCCCGCCAAACTTCTACCGAAAAGCGGCGCGGTATTGGGGTTGCAGCGTTGTTCCACGGCAGCTCACTAGGGGCCGAAGGCGCGGATTACGCCGGCAGCACCATCGAAATCTGGCCTGATTATACGATTGGCGTTACCTCCGGCCTGACCGATTACGGCACCGGCTCGCGTACCGTCTTTACCCTGATTGCGGCCGAAGAATTGGGCGTCAAGCCCGCTCGGGTCAAAATCCTGCGCCCGGATACCGACACGGCCCTGGAGTCGGGGCCAACAGTGGCCAGCCGGTCGACCATTTTGGGTGGCGGCGCAGTCCAGTTGGTGGCCCGCAACCTGGCTAACGTACTCAACCTGGCCGCGGCTGACTTGCTCAAATGCGAGGTGGGCCAATTGATGCGGGTTGATGAGCGGTATGTTGGCCCCAGTGAAGAGCCGGTGCCCTGGGAAGTTGTGGTCGATCACGCCAGAGCGATGGGCTTGATCCTCTCGGCCCAGGGCAAGTGGACCGCGCCGAACATTCACTGGGACGCTCAGGCCGGCCATGGCACGCCCTATTTTGTCTACCATTATGGGGCCCAGGTGGCCGAAGTAGAAGTCGACTTGCGCACCGGCAAAACTGAGGTCATTGGCTTCTGGGCGGCGCACGATTTGGGCAAAACGATCTTCCCTCAGGGCGCTTATGGCCAGCTCTACGGCGGCGTGGCCCAGGGCTTGGGCTATGCCCTTTTTGAAGAAATCAACTACGTTGATGGCTACCTGCAATCGGTTAACTTTGACGAGTATCTGATTCCCACGGCTATGGACGTGCCGGAGATCAAAGGGTTTTTGATCGAAAAATCGTTCTCCGGCGGCCCGTACGGGGCCAAGAACATCGCCGAACCGACGATGGTGCCAACCGCGCCGGCGATTGTCAACGCCATCGCCCATGCCACCGGCCGGCGGGTGAGAGATTTGCCGGCCAATCTGGAGCAGGTGCTCCTGGGTTACAAACTGCACCCCAAAGCGTCGGCCAGCATATGCAAGCTGGGCTTAAAAACCATGTAACCATCGAAGCATCAATGTCATTAAGTTAAGCGGTGTGCTGCTTGTGGGCGAGGCAAAACCCATCGCCCTGAGAGAGCAACCCGCAGGGCAATGAGGACGCTTTAGCGTCCTATTTTAGCCCGTAGGGCTTCGTTCTTTCAGCACGACGGCTTCAGCCTCGTGCTAACTTGAATTTACCCAAGCTGCCGTAAATTGTTAGATTCAACTACAAAGGAGTATGAAACATGGACAAAGAGAAACTGCACGACCAGCTCTACCAAAACATCCTGGATTTTGATGGTCCCGCCGCGGCTCAAACGGCTCAAACCATCGTTGACAACGGTTTTGAGGTGCTGGCAGCCATCGACGTGGCCACCAAAGCTGTCACCGAGATTGGTGATAAATTCGAATGTGGCGAATTCTTCCTGCCCGACCTGATGCGGGCCGGCGAGGCCATGAAGCAGTGTATGAAAGTGCTCTCAGCCCGGCTTGAGGCTGAAGGCACGCTGAAGAAAAAAGGCAAAGTGGTAATTGCCGCCGTGGCCGGCGACATCCACGACATTGGCAAAAATCTGGTGGCGACCATGTTGTCAGTCCACGGTTACGACCTGGTCGATTTGGGTGTCAATGTGGCCCCGTTAGATATTGCCGATGCAGCCGAACGCGAAAATGCCACCTTTATCGCCCTATCTTCGTTAATGACCACTTCAATGCCCTACCAGCGGGATGTGCTGGAAGTTTTGAACGAAATGGGGTTGCGCGACCGCTTCTACGTGATTGTTGGCGGCGGGCCGGTAACCCCCGAGTTTGCCAAAGACATTGGGGCTGATGGCTGGGGATCAAGCGCCGTATCGGCGGTGCATGTTTGTGACCGGCTCTTAAACGCCGGTCAGAAACCACCTGTTCCAGAGACTATTTTAGTAGAATAGGAGCATAATGATGGCAATCAATCGAGACAAAATGATGGATGTGCTGGAGAAAGCGCACAAGGGGCCTATTTGTAAACAATTTGATTGGGATACCCGCGTCATTCCCCAAACTATCGCTCAAAAACTGAGAAAGTTCGGCCTGGAGAAAAGCTGCGATCCGGCCAATCCGGTCAATCAAGATCTGGAACTGGCCGACCGCTTTTTTGAAGCAGGGCTGGAAGTTGCCGCCGAAGTCGGGATGTTATGTACCGATACGCAGCGGGTGATCAAATATAGCCGTGAGGAGTTGCAGGCCGGCCTGGCGGCTGCCCCGGCTGAATTTACCCTGGGCGAGGGCAATCAGATTGCCCGGTTCAAACATCGCCAATTGGGTGACCCAACCCCACCCATTTGGGTGTCACCGTTGAGTATTGCCGTAAGCGAAGATGTCTTTGAGCCGCTGGTTGAAGGCATTGCCAGCATCCCGGAAGTCGATTGCCTGGAAGGCCCCTCCTTTGAAACGATTTGGGGCGCTCCGCTGCGAGCGGGTTCTCCGTATGAGCTGCTGGCCGGAAAAATGCAGGCGGAACTGTTTTACAAAGCCATCGCCCGGGCCGGGCGTGAGGGAATTGGCCTGTACGCCGTCGGCACCTCGCCGACTCATTACGGCGTGCTAGGGGGCTATGGAGTTCCCGGAGGTTATAAACCGGAGCGGGATATTGTGCTTCTGCTCTCGCCGGTAGAAATCAAAACCTCTTACGAGAATCTGCTAAAACTGGCCCACGCCTATAACTGCGGCGGGATCACCTATGGCGGTTCGTGGTCGATGATTGGCGGCTATGCCGGCGGGCCGGAAGGCGCGGCCCTCTCTTGCATTGCCTGCACCATCATTCTTTACAACGTTTATCAGTGCGTCAACGGGGCCAGCTTCCCCTACGACTTGCGCACTATGGGCAACTGCGGCCGTCCGGCTTTGTGGGCTTTGGGCCTGGTGTTCCAGGCGCTCAGCCGAAACACCCACATTTGCGCCAACTCAGTCCTGAATCAGACGGCCGGACCGGCTACGCCGATGTTACTTTACGAGTCGGCGGTTGGGATGACGACTCTGGCGACCTGTGGGGCCACCTCATGCACCGGTCCCCGCAGCGCCGGCGGCAAGTACACCAATTTCATCACCCCGTTGGAGGTGAAGTTTGCCGGCGAGGTCTTTAAGAAAACGGCCGGGTTGAGCCTGAGCCAGGCCAACGATATCGCCAACAAACTGCTGCCTAAATACGAACAAATGTTGGGGTCTCCGCCCAAGGGACAGAGCTTCAAAGAGTGTTATGATCTGGCCAGCCTGACCCCGACCGGCGAATGGCAGAAGATCTACGACACGGTTAAAGAGGATGCTATTAAGGTGGGGATACCGTTGGAGTAAGAAATTTGCTGAATTTTCCTGAGATTTGTAAATCGATATTCAACCCTGAGAGCAACCCTCTCAGGGTTCTTATTTAATCAATGCCGAGAATTTTGCAATGAAGTTGGATACGCCTGATGTGGCCAGGAGCTAAGCCGCTCCTTTTTGAAAAGAGTTCGCCGGGGCGGACGGCTCTTTCATTGCCGGCGCTGGATGTGCCGGCGGCGCCGTTGCCGACGGAGCTGATTTGGGCTGAGGTTGATCTGCCTGAACTCAGCGAGTTGGAGGCGGCGCGCCATTACCTCCGGCTGTCCCAAATGAATTTCTGCTGTCAAAGCAATATTTTGTCGGGTAATAAAACCCGGTAACAGCCAGCCGGATTTAGAAGCGAACCGAATAGAGACCGTAGCTCAACATCAGCACCAGCACCCCTAAGCCAATGAAAATATTGAAGCCCCCCGGCCTGGCTGCCAGTTCAGCGCCGCTGGCCGGCAGGCTGGGGCCTCTGTCTCCGGCGCCAACTCTGAAGGCGTTCCAGTAATATTGTAGCACAAATCCTTCTGGGCTGAACTGCTCGGCCCGGAGGGCATAGTTGCCATCGGCGACGCCAGCCGGAATGGTCAACACCACGCTGAAGGTGCCGTCGGCTGCAGGGGTTACCGTTTGGGTGACAAAAGCGCCCACCGCAGAGTCGGCCTGCGGCGACATGGTAACAACGACAGCCTGGGTGGGCACCGCCCCGCTGCCGGAGACAGTGACGCTATCGCCGGGATTACCCTGCCAGCTACTGGCGGCAATCCGCAGGCTCACCGGAGCGCCGGGGCTGCCCTGACCGGCAGCAACGGGCTTTACCAGCCACAAGGCTGTGGCCAGCAGCATTAAAACAACTGCCATGAGTTTCATCAGAACTGCTCCTTTCACGCTAACTGCATTACACAAACTGGCGAATATCGACGATCTCCTGATCCGGCACCCGGCTCAGAATGGCCTCGACCTCACTCAAGGTTACCCGCGGAATTTTGAGCACCATATCATAATAGCCCGGTCGCCGCGGCGAGGGAAAGCTGCCAATGCCCATAATCCCCAGGCCATGTTGAGAAATCATCGCGGTCAACTTGGCAAACTCACCCTCTTTATTGGGCATACGCACGGTTACCCGCACCCCTTCGGCCGGTAAGCCCAGCATCTCCTGAAAGCTGCGCAGCAAATCGACCTCACTCAAGATGCCCACTACCACCTCACCCTCTTCAACCACCGGCAAGCAGCCAATTTTGTACTCGGTCAAAATGGCCGCGGCTCGCTCGATGGTTCTATCCGGAGTAATGGTGTGCACGTCGGCGGCTTTGAGCATCACATCTTTAACCGTCAGATTGGATAGATAACGGGTAATCTCCCACACATCCAGGCTGGCAATGGTATCCGCTTTGAGCGCCAGGCACTGGCGAGTAATCAAGCCGGCCAGCCGTTTGCCGGCGCCCACCACGGGCAGGTGGCGAATTTTATTCTCGGCCATGATGTGCTGCGCTTCGGCGGCGGGGGTAGTGGGCGGCACCATGACCGGATGGCGGGTCATACAATCCTTAACTAACATAGGACTCCTCCGTAGTTTGAATAACCGGCTCAAACGCGCCTAAAGTTTCCACCGGAATATGGCAGAAGATACGGTGTCCCCGGCCTACCTCACGCCAGGGTGGAAGATCGGTTTCACATATTTGGCCGCCATCGGGTAATAGGTGGCGGCGAGGGCAGCGGGTGTGGAAGCGACAGCCACTGGGCGGGTTGATGGCGCTGGGCACTACCCCCTCCAACCGAATATGCTTTTGTTGGGCAGTTGGGTCCGGAATCGGCACGGCCGACAGCAAGGCTTCGGTATAGGGGTGGTAAGGTGGCGCATAGATGGCCTCGGCCGGGCCAATTTCCATGATCTGGCCCAGGTACATCACCGCCACGTTGTCAGAGAAAAAGCGAACCACGCTTAAATCGTGGGCAATGAAGAGCATGGTGGTATCATATTCGTGCTGCAACTCCAGCAGCAGGTTGAGCACGGCCGCCTGCACCGATACGTCGAGGGCGCTGACCGGCTCATCGCACAGAATCAGGTCGGGCCGGCTGGCCAAGGCCCGGGCAATGCCGACCCGCTGTTTTTCGCCGCCGCTGAGCTGCCGCGGCAGTCGATCCAGATAATTCTGGCCCAGTCGCACGGCTCGCAACAGTTTGATCACTTCGTCGCGGATTTTGTCTTTGGGCACCGTGCCAAAACGCTGCATCGGCCGGGCAATCTGCTGGCCGACCGTGTAGGCCGGGTTCATGGTCGAGTCCGGATTCTGAAAAACCATCTGCAGCTCTTGAATCAGCTTTTCATCCCGGCTGGAGAGGGTGCCGGTAATGTCAAAGCCCAGGAATTTGGCTTCACCGGCGGTGCTATCTTCCAAACCGATGATCGTTTTGATCAGCGTACTCTTGCCGCAGCCGGACTCGCCTACGATCCCCAGGGTGCTGCCTTTGGGGACCTCAAAGGTAGCCCCTTCGACTGCCTTGACGTACCGCTTTTCACTCAGGCCCAACACATCCTTGAGGGAATTGCCCTGCACTTCGTAATATTTCTTCAGGCCATTCAGGGCCAGGATCGGCTCCTGCTGGCCGTTTCCGGCTGGTATCGTGGGCAGGATGATATCTTCAGCCGGAGTCCATTGGGCCGGGTCGATCTCTTCGGCAAAGTGGCAGCGCACCCAGGCGCCGCCGGGCAATTGCCGCAGGGCCGGACGCTCGTCGCGACAGCGGTCACGGGCGTAATCGCAGCGGGGGCCAAAAACGCAGCCGGTCGGTCGTTGGTTGGGCGGCGGCACCCGGCCGCGGATGGGGTAGAGAATGCTGCTGGCTTTGTCGGCCCCCAGTTTGGGCACGCAGCGGATCAGGCCCTGAGTGTAAGGGTGCTGCGGGTTTTTGAAGATTTCGGCTGCGCTGGCCCGCTCCACCATCTCACCGGCATACATCACCCCGACCTGGCTGGAAACCCGGGCGACAACGCCCAGGTTGTGGGTGATGTACATAATCGCGGTGTCAAAATCACGGCGTAGCTCGGCAATCAGATCTAGCACCGCCGCCTCCACGGTTACGTCCAGGGCTGTGGTTGGCTCGTCCATAATCAGCAGAGCCGGATTATTGAGCAGGGCCATCCCAATGACGACTCGCTGCTGCTGGCCGCCAGAGATCTGGTGGGGGAAACGCCGCATTACGTTGGCCGCGTCGGGCATATAGACCCGCTCGAGCATCTGAATGCAGCGTTTTTCGGCCTCTTTGTCGCTCAGACCCCGATGCACGGTCAGAACCTCTTTGAGCTGGTCGCCAATGCGCATGGAGGGGTTGAGCGCCTGCATCGGGTCCTGGTAGACCATGGCGATCTGGTCGCCCCGCAGCCGGCGCAGCTCCTCGCCGCTCTTGCCGGCCATCTCCTGGCCCATAAATTTGAGGCTGCCCCGCTTTACGTAACCGTTGGCCCCCAGAAAGTTGAGAATAGCCCAGGCGACGGTGCTCTTGCCACAGCCAGACTCGCCGACAATACCATAGGCCTCACCGCGGTGAATTTCAAACGACACATCCTGAACGGCCTCGATCTCGCCGCCCCGGACTTTATAGGCCACGGCCACATTATCCAACTTGAGTACAGGAGCTTTATCGTCAAATGGTGCTGCCGTCATAGTCACTCCTTCTAACTACCTATTTCTGATACCGGGTTAATTCTTCCCGCAACCCGTCGGCAAAGAGATTCAGGCCGATCACCAGGCTGGCAATGGCCAGCGACGGCCAGATGACGGCCAGGGGATTGGCAAAGATACCGCGGCGAGCCTCGTTGACCATGTTGCCCCAGTCCGGGTCCGGCGGCGGCAGGCCAATCCCCAAGAAGCCCAGGGTGCCGATGGCAAAAATAGCATAACCCACCCGCAGCATCGAGTCGACCAGGATGGGGCCGCGGGCATTGGGCAGCGTTTCCCAAAACATAATATAGCCGGGCTTTTCACCCCGCGTCTCAGCGGCCCGAATATAGTCGCGTGTTTTGATATCCAACGTCAGGCTGCGTACCAGCCGGGTCACCCCCGGCGCGCCGGTCACGGTGATGGCCAGAATTACCACCAGGTCACCCTGGCCCAGCGCCGCAATCACCACCAGATAGAGCACAATCTGAGGAAAGGCGATCAAGGCATCGAGCACCTGCATAATCCCCTGGTCGGCCCAGCCGCCGCGATAGCCGGCGTTAAGTCCCATAATCGCCCCAACCACCACCGAACCGATGACGCCCCAAAGGGCCACCCCAATTGGAACGGAATAGGTCGGCACCAAAGTGTCCTGAAAAGCAAATGAAGCCGGGACCAAAATGAACAGGCCGGCCAGGGCAATAGTCCAAATTATCATTGTTCGGGTTAGTTTGAGCGATTTGGCCTTAAGCCAGCCCCAAACATAGACAAACAGGCTGATCCCCAGGAAAATCAGGCCAGCCAGGGCCAACGATGTCGTCCCAATGAACTCCCAACCGAAGAGTGTCGCCAGCCCATACGCAAGCAACGCGCCTCCGGTCAAAGCCAGTCCGGCCAGGAAAATCCCCTTGAAACGACCAAACATGCGCGCCCAGACCATAACCAGGCCAACCAGACTGGCCAGACCGGCCAGGGTCGCTAAGAAGATCATGTAACTACTCAGCCCGGCCTGGGGTACCCGAGTTTTTAGCAGAATTACCTGGGTTCCGGTCATCAATCGGGATAGAATATCGCGGCCCAGATGGTCGGTGCCGAGCCAATTGACCGGGTTGGGCGGCAAATTTTGGTCAAAGATCGGCGCATTCGGCGGATAGGGTGTCCAGAAAAGTGAGACAATCCCTACCACCAGCCAGAACAGCACCAGGGCCAACCCAATCGTGGCTACTCGTGACTCAAACACGATCGAGATATTCTTCCACAACGTCTGCCAGCCAGATGGTCGCGGGATTGTCCCGGCAGTTGGTTGCGCTACGGCCATACAAACCTCCTTATCAATCAGGCATACCGAATTCTGGGATTCAAAAAGGTATACGCCAGATCGCCGATGAAGCGAGTGGCCACGGCAATGGTGACAGTCAGCATGGCCGCGGCCTCGACCGCGTTGAAATCGCCAAAGATAGCGGCATCGTAAATATATTTGCCCAGGCCGGGATAGCCAAAAATGGCTTCAACCACCACCAAGCCACCTACCAACCAGTTAACGTGGAGCATAATGATAGTGATGGGGGCCATCAGGGCGTTGCGCACGGCATGGCGCAAAACCACTCGCCAACGGGGCATGCCCTTGAGAATGGCCGTGCGGATGTAAGGCGCACCCATAACCTCTACCATGCTGGCCCGAGTCATTCGGGCTACGTAGCCCAACTCAACCGCAGTTAGCGTCAACACCGGTAAGGCCAGCAGTTTAGGATCTTTGAACAAGGCATCGTCGCTTAAGAAGACGGCGATGGCCGGCAGCCACTTCAGCCAGATGCCAAAAATCAGGATCAGGAACACCCCGGTAACAAACTCGGGCGTAGCCGTGGCGGCCAGACTGGTAACGGAGATAATCCGATCAGCCGGCCTACCCTCGTTAATGCCGGCCAGAATACCAAAGAACAGGGCCAGGGGCATAATAAAGAGAAAAGCCACACCCGCCAGAATGGCCGTATTACGAACGCGGGTCCACAAGGTTGCCGAAACCGGCCGGCCGGTCTGCAAGGACATGCCGGTATCGCCCCGTAGTAGCCCCTTCTGGAGCGGGACAAACTTCACCGCGCCATCTTTCTGCTCCCGCATGCCGGTTTTGGTCCGCACAAAGACGGTGGTGCCCTCGCCGCGCACCCACATCGCCGCCCGATTATTGGTATCAACCCCCCAGAAAATCTCTTTGCCGGTCGCCGGATCCTCAACCCAGCCCCCACTAACCAGGTGCGACGTAGTGGAGCCATTGGGTTGGCGCCGCAGGGCCAATAGCCTGCCATCTTCCACTTTCCAGCGAGTCAACTCACCAGCCACATCGGCCCACCACTCCTGTTCGCGAGTTTGGGGATTGGCCACGCTCACCAGTGGGTAGCCCACCAGCCAGCGGGCCCGCCAGTCGTTCCCGGCCAGCCAATCCAGGTAGCGTTGCCAGGCCGGTTGATCCAGCCCCAATTGGGCCCGAAATGAGGCCCGCTGCTCCTCGGTTGAGAAGACCCCCAGGATTTTTACGGCCACATCACCGGTACCTACTTCCAGCAAAAAGAAAAGAGCCACAGAGACAATAAACATCGTAACAATCGTCGAAATAATACTCCGCGCCAGAAATCGAGCCATAAATGCGTGCCTCCCAAACGGTTACATCTCCAACATCGAGGGATGCTTATTTTATTTTGGTTGACGGATAGGTTTCAGGATAGAGTAGGAACTTGATTTTGATAGGGGTGAAGGGCAAAGCCCTTCACCCCTATTCACCTCGTTCCCAAACTCAGTTTGGGAACGAGGTGAACTTCAAGCTGTCCTGAGAGAAATTAGGCGTCTAGCCAGACCTCGTGCAGCAAGTCGTATTCGGTGGGGTGGGCGGCAATATCTTTGAATTTCTCGGGCACGATGTTCCAGACCCGCTTCCAGTAGGCGATACCGATCGGCCCGCGCTCCATGAAGATGTCCTCGATCTGGCACATAATCGCCCGCCGTGCCTCAACATCCAGGGTCTGCTCCGCCTGGCTCAGTAGCTGCTGGAACTCTTCATCGACCCAGCGGGTCTCATTCCACTCGACCGGTTTGCCATTCGCATCGGCTGTATAACCCAGCGGCAGCACCATGGTGTCCAGCGGCCGGTGGGTCCAGGAGGTCATGCCCAAATCGACCTCGGTCCAGCGATCCCAGTAACCGCTGGGGTCGGTGATGTCAAGAGTAATATCGAAACCACCCGGCGCGGCCATTTCCTTTAGAGCCTGGGCATATTCCGGCTCTTCCAGGTCATTCTTGGTGGCCAGCGTAACCTTGAGGCCATCGGGATAGCCGGCCTCAGCCAGCAGCTGCTTGGCTTTTTCCGGATCATACGCGGGAATTGGCTTTTCACAATAGGCCGGGTGGACCGGAGCTACATGAGCGTCGATCCCCAGGTCGCCCTGACCAAAGTAGGCCAGTTGCAGAATCCGCTCCCGATCCTGGCACATCTTGAGGGCCTGGCGGACCCGGTTGTCGGTCCAGGGATCCACATCAACCCGCATCCGCAGCACCGAAGTGACCGCGGTCGGGGCCGTATAGACGACCATGCCGGGTCTATCTTTCAAGGCCTGCCAATCACTGGCGCGAGGTTGGTACATCGCGTCAACCTGACCGGATTGCACTGCGGCTACGGCGGCATCTTTATCCAGATGAACATAGATGATCTCGTCCAAATAAGGCAACGATTGGCCGTCTGCGCCCATCTTCCAGTAGTCCTCGCGGCGTTTGAGTACAGCCCGTTCCCCTTCCGCGTACTCGGCCAGGGTAAAAGGACCGGTGCCAATGGGCTGTTTGATGAAGTCGCCTTCAAAGTTGCGATGCAGCACAATGGAGGGGTAGTGGAACAGATGCTCCGGTACGCCAATGTTGGGCGTTTGCAGGTGCAGCTTGATGGTGTAGTCATCCACTTTTTCCACATCCTGCATCCCGCGCAGGTACGACATCAAACTCAAAATCGAGGAGCCCACGTCAGGATTGAGCCACTCGCTAAAGGTAAACATCACATCGTCGGCGGTCAGTTCATCGCCGTTGTTAAACTTAACGCCCTGGCGTAATTTAAGCGTCCAGGTTTTTACATCCTCGCTGGCCTCCCAACTCTCCAGCAAGAAAGGCCGGGTAATGTTGTCGGGGCCGGTTTCAGTCAGATATTCAGCCACCTGGCGGACAACGTTGGCCTGCTGCACCCAGGAAAAGCGGGCCGGATGGTCAATCAACTGTAACTCCATGGCCTTGGTGAAGGTGCCGCCCCGTTTGATGGCACCAGCGGCTGGGGCCGGCTGTTCAGCTTCGGCCGGTTGTTGGGCCGGAGCCGGCGCCGCTGGCTGAACCGGCACGTTACATTGAGCCGCCACCATCGCCGCGCCAGCCGACATCCCCAGCAAAGTCGCCATGCGCAAGAATTCACGCCGGCTAACTCGGCCCTGGAGATACTGGTTGTACATTTCGGGAATATAAGGGTGAACCTTTTCCATCTGCTTCTTTGAAATTCTAGGCTTTCTCATTTACCATCCTCCTTTTGCAAACCTTTCTTTGCTAAGAGCCAAGTAAATTTATTTGGGTGTGACCAATTTCAGTTGTAGGGGCGTTCGGCGAACGCCCAAATTGGGCCAACCAACCAGGGCGAATGCCATTCGCCCCTACATTAAAACTCATTTTGGTCACACCCAATTTATTTCATCTGTTCACTTGGCTATGATAATAAATATTTTGGCCCTGGCTAGATAGGATTAGCTTTGGTTCTGGTTTTGGCTGTTCACCTCCTTTAAACTCAGAGAGTTTTTGAAAATTAGTGAGGTAAAACGGAACGCGGAACACGCGACACATACATCAACACCAAAACCCCGGTTGTGGATTCTGGCGACACCAACGGCTTTAAGGTGAGTGGGTGATGCATGGTTAACTTTTCCCTGAGTCCGCTCGACATGATCCAGAAATGAACCAGAACCAACGGAGGAAACCAAAAAGGGGTTCGAGTAATTTGCCGGAGATTGTCCCAATTTCTAACGGACCCCGGACAATTACGTTACAAACTTTGATGAACTGGCCTGCCTGGCCGGAGGTTAGTGAATTCAGACGTAAATGAGGACGTAGTGTGGTTGGAGAGTGAACTAAGTGAACTGAGTTCGGCGTGAGATGTTTGAATTCCGGTGACGTTGGTAGATCAGGTACTTCTACCCCCGGCCGTCTCCGAGAATGAACAACTTCCTGCTGCCAACCCGGTACGGTCAATCATACCATAACTTTAAAGTTATACCAAATAGCGCTTGCACCGTCGCCGCCAGCATATTTGGGTTTACAAGCGGTTGCAGTTAACCCTTCAATTTTGAACCGGCCGGATCATAGAGCGGTTCTTGGGTCACAGTCGCGCCATACCGCTGGCCAAAATAGAGCAGGTCAACTTTGGTACCTGGGGCGGCAAACGCCAGGGGCAAATAGCTATAGGCTATCCACTTGCCGACGGAATAGCCGTAATTGGCGCTGGTCACATAGCCCAGCCGTTGATCGCCAGCCAAAATCGGCTCTTTGCCCAGGGCCACGGCTTGCGGGTCATCCAGGGTCAGGCAGCACAACTTGCGGCTGACCCCGCTTTCCTTGATTTTGAGCAGCGCTGCCCGCCCCAGAAAATCACCTTTGTTGAGCCGTACGGCCCACTCCAGGCCGGCTTCAAAGGGGTTGTATTCGGTGTGAATATCGGCCCCCCAGGAGCGATAACCCTTCTCCAGCCGCAGCGAGTCGAACGCCCCAAAGCCGCCGGCAATAAGCCCGTGAGATTGGCCGGCCGCCCACAGCACTTCCCACAGGCGCGGACCGTACTCGGTCGGGGTGTAGATTTCCCAGCCCAATTCACCCACGTACGAAACTCGCAAGGCGAACGCGGGCACGGTCTCGATAGTAATCTCTTTAGCCCAGAAGTAAGGGAAAGCCTGGTTTGACACATCCTGGTGGCAGACCTCCTGTAACACCGCCCGCGCCTGCGGCCCCCAAAGCCCCAGGGCGCAATATTTGGAGGTCACGTCGATGATCTGCACCGAGCCGTCAGCCGGGGCCTGCTGCCGCAGCCAGGCCAGGTCGAGCATCCCGCTGCCGCCGCCGGTCAACACCAAAAAGCTGTCGGCGCCAGTGCGGGTGATGGTCAGGTCGGCCTTGATGCCGCCGTTTTGGGTGAGCAGCGCCGTGTAGACCACCTTGCCAACCGGCTGGTCTATCTGGTTGGCGGCCACGTAATTCAAAAATTGTAGCGCGCCAGGCCCGCTCACCTCCAGCTTGGTAAAGGCGGTCAGGTCATACAGGGCGACCCGCTCGCGGGTGGCCAGATGTTCGGCGCCTTGAATGGGCGACCAATTCAACGCCGCCCAGCCGGTGCGAGCCGGAATCTGGTACTGCCTCAACAGCGTGGCATTGGCCTCAAACCATTGAGGGCGCTCCCAGCCGGCGCTTTCAAAGAAGTGCGCCTCCTGCCCTTGCAGCCAGGCATGAACCGGGCTGAGCCGGAGGTTGCGGGGGTGCTCCATCTGTTGCAGGGGATGGATGATATCATAGACCTCATCGTACTGGGTGTGGCAGCGGGCCTGGATGTAGCTTCTGGTTTTGGCGTAACCGTGAAAGCGGTTGATATCCGCCTCCCGCAGGTCAAGGCCGGTCACGCCGTCCGCCAGCCACTCGGCGATGGCCCGGCCCACCCCGCCGGAATGGGTCACCCACACCCCAACCGCAGTCCAGAAACCTTTGAGGGGCGCGGCCTGGCCCATAATCGGCATCCCGTCGATGGTAAAGGCGAACATGCCGTTGAATTTGCGGGTCAGGCCGGCTGCCTGCGTGGCCGGCAGTAGCTCATTCGTCGCCTGCCAGGAGTCTTCAAAATGCTCCGGGGTGAACTCCCGTTCGGCCAGCCTGACGCCGTCCAGCTCCCAGGGATCGACCAGCAGCGGCGTATGGTTATAAGAACCGATGCCGTAAGCCTCCCGGTGCTGGCGGAAATACATGGCCCGGTCCTGGTGGCGCAGGATGGGCTGCTCCACGTCGGCTTTGGCCCCGGCCAGCTCCGGCAGCGGCGTGGTGATGGCGTACAAATGCTCCACCCCCAGCAACGGAATGGTCACCCCAACCTTGTCGCCCAGAATCGGCGCCCAAATGTTGGTGCAGAGCAGCACCTGCTCGGTCGCAATGCGGCCTTTGGGGGTAACCACCGCGGTCACGTGACCGTTCCTGGTTTCAAACTCGATTTCCGTCACCGGGATATCACCGTAGAAGGTAGCCGCGCCCTCGGCCTGAGCCGCCCTGGCCAGGGCTTCGGCGCAGTTGACCGCCCGCACATCGCAATCGGTGGGGACGTAATAGCCGCCCAGAATCCGGCGGTCATCCAGGATAGGAATCATCTGCCTGACTTCGGCCGGGGAAATCAGGTGCGCCTCCAGGCCATAGGCCGTAGCAAGGCCGTGCCGTCGCTTCAGTTCGGCCAGCCGCTCCGGCGTGGTCGCCACCTCGATCCCGCCGACCGGATAGACGGTGGGTAATTCTTCAGTATGGAACTGGTTAAAAAGCTGGACGGTGTATTGGGCAAATTCACACATCATCTTTGAGCCGTTGGTCTGGAAAACCAGTCCCGGCGCGTGCGAGGTGGAACCGCCCGTCTTATACAGGTCACTTTGGTCAACCACCACAATGTCGCGCCAGCCTTTTTTGACCAGGTGATAGGCCGCGCTACAGCCGACAATGCCGGCCCCAATAATGACCAGTCGTGCTTGGTTGTGCATCGGATCCTCCTCAAGGAATCTTATATTGATAAACTTGTAAGCTTCAAACTATCTACCGGGCATAATCTGACGACGCAACATATCATTAGTCAAATAGCTCACACTAACGCCTAGCTTCTGCGCTCGCTGGCGAAGCAACTTGATAACATCTTCATCTATCTCGACTTCATAACGTCGCCCCTTGAACTTAGCCTCCACCGCTATTACTTCAAACTGGTCAGGGTAATCCGTAGTGTCGTGAGTATCCCAAAACTCAGCAGCCTCTTCATAACTATTGAACTCTTCAGGGATAGGATCAGCCTTTTTTTTGGTGCTGTTCATAATACCTCCGCTCGGATACGGTCATATCTCTGGCCGAAATGGGCAAAACAGATACCGGTGGTTTGTGAATAAAGAAAACAATCAGATAGCGACCACCATCAGTTTGACCATAAGCCGCGTATAAATTCTCGCCTTTTACTCGACCCTTCTGCGCTCGCCGGACGTGGGGCTGGCTGAATAAAACTTGCTCAACCTCATCAGGATTGACTTGATGTTTATTTTCAATTTTGTCTACAAACTGTTCTTTCCAGATGACTTCGTACAGTTGCATCGGCTACTCCGGGTACGCCGCTGCATAAACTGTGCTACGCAGTGACACAATGAGAAACTCCAGGCTGATAAAAATTAACTGGTCCCAGGTCTGGATGAAATCAACTGCCATTGCAATCACTTCAATTTTACCACAAAATCACAGAGATTTGGAACGCCCTTGAAAGTTTGAAGATAATGAGGGTTTTGTGTTGCCAAGGCTGAAGGTTGGAATAACTGGCTCCCCCCTTCAGCCTGCGGGACCAATGGAAGTGCTTGAGACGGGAAAATATTACCCGTTCACCGAAAAACTGCTCTCCGGATTAATATCCCTGAGCCTGGAGTAGAAGCCGACATTCAGATCAAAGCCTTTGTAGCGAGTGATCACGTGGACTGGATCTTTATCGTGATCTCGCCCTTTTTCGCAGGCATCGATCAGCTCGGCCATCATCAAGCCGATAGCCGGGGCGTTTTTGAATTCGTGGCCGCTGCTGCCAATGGCCATATAGAAGCCCTTCAAGTCCGATTTGTCGAGAATCGCCAGCCAATCATCGCTGACATCATACAAATCCGCGATGCCCTTGGGCTGGTTGGGGATGGGCAAATCCGGGATACGCCGGGCCAGGCGGTAGACCTGGGCTTTCCAGCGAGCCTCGGTCACATTGCGGTTGTAGTTATCCGGGTCATCGATCCACTCACGCGGATCGCAGGCAGGGTCTTCGCTGCCGACCAGGATATGGTTGCCGGTTTCCGGCCGGAAATAGGTGCCGGTATCGCCGCAGGAGGTGTGGAAGCCGTTCTTCTCAAAGTCAAAGCCGCTGGGCGATGGCACGTGATGGACTTCGTGGCGCAACGCCCGAGTTTTCACCTTCATCCCCTTCTCCACATCGGCCAGGCGGTTGATGATATAGGAGTGGGGGCCGGCCACGTTGACCACCACAGGCGCATCGATTTTGTCGCCGTTGGCCAGGGTTATGCCGATGACTTTGCCCTTATCCCGGCGGATGTCCACCACTTTGCTGTTGAACAGGAACTCGCCGCCGTAATTCTCGGTGGCCCGCTGTACGTTGTGCGTGGCCAACTGCGGGTCGTTGACATAGCCTGATTCGGGGGTAAAAATTACGCCCTCAAGCTCTTTATCAGACTCCTGCCAGAACGGGGCGTCTTCATCATCAGGCAGGGCCGGCGGATAGTAGGATTTGGTCGAGTAGATGGGGATGCGTTGCTTCAACTTGGCCATATCCCATTCCTCGTATTTCACTCCAACCGCCTGGTACTGTTTCAAAACCTTGCGCCAGTCGTGCCCCTCGGTTTTGAACAAGATCGAGCCGGTATTCATCAATTTGGCCAAACCCCGCTCATCGGTGGTTTCCAGATAGTTGGGCCAATCGTGCCAGTAGAAGAAGTTCTCGTAAGCCAGGGCCACCCCGTCGTAGGTGGAATAGTGCGCCCGGACGATGGCGCACGAGTTGATGGTTGAGCCGGCGCCGGCCTCACCCAGCATATCGACATTGAGGGTTTGGTAGCCCTTCTTGGCCAACTCGAAAGCCGTAGTGCAGCCGATAATTCCGGCGCCAATGATAATGGCATCTGGTTTTTTCATTGTTATTGCTCCTTTACTTGACTTGGATGTGTTCAAATGAGTTAGAATCAACTTTTTCGTGAAACGTGATACGTAAAACGTAACGGGTTAGCCTAAAAAACCATTACGCTTCACGTTTTACGTTTTATGGTGACATTTCTTCAACTCAAATTAAACCACCCGTTTGACTTAATTTTTCTTTACCAAAACGGTTTGATCGCATCTTTGGCCTCTCCGGCCAGAACAGAAGCGTCCCCGTAATCCCCGCCTAACTGACCCCGGCCCGGTTGTGGCTGGTGAGCAGGTAGGTGTTGGCGCTCCGAACGTCGCCCCCCCAGCCCAAACCGATCCAGCCGGAACAGCTCAATGTTGTGGCGTGAGCGGCCGCGCTCGGCCAAATCGGCCATAATTTCGCCGATAACACTGGCAAATTTGTAGCCGTGGCCGGAGAAACCGGCCGCAAACGAAACCTGCGGGTAGGTCGGGTGCAAGTCGATGATGAAATGACGGTCCGGGGTGTTGGTGAACAGGCAGGATTTCAGACTCATCGTCGCGCCGCAGGCATCCGGGAAGTAACGGCCGGTCAGGTCACGCAGCACCTCCTCGTCGTAGGGATGGGGTTCCCGGTCGATCAGGTCTGGGTCGCCGGTTTCCTCAAAGTGGTGGTACTTGCCGATTTTGAAGCCCGGCACGCCGTAGACCGGGAAGCCGTAGTAGCGCCCCTCTGGTACCAGCAGGTTGAAGACGGGAAAATTCTGCGGCGTAAAATATTCGGGCCGGTGCGGTTGGAACCAGGCCAGCACCTGCCGTTCCGGCACGGCCAGCCCATCGAGAAAGTCAAGCTGGTGGCTATCCCAGGCGCCGGCCGTGATGATCAGCCGGTCCGCCTCGTAAACGTCGCGGTCGGTCACCACCCGCACGCCATCGCCGCGCGGCTGCCACTCCAGCACCTCTTCCCGGCCGTGGACTTCGGCCCCCAGGGCCATCGCCGCATTGACGTGGGCAATGATGCAGCGCTCCGGGGTCAAAAAGCCGCCGCGCGGCTGGAGCACGGCCAAAATATCGTGCGGCAGGCGATAACCGGCGAAACGCTGGCTAAGCTCGGCCCCGGTAAATACCTCGTAGGGCAGGCCGTGCTCCACGCACGATTGCAACGAGCCTTTGAAAACCCAACTGTCGGCCGGGCCGGCGTCGATGGAGCCGGTGATATGCAATAGCTGCTCGCCCGACGCCCGTTCAAGTTCCTCCCACAATTCATAGGCCCGGTGCAGCAGCATCACATACGAGGGATCCTCGTAATAGGCCAGGCGAATGATGCGGGTGTAACCGTGCGACGACCCCAGATCATGGGGGATGTCGTATCGTTCCAGACCCAACACCCGCTTGCCCCGGCGGGCCAGGTGGTAAACCGCGGCGCTGCCCATCCCGCCGACGCCCAGCACAATGGCGTGATACCGCTTTTCCGGCCAAGTCCTCTGCTGCACTCCCCCGATCATCACTTGGCGCCTGCCTTTCCGGCCTGTTTGCCCACATTCCCTGACGTATCGGGCGGCGGCTCATTTGAGCGGTCCGGCGGCGGCGCCTCGGCCTCAACCGGTCTGGGGGGGAGCTCGGCCGGCGGCGGCACCACCGGCGCTTTGGCCTCGACGGCGTCATCCCGGCTTTTGGCCCGCAGCCGGACTCCCTGTGGGTCAAAGAAAGGCGTTGACGTGACGGTGGCCAGGGACAACCGGCCGTTGATATCGACCAGCAGCTTGCAGCCGGGCCAGGCATACTGGCTCTTCACGTAAGCCAGGGCCAGGGTCTGGCCGACGGTGTGGCCGCGGGCGCTGGAGGTGACGTAGCCCACCTGCTGGCTGCGAGCCAGCGTGTCACGATAGGCCGCGGCCTCGCTACCGCTGTGGATGCGCTCTCTAAAGGTGGCTACATCGCTAATGCTGTAGACAGGCTGCGGATAGGCCGCCGGCCCCGGACTCTCCAGCACCAAACCGACCCAGCGTTCATTCAAGCCCTGCTCCTGCACTCGCAACAGCGCCTCCCGCCCGATAAAGTCCCGCTTGTCGAAACGAATCCAACGCTCCAGCCCCACGTGGAAGGGGGTGTAGTTCTCGTTGACGTCGTTGCCGTAGAGCGGCAGGGCCTTCTCGATGCGCAGGCTCTGCATGGCCGCCACGCCATAGGGCTGCAAGCCGAACTCCCGGCCGGCCTGGAGCAGAAATTCCCACAACGGAGCGGCCTCTTCGGCCGGGGTATACAATTCGTAGCCCAGCTCGCCGGTGTAGCCGGAGCGAGACAGGATCAACTCGGTCTCGTTGATCCGGGCCGGAGTAAAACGGAAAAAGCGCAGCGAGTCCAGATCGACCTCAGTCGCCACCGCTTTCAAAAACGCCCGCGAGCGCGGCCCCTGCACCACCGGCAGGGCGATGGCGGCCGAAATATCGGTCACGTAGGCCCCGGTCCCGACGGCGTGGTCGGCAACCCAGCGGGCCGTTTTTTTGCGCGGCCCGGAACTGGTGACGATCATAAAATGCTCGTCGTGGAACTTGTAGACGGTGATGTCATCGACCACGCCGCCGCGCTCATTACACATGGTCGAGTAGCGAACCTGGCCTGGCTCCAAATCTCGGACTTCATTGACCAACAACTGGTTGACCAGCCGCTCCGCCCCCGGCCCCTTGATATCCACCTCGCCCATTGTCGAGAGGTCTTGCATGCCCACGTTGGTCCGCACGTTGAGGTGCTCTTCCACCGGCGAGGTGTAGGCCAGCGGAAACATATAATCGGCTGCGCCTTTAACCAGTTGGCCGGCGTTGCGCCGGTGAAAATCATAGAGCGGAGTTCTGCGTTCAGTCATCAATGGTCTCCTTTTGACTCCCCAGGTCAGCACGGGCAGAGGCAGTGAAACGTGAAGCGTAAAAAACTATCACGTTAACTCGTTCCCAAACTCAGTTTGGGAACGAGTAAAACTACCACGTTTCACGTTTCACGACTTATCTATTTTTTCCCCAGGTCAAAGGTGCGTTGGTAGATCTTTTTGTAGCTCTCCAGGGTCAAATCCCGCGGGTTGCCGATGGTCTGAGGATCTTTGAAGGCAATCTCGGCCAGCATGGGGATCTGGTCTTCAGAAAAGCCTAGCTGTTGCAGCGTTGGAATTTCGACCTCTTCGGTCAGACGCATTACCGCCTCGACCGCCTTCTCGGCCGCCTGCCAAACGCTGAGACCGCGCACGTCCTCGCCCAGCGCCTGGGCAATGCGGGCGAATTTTTGCGGTTCGCCCATGTAGTTGTACTCCATCACCGGGCCGAGCACCCGGGCGGTCAGGTCGCCATGGGGCACGTCGATAACGCCGCCGGCAGACTGGCTCATGGCGTGGGCGGCCCCGGCGCTCTCTTTGCCATAGGCCATCCCACCGAGCATGGCCGCCATACACATCTTGTACCGGGCTTCAATGTTATGGCCCTGGGCAAAAGCAACGCGCAGATATTGGCCCACATACTCCATCGCCATCAAAGCCACAGCATCGGCAAAGGGTTGGGCATAGGCGCAGGTGTAACACTCGATGGCGTGAGCCAGGGCGTCCATGCCGGTGGCGGCGGTCACTTTGGCCGGCAGTTCCAGGGTCAGTTCCGGGTCGATCAAGGCGATCCAGGCCCCGATCAGGCCGGTGCCGCCGGCGTTGAACTTGATTTTGCGGTCAGGGTCGGTGATAACCGACCAGAGGGTGACTTCACTGCCGGTGCCGGCGGTCGTCGGGACGCAGATGGTGGGGGGGATGCGCTTTTTGATCGGCTGGGGGTCGGCCCACTCGTATTGCCGGATCGAGCCGCCGTTGGTCGCCAGCACACCAATCGCCTTGGCCGCGTCCATAGGGCTGCCGCCGCCCAGGCCGATGATGCCGTCACATTTTTCGCGGCGGTAGAGGTCGGCGCCCTCATCGACCAGGGCAATCGGCGGGTTAGGTACGACTTTGCTAAAGACCACGTAATCCAGCTTGGCGGCCTGGAGTGGCGCCAGCGCCCGGTCGAGCAGGCCCACCTTTTCGATGCCGGCGTCGGTCACGATCATGGGACGCCTCATCCCCAATTCTTTGGCGGCGTCACCTAACGTTTTGATGGCGCCCAGGCCATGTCTCATTTCGGTTGGTACTTCGAAGCTACGAACGTTCATCATTGAATCTCCTGATGGTTTTGATAGATGGTTTGTTGGTTTGTCTGTTGGTTTGTCTGTTGGTTGGTTTGGTAGTTGGTTGGTTTGGTAGTTGGAAGGATATTAGCCAACCAACTATCCAGCTATCCAACCAGCCAACTAACCGGCTAACCTCGCCACTCGGTGCGGGTTTGGCCGGCTTGAATTTGAGCGCGACGATGGCCGACAAAAGCCTCCAACTCTTCGGCCAGGGCCTCATCCAGTTCAGGCGCTTCATACCCCTCTAGCATCCGTTTCCAGATGGCATTGGCCCGTTGATAGGCATCCTGGGAACCTTTGCGTTCCCACTTTTCATAGTTGTCGGTGTTGAAGACCATATGCTGGTAAAAGGCGGTGTCGTAATGGCGCATGGTATGCTGGGCGCCCAGGAAATGCTGGCCTGGCCCTACTTCGGCAAAGGCGTCCCAGGCAAAATCCTCCTCGGTCAGGCCAATACCTTCGACCAGGCGGATCATCATGCCGCAGATTTCCAGGTCGAGAATGAACTTCTCATAACTGGCAATCAAACCGCCTTCCAGCCAGCCGGCGGCGTGGAGGACAAAGTTGACCCCGGCCTGGACTGTCGGCCACATGGTGCTGGCCGATTCATAACCGGCCTGGGCGTCGGGAATGCGCGAGGCGGTGAAGTTGCCGCCCGAGCGGTAGGGCAGGTTGTAGTGACGAGCCATCTGCGCCCCGGCGTAAAGGGCCAGGGCATTCTCAGGTGTGCCAAAAGAAGGCGAACCGCTTTTCATATCGATGTTGGACAGGAAAGAGCCGTAAACGCAAGGGGTGCCGGGGTTGAGCATCTGGGCGTAAGCAATGCCGAACAACGCCTCGGCGTTTTGCTGGGCCAGGGTCGCGGCCATGGTGGTCGGCGACATAGCGCCGGCCACGATGAAGGGGGTAACGATGATGGCCTGCCTGGCTTCGGCATAGACCTGCACGGCCCCAAACATGCGGTCGTCAAAGCGGAGCGGGCTGGCGGCATTGACCAGGGCAAGAACGCCCGGATTCTTTCGGATGGCCTCCGCCCCAAAGGCGATTTCGGCCATGGTGATGGTATCGCGGGCGTTATCGGCGTGGGTAACACTGCCCATAAAGGCTTTATCGGTGAGGGTAAGGTGAGCCAGAATCATGTCCAGATGCCGTTCCGGCACCGGAATATCGTTCGGCTCAACAATGACGCCGCCGGAGTGGTGCAGGTAGGGGGTCATATAAGTCAGCTTGACGAAGTTGTGAAAATCGGCCAGGGTAGCCTGCCGTCGCGGCTGATCCAGATCTCCGACAAAAGGCGGGCCGTAAACCGGGCCAAAGATCATATTGCGTCCACCAAACAGCAAATTGTTGGCCGGATTACGGGCCAGTTGGGTGAAGGTTGGCGGGGCCTGGCGCACAAAGTGCAACAAGGTCTCTTCATCGATCTTGACCAGCTCACCCTCGACTGTGGCCCCGTTGGCCCGGAAAGTTTCGCGAGCGGGAGGAAAATCGACAACGAGAATACCGGTCTCCCGGAGCAGGCGCATCGAGGCCTGGTGGATCGCTGCCACGCCCTCAGCAGATAGCACCTCAAACAGCGGCAATTTGTTGACCAGCGGTTTGACCGGAGTGACTTTGGGAATGGCTGACCGCCTCGTTTGCCTTACCCGCCGCCGGGAACGTCGTTGTTCTAAATCTCCCATTGTTTTGCCTCCCATGTTGATCTCTTAAAGTTTGACGCCAGGATTGGCCTGGTTGACCGTCTCAAAGCTACGCATAATTTGAACGGCCCGCTCACCATCGCTGGCTTTAACGGCGGCAATAACGCAACAATTTTCTCTTTGAGCAGGCGATAGGCTGTTTTGCTGAGGGAATCCAGATTATGGCGATATTGCCGCGAGGCTGTTAGCAGAGTGGCTGGTAACATAGTGACGACTCTGTCAGAAAAATCAAAACTGATATATCAGAGATATATAACTGAAGCAATGACCATAGTATATGTAACTTTTTTGGAAAATCAAGTCTGAGCTGTTGACAATGGGGGGTCAGTCGGGCTGGGCGGCCTGGTAATCCTCGGCGGTGATGAATTCACCCCGGCTGATCTGCCGATCAACCAGGCGACGGTGTTCGTCGAAAGTCAGGGTTACTTCGATCCGTTCAAAGCAGAGTCGATTGCCCATCAAAGTTTTATGTACCACGTAGCCGCCGCTATCGGCCATGCTCAAATCGTTGAGCAAACTGAGGCGAGTTTTGATGACCTCACCGCAGCGGCGGCAGCGCACGTAAATGTAGTAGCCATCATCTTGCGGCTCACCGCCGCCGCCGGCAAAGATCGATTTGAGGGAGTCTAAAAAGCCCATTGCGTCTCCACATCGACTTAACGTCGAACTTCTTCTACTTCCTGATACCAGCGGACCCGGGTACCCACTTTGGCTCTCAGTTTCCAGGCGATGCTCTTGGGAGCGGCATCCATAGCCTCTTTGATCTCGGTCAAGCGCTCGTTGAGGATAACCAACTGCGGGTCGAGCAGCTCCAGGTCATTCCGTTCCACAATGGCCAGGAGCCTGGCTATGTTCAGCGAAACGGTGGTGTAGAGGCCCCAGTCTTTGGCGCACAGGTCGGTAATGATATCGGCGTTGACCGTTTCAGCATCCGTATGACCGATTTCGTGATCCAGCAGCAAAGCCAGCAGGTCGAGGACATCTTTACGATTCAGCTCAATGATTTGGGCCTTGGATAGGAATAACTCAGCCAGGGGTACGGTGAGCGGTTCAGCGTGCAAAACCCGCTCGGTCATTGGTAATTTATGGCACATGTCAAAATCGCCGATAAAGATATCGATCTGGCGACCGTTGGCTTCGTCGTAATAAAGTTGGCGCCGGTCGCCGCTGAGGGTGTTCAAAGTTTTGTTGGGGGTATAGCCCATGGCCGGCAGGAATTCCAGCAATTTGCGAGCGCCGGGTTTATCGGTCACAAAGTCGATATCGGGATATTTCCGTTCCAGGGCGCGGTGGGTGGCGTGGGGACAGTGAACTTTGAAAGCCAAACCACCGATCAGGCGCAAAAAGATAGCCTCTGCTTGAGCTTCGGCTACCAGCCGCCGCATTTCGGCTTCAACATCAGGCAGTATACTCATATTCGTTCCTCAACATCTGGCGAGGTGTGCTAATCCAGGTTTTTGAGAAGGGTTTTTGACCACAATGATGTGTTGCGTATTGCGTACTGCGTTCATCAATAAACGGACTACGCAGTACGCAATACGGCGCAATAAGCAGTTATTCGACCGGGATCTCCTCGTAGATTTTGTTGATATTGATCCCTTCACGCTTGCGATAGTACTTGAAGCCCAGGTAGATGACCAGGGCCAGCAGGTACATCGCCCCCATGTAAATGACGGAGCTGGTATTGGACAGGCCGATACCGTAAAGCCCTAGCGGGTCAATCAGCCACTCGTACAGCAGGAAGAGTAAGAAAGCGCCGAAGATAACCCCGGAGACGGTGATCAGCGGAATTCCGGCAATCTTATATTTGACAATCGGCGAAGCGCCATACAGTTCCGGTTTGATGTACGGCAGTAAAATGGCCGCAACTGTGGAACCCAGATAGGTTACGGCAATGACCAGGGTTGAGCACAGGGTCAACGATTGGAATTCAAAGATGTTCCAGGCAAAGAGCGCCGAGATCAGTAGCGATGGAATAACCATCAGCATCAGGGCGTAAATGGGGGTGCGGGTGCGCGGGTCGATCTCAGCCACTTTCTCCGGCAGCAGCCGGTCAAACGCCGCGGCAAAGATAACCCGGGTGGAGCTGAGAAAGACCGTACCCGCCCAGCCAAACCGCCACATACTCAAGGCCAGGACGACGATAAACTGCACCAGCCGGTTAGAGGTCATAAAGACGGCCAGCAACACGGGGTAGGGCCAGACCGGCAGCGGCGGGGGTTGGTCGGTGTACCCCCAGGCATAATTCCACCAGGCTCCGTTGGCGGCCATGTAAAAATCCCAGGTAATGGTTTTGGTAATCAGCAGGAAGAAGACAGCCGCCAGGATGGTGGTAACGATGAGCGCCCAGGCCATCCCCCAAAAGTTGCGCATAAAGTCGGTGGCGCCGCGCACTTCGCCGTAGAGGGTCGCGCCCCAGTTAGGCCACAAGTTGAAGAAAACGATATAGGGCATCGCCAGGAAGATGGCTGCCAGACCGCCGGTCATCAAAGGAGCAATTGCCCCGGCCTCGGCCCCGGCCGCCAGGGTGGCCTCATAAACGCCGGGCGCCGCCCCAAAAATGGCGGTAGCCTGGCTTTCCAGGCCGGCCCGAAAGCTCTCGTTATTCCCAAACAGCAGAAAGCCAAAAACTACCACCAGCCCGGCCATGCCAATCCAGAAGCAAAACTTTTGCAGGCGGGCATACCATTTCATGCCCATCGTAATGGCAATGGTCACAAAGACACATAGAATGAGCGAAGTGACGAAGAGGCCGGTGGGGCTTAAAAACCAAAAGGCGGCGTCTTGGGCGCCGGCAATGCCCAGCAAGGGGGTAAAGAAGATGTGGCGCAGCATATCACTGTAGAGGGGCACCCACAGCCAGAGGATGAACCACCAGCCGGTCACCGCCAGTACAAAACCGATGCCCCCACCCAGAATCCGGCTTTGCCAGACGTAATCGCCGCCGGCCCGGGGCATCACCGCAATTAAGCTGGCGTAGACGATCACCTCAAAAATGATGAAGATAGCACTGATGATCAGGGTGGGGATCAACCCCCCTTCCAGGTAGTACATCTGGCTGAAGATGTACAGCCCCAGGGTGATGAGGTTGATTGAAAAGGTGGCGTAAATAAAAGCATCGAAGACTGACCAGGAGCGGACCAAACCGGTCGCTTTACGAAGAAACAACGTGGTTTCGGGGGCATCACCGCCCATCGCAGCTTGAGCCATAACAATACTCTCCTTATCCTCACTAATAAAATGACAATTTTTTTTCTATCGCCGGAAAGTTCTAACAGATGAATACTGCTGACCACCTCCTTTCGCCACACGACCGGCTTTAGCCGGTCGTAAGTACATAATTTTTGACCTTATTGTGCTCCAATTTGACCAGGGCGCCTAACAACCGGCCCTGTTCATACATGCTGCCCGGATTGATGCAGAGGGTTCGACCGATCCGGGCAGTGCCTTTAGCTTCGTGAATGTGACCAAAGAGACCCAACAGGGGTTGGTGTTCTTCTATAACTGCCCGGCAGGCCCGGCTACCGACCGGCACAATCGAGCGCCCGCCGTGCTTGGGCCGCAAATCTTCGGTCAATTCCGGCGCTTCGTCCAGGGTTGAATTGTAGGGCGGCACGTGAATATTGAAGATGCTGTTTTGCACATCTTTCACCTGGCTGATCATGGCCTCATAGCGAAGCCGCAGTTTGTCTTCATCCTCTTCGCGAAAGGTGCGCCAGGGAGTGATGTTGCTCCAACCGGAACTGATCAACTCGTGCTCTTTGTCTAGTTGAATTACCCGGCCTTCACCCAACTGCACGTGCTTGGAGGTACGCACCAGCTCATCCAACTCAAACATATCGTCATTGCCGGGCGAGACGAAACAGCGGATGCCGCTGCCCTCCAATTTCTCATCGGCGTAATCCAGCCACTGCTGGGCCGTCTTCAGCACTTCGGCGGCAAAGATCTCGTCAACTCGATGAGGGTTTTTATTGAGTTCGGCAATCTCGTCAGGAGTAGTCTGGTAGGGATAATAGCCCCGGCTCTTGATCTTCTTGACCATCTCGGCGACCTGCTCTTCGCCCTTCAGCATCGACTCCTGTTCCAGCAAAACCACCTTGTACGCGTCACCGCCCTGGTGAATGATCGGCACGATGGCTTTGCCGGTCATATCACCGCCCAGGATGATGACATCGGCCTCGTAAAACTTGCCGGCATTGATGAACTTTTTCCAGCAAATGTCCGAACCGTGAACGTCTGTGGCAAAAAAGATCGTGATCATCAGGCAGGCCCCCTTTGGCGCTCGAATTTCGATGGAGTTGGTTGGAATTATGATTTGAAGCTAAACTTGAATTTGTTGTCTGGCCGAAAATCAAAGGTCACCTGGACCGGTCCTAATTTCGGGTGAGACAGAGCAGGCTTGTGAGGAGAGTGAAAAACCCACCGCCGTTTTCTGAGGCGCGGCAACTTTTTGGCCAAACATTTTTCGATGCTAAGCTACTGCCGAAGCCCAGTATATCACCATCCCCAGTCACTGTCAAACATTTGAAATATTGTACATGTTTTCAACTGTGACCATCTGGGAGCACCTGGGGTGATTCTCAAAAAAATGAGGTTTGCAATTTGCAGCCGGTTAAGGTAGAGTAAACCTAAACACAATACTTTTCAAATAAGCGATTGCCCATAGGGGGCCTTTGGCTCAAATCGCTCCTCCAGGACTAAAGCCGGTCGTCCACCTGCCTGGACGGGTGTTTTTGTCCGCGGAGGCGGACATCACGGCGTAGCCCTCCAGATGCGGTTTCAACCGCGTCCTTATTTGAAAAGTATTAAGCCTAAACATCCAGTTGTGAAGTTGGCGTTGGCGGTCTAAAATAGACGCGTAGCCAGAGATAAGTATGATAGTAGACAGAGGGGTCACGATCAGGTAGAATAACCGGCAAACCTGATCTGTTTGAATAAAATTGTGAAAGCAATACATTATCTTAAGATTGGCGTGGCCATTGTCATCTTTCTACTTCTGCCTCTCCTTGCCTACGCTCAAAACTCGCCCATTACGGCCTGGGTTAATACCAATACCATCTCCACCGATGAACTGGTCGTGTTAACGGTCAAGGTGGTGGACAACTCGGCCCAACAGCCTCGCCCGCTGCTGCCCCGGCTGGATGGCCTGGCCGTGGTCGACCTGGATATTGCCACCGACGTCGATCTGGTCAACGGCCAGATTCGGACTGAGGTCATTTACACCTATCGCCTGCAACCGCGGCGGATCGGCCTCTTGACCATTCCGCCGGTGGCTGTAAAAATTGACGGCCAAACTTTTAAGACCGCCCCGATTTCGATCAAAGTCGACCAGGGGACCGCCCCAGCGCCCTCGCCCGGTAATGCCATCAACCCGGCCGATGTGGCCCCTCCGTCCGACCTGGCCGGGGATGATTTTTTCATCGAGGCGCTGGTGGACCAGCCGACCCCCTACCTGGGCCAGCAGCTTATTTATACCTTCCGTTTTTATCAGGCCCTCCAGGTTTATCGACAACCCCAGTTTGATTCCCCCCTCTTCCCCGAGTTTGAGCAAATGGGTCTGCCGGTGCAGGAGTACAACCTGGATGCCGCCGGTCGGACCTACCTGGTTAGCGAAATCCGGACCGCCTTGTTTCCCAAGAGTACCGGCAAAATCACCATTGGCCCGGCCCGGTTGATGCTACCCGGTAATATTTATGAGGAGCCGGTCGATCTGTACACCCAGCCGGTCGAAATCGAGGTCAGGCCGCTGCCCGACAATCCGCCGCCCGGTTTCAACGGCGCCGTTGGCCAGTATGAGCTTGAGGCCTGGTTTAGGCCGGCCGAAGCGGTGGTCAACCAGCCGGCCACTTTGTTTGTGGCCGTCAGCGGCACCGGTAATATTCGCGATCTGCCTGATCTTATCTGGCCTGAATTGCCGGGTTGGCAGGCTTATAATTCCTTGACCAGCCTGACCACGGCCATGGAAGGCAATGCCATGACCGGCACTCGGGTCTACGAGCGGGTGATGGTGCCCTCGGCGATTGGCGATTTTGTGATCCCGCCCATTTCACTGGTTTATTTTGATCCGGCGGCGGCTGAATATCGGACGATCAGCAGCGCCAGCCTGGCGGCTAAAGTTGTGCCGGCCCCAGTTGCGCCCGCCGAGTCGACCCCGGCAGCTGCCGCGGCGACCGCCCTGCCCGCCAACCAGCCGGCGGTTCAAACCGCGGCCCCGGCGAGCGGCGTCGGCATGTCGGCCTGGCTGGAGTTGTGGGAACTTGGCCGGAGCTGGTTGGCCCCGGTCGCAACGGTGCTGGCAATTGGGGTGTGTGGCGTTCTGCCGGCGGTCGTCGTCCTCGGTTTGGGTGGTAATTGGCTGTGGCAGCGACGCCAAGCCCTATTTGAGGCGCTATCTACCCCTGAAGAGACCAAACCGGTGACGACTCCGCCGCCGGCCGAAGAGCCGCTGGAGCAGCCAGGGCAAAGTATCCATCCGGCGCTGGTAGCAGCGATGAAAAATAACAGCAACAACTATAAGGTCGTGAGCCAGGCGCTGACCGCTTATCTCAGTGGGGCGTTGCAAAGTTCGGTCAATGGCCTGACCCAGGTTGAATTGAACCGGCGCTTGCGGGGCCACGGCATCGATGAAACCCTGGTCAGGCGCATCGAGAGCTGTTTTTACCAGAGTGAGTTGGGCCGCTTTGGCCCGGCCACCGATGACGTGGGCTGGTCGTTGATGGTTGAGGCAGACGATCTGTTGTTCAAATTGGATCGGGCGTTTGGCCGCGCCGACAAGGGTGGGCAGTCCTAACGAGTGGCGGGCTTTTTGTAGTGGCTACTGATCGACTTGAACAGGCCCAGGTGACGACGCCAGAGCTTGAGTGGATTTTCGACCGGTTGTAGTTGGGCCATCATCGCCCTGTCTGAGACTCGCTTCACCAGCTTCCGTCTTTTGACCAACGCGGTTGAAAGGCGGGTTAAACCTTCTAACCGTCCCCTGATTGCATCAAGACCCCGTCCATTCACAATCGAATAGCCGACGGCCAGCAGGTCGTACCCCAGAATCAGCGGCGCATACCAGAGCAGGTGGGGCCAGGGGTAATTTTTGGCGATGAGCCAGATTTTATTGCGCCCCAATAGGCGGGTTTTGAAGGGCGACCCTTCCTTGATGGTGGCTGAATGGGCGTGATAAACCACCGCTGTGGGGACGTAAACGCATTGCCAGCCGGCCCACCGCCCTCGCCAGGCCACGTCGGCATCCTCAAAGTAGACAAAGATATCCTCGTCAAACAGGCCAATCTCCAGCAGCATCGAGCGGCGATATAGGGCCGCGCCGCCGCAAGCACCAAAAACTGGCGCCGGCTCGGTCTCGCTTGCCCGGTCGAGGGTACCGCTGGCCAGCCCCCAGGGAATACCGGCCCGATCGATCACAATACCGGCCGACTCGATCATATCCCGCCGGTCGATCAGCTTCATTTTAGAGGCGGCCATACCCAGTTGGGGATCAGCTTTCAGCGCGGCCACGAGCTGGCCCAGGCAGTCCAGGGCCAGTTCGGTGTCGTTGTTCAAAATGGCCACAAATTCGGCCGCGCTCGCCAGAATGCCACGATTGTTGGCCGTGCACAGCCCCACATTCGCCTCGTTTTGAATAATTTTGACCTGGGGAAAGCGGGCCTGAACCAGCTCAACTGAGCCATCTGTGGAGGCATTGTCTACCAGCCACACCTCAAAATCTTGAAAATCCTGCTCAAAAATCGAGGCCAGGCAGGGGGTGAGGAATTGCCGGCCGTTCCAATTGGTGATGACAATGGCTACTTGCGCCGTTGGATAGATCCCCCTTTACAGCTCTTTTGACCACGGCTATATACTATGTTAGAATGATGGCTTGGTCAAACTGCGGCTAAGGGTGGGGTACGGGTGGAACTGGCGGCCATAATTTTGAACTGGAACGCGGCAAGTGACACTATTCGGTGTGTGCAGGAGTTGGCCGGTTGGTCTCGCCTGCAGCCGACCATCTGGGTGGTGGATAATGCTTCTAGCGACGGCAGCGCTGATATTATTGCCGCGAGTTGCCCCCAGGTTCACCTCATTCGCAATACCGCCAACCTGGGGTATGCCGACGGCAACAATCAGGCTTTGCGGTTAGCCCTGGCTTGGGGCAATGCTCCGATTTTGCTGCTCAACAATGATGCAGTGGTGGCTGAAGCTGCTGTCATCCGGCTGGTTGAAACCTTACAGGCCGATCCCCGGCTTGGCTTCATTGGCCCCTTGCTCTTTGACGCCGCTCAACCGGACAGGCTGCTGGCAGCCGGTGGTCAAAATATGGTTTGCCATCTGACCTCACATATTTCTCAAGTTTCCGGGGACCGGCCCATATACCTGGTTGATTACGTGCCCGGCACGGTCATGTTGGCCCGCGCCGAAACCTTGCGCCTGGTGGGGTTGCTGGACCCGGCTTACTTTTTTACCGGTGAAATTCCTGACTTGTGCTGGCGGGCCAGGCAGCAAGGCTATCTCACAGCCGTTGATGCCCGGGCCAAAGCCTTTCACGCCTTGCATCGTTCCGGCGAGCTGCGCGGGACGCTGTATCCCTATTACATTGTGCGCAATCGTTTTCTATTTGTTCAAAAATTTTATCCCCGGGCCAGGTTCTTGTTCTATGGTTTTTGGGGACTTTATAGTTTAGCTTTGTCGCTCAAATTACAGTGGCAGGGCCAGGCGGCCACGGGCCGGGCCGTTCGTTTGGGGCTGGCGGACGGCCTGCAAGGACGCTTTGGAGGACAAAATGAACGGGTGCTGGCGTTAACGGCCAATTTGACCAACGCCTGGCCGGTCCAATGATGAGAATCCTGTACCATATGACCAATCTGCCGCCCCGCCTGCCGGGCACCGAGGCCAGCCTGCAAGAACTCGATGTCTTACGGGATCATTTTGGCGGTAATTTGATCTATCTCAATCCCAATGAACAGTCGCCGGTTTACCTGCCCCGGCTGTTGTTTGGTTTTCACCAATTGAAGCGGATCCGCCGCGAGGAAGCCGACCTGCAACTGCACCATCTCTACAACGCCGACCCGTTCCCCTTTCCCTTCATCCGCTGGCTGCGCCGCCCGGTCATCTACTCTATTAGCAGTGGGGTTGGTTCCAGCCGGCCAAACATCGCTTTTTTTCGTCACCTGGCCGCGGTTACCGTCGCCGACGAACGAAGTTTACGGCGTTTGCAGGGGTGGGGCTTGCCGAACTGCCATCTGGTTCGGCCTGGCATCGACGCGACTCGCTTCACCTGCACCCCGTTGCCGTTGCAGTCCGACATCAGGTTGCTGGTCGGCTCGGCGCCGTGGACGCGGCGGCAGTTTCAGACCAAAGGCTTTGCCGCGCTGCTGGCAGCCGCGCAGGCGATGCCGCATCTGCGCCTGGTCTGTTTGTGGCGAGGGGTGCTGGTTGAAGAGTTAGAGCGATGGCTGCGCCGCCTGGGGCTGGAGCAACGGGTTGAAGTGATCAACCGGAAAGTGGATGTCAACCAGGTGCTGGCCGGCGTCCATGCCAGTATTAGCCTGGTTACCGACCCGGCGATCATCCGCTCTTACCCGCACTCGCTGCTGGAGTCGCTGGCGGCCGGCAAGCCGGTGCTGCTTAGCCGTTCTATCCCGATGTCCGATTACGTCGAAGCGGCCGGCTGCGGCCTGGTGGTCGAGCAGGTGACGCCGGCTGATATTATGGCGGCCATCGAGGCATTGGCCCGCCGCTATGACGGGTTGCAACAGGCGGCCCGGCAGGTCGGTCAACGAGATTTTTCACAACAAGCTCTCATTGATTCTTTTCAGCGGGTGTATAAGCATACCGTAAACTCGACAACCCGGTGATAAGTTGCCGTGGATGAAAACAACCCAAAGTTCCAGCCGTAAACCCAATCTGTTGATTGTTTGGGCCGATTATCTGGTGCGAGCTGGCCAGGGCAAGCTGCATCTGCCGCCGCGCTGGTTGCGAGACGTCGGTCCGTCTAATTTTGAAGCTACCGGCCGCGAATTTTTGAACCTTTTTATTCGCCTGGGCCAATTGCAGCCGGATGAACAGGTTTTGGATATTGGCTGTGGTTGCGGCCGGATGGCCATCCCTTTGACCGGCTATCTCAACCGGCAGGGGAGTTATGTGGGGCTGGACATTACCGCTGCGCCAATTAGTTGGTGCCAGGAGCATATTACCCTTCAACACCCCAATTTTCGTTTCAGCCACATGGACTTATACAACCAACGTTACAATCCAGCCGGACGCTATCTGGCTCGAAATTACACTTTTCCATTCGAGTCTGAGAGTTTCGATTTTATTTTCCTGACTTCCGTTTTTACCCATATGTTGCCGGATGATGTGGCCCAATATTTGCGTGAGATCGCCCGGTTGTTGCGTCCCAAGGGTCGCGCTTTTATTACTGTTTTTTTGCTCAATGAAGCCCAACAAGCTTTGGCCCAACAAGGTCGCAATGATATCAATTTCCAATATGGTGCAGGTCCCTATCGCACCAGAAGTGAAACCGTGCCGGAAAGCGCCGTAGCCTACGACGAAACTTTCTTCCAGCAGCTAATTGCCCAGGCTGGCCTGTTAATTTCTCAACCAATCTACTACGGTAGCTGGAGCGGCCGGAGAGATGGTTTGTCTTACCAAGATATTATGCTCTTGCACCGGCCGTAATTCGCGGAACTGAAGCCGAATATATGCACAAGGGAGTCGGCAAAAGGTTACTGTATCTATCGATGAGTGTTGGTGGCGTTCTGGTTGCGCTCATTCTGCTGGAGCTGGTTGCTAGAAAAATGCCTTTGCCCTACGGTGAGGTGGATGACGCCGCCCTGGTCTGCTCAGAGCAGCTTGGCTGGCGAGGAAAGCCTGGCTTCCAGGCCGCTTATGCCACCGATGGCTATGAGCACGTGGTGACCCACAATAGGGCTGGAATGCATGATACTGAACATCCGTTGTCCAAGCCGGAGCAGACCGTGCGCCTCTTGATGCTGGGCGACTCTTTTGGGCGCGCCGGCCACGTCAATGAGGTGGAAACCGCTCATCAGGTTCTGGAAGATTTGTTAAACCATCACGCCGGGGCCCGGGCATTTGAGGTGATTAACGCCGCGGTGGGCGGTTGGGGTACGGGTCAGCAATTGATCTACTATCGCCAGGAGGGCCGCCGGTATGAGGCGGATGTGGTCATCTTAATGCTTTATATTGGCAACGATTTCCAGGATAACCTGCCCGGCCGAGCCCGCACCATCGCCGGACGAAACTGCTACGCGCCTTACTTTGTGCTCTGCGCGGACCAACTTGATCCTCAGCCATGGCCTTACAGTCCCGGCGTGAAGCCGGCCAGCGGCAACTGTTCTCCGCTCAAGAAAATCTGGGCTATACTTTTGAGCAAACTTTATCTGTCTTCAGGGCTATACACTCAGTTAGAGCCGCTGTTGGCTCCGGGTGATGACCGGGTTGACAGGCTGCCCTACTATCCTCTCTATATTCCGGCCGAAAATGAGTTGTTTGATTACGCCTGGCAGTTGACCCTGGCGCTGCTGAAACAGCTACAGGAAGAAGTGAATCGAGATGGGGCCGAGTTGGTGGTTGTGTTAATAAATCCGGCCGATGTGCTCAACTTGGTCCAGATGAGCTTAGCCGAACGAGAGGTTATTTTTGAAAGCCTGCCCGATTTGCGACGAGCGGAAGCGGATTTGCCAAACCTGAGGTTGGCCCAGGCCTTGTCGCAAGAGCAGATTCCGTTTCTGGACCTCCAACCCCTATTTATTCAACATGGCGAGCAAAGCGGTGAGGCGCTCTATTTTCCAATCGACAAACATTGGACCGTGGCCGGTAATCGCCTGGCCGCCGAAGCCATCTTTGACTGGCTATATGATTTAGATAGCTTCAAACGGCGGCTCAATCATTAAGACTTACCGTCATTGAGACCGTCGTCATTCGCCTTTGATTGGAGCCGATTGTGGTCATCAGACCGGATGAGATGAATAAGCTCGCTACTATCCGCCGGGTAGCCATTATCATCCCGAATTGGAACACCCGGGCCTGGTTGGCCGGCTGTCTGGAGGCTCTGCGCGGCCAGAGCTATCAGGATTTTGAGGTAGTGCTGGTTGATAATGGTTCCAGCGATGATTCAGTCGCATTTGTGCAGCGCCACTACCCGGAAGTCAAGCTGCTCACCTTTGCCGAAAATCGGGGCTTTGCCGCGGCGGTCAATGCCGGTATTGCCGCCACCCGGACTGAGTATGTTGTCCTGTTGAATGTCGACACCGTCCCCCAACCCGATTGGCTGCGCCATCTGGTCCAGGTTATGGACCAAAGCCCCCCGGAAGTGGGCAGTGTAACCTCAAAGATGCTTTCCCTTGAAAATCCTGAGATTTTGGATGACGCTGGCAATTTCTTCAGTTGGTACGGTTCGGCCCAGAAAAGGGGTAAAGGAGAACCGGCGGAGCAGTACAACCAACAGGAGGAAGTTTTTTCCGCCTGCGCCGGTGCGGCACTGTACCGGCGCGCCTTTTTGGAGGCGGTGGGCGGTTTTGATGAAAATTTTGTCAGCTATCTGGAGGATGTCGATCTGGGCCTGCGCGGTCAGCTTTATGGCTACCGCTGCCTGTACGTCCCGGCGGCCCAGGTGCTGCACCAGTGGCAGGGCGCCGGCCTGCCCCGGCCGCAATACGTCTATCTTTCTACCCGCAACCGCCTGACCCTCCTATTCAAAAACTTACCCTGGTCATTGTTGCTCAAACACGCCGCCACGCTGTTGTATGGGCAGTTCTATTTTTTTCTGGCTTATAAAAAGCCATTCCACTCGCTAGCCGGGGTTGCCGCCTTTTTGCTCTCCTGGCCGCGGATCTGGCGGCAGCGGCGGTCGATCCGGCCCCGGCAGCAAATCTCGTTTCAAAAACTGGATGATTTGTTGACCCACCATTTGGGTGAACCCTCCTTGCGCACATTGTTGAGAGCAAAATTCAAGCGAGGTTGAGATCGATCCGGCGCTCTGACTTTAAGGTCGATTTTAAGGTCAGATGGCTAAATTTAAGTCTGGATTGAGAGGATTTGTGTTATAATTGATCGTGTCTTCTGTTAACCAGGCCACTACCGGGACCGGTTCCTTAAAAAAGAAAAGCCCTTAACGATATTAAGAATTTTAAGGTTTGACCGGGCTTTTTACCATCTGATCCAGAGTTGAGTGGTACAATAGTACGAAAGTACTAACCAGATGCGGGGAGGAGTAACGGCGTTATGCATAGAATTGCCGTGGAATTTGTGCGCTATGTACTGCAACAAAACCCGCAGGTCGATAGTTTCGTTGGCATCTATGATGCTATGTCCAGAACTGCCAGCGCCCGTTCTTTTCATAATCTGGGCTATCAGGAATTATACATGGCCGGAATTTCCTTTTCACTGCTCGATACTGGCAAATTAGAACATCTTATTACTGAAGCGCGCCAATCTTTACCGCCCCAGTAAGCAGTAGTCAAACAAAAAAAGCCGATGCTGCCAACGTCGGCTTTTTTTGTTTTGCATGACAGATTTGGTTGCGGCTGACCGGCTAACGGATGGTCCCCCGTACTGTTACCTCACCATCCCGCCATTCTGCCGCCGTAAAACGTACCGGTAGCAGTTCGGCCCGGCGAAGTTGCACCTGGATTTCGGCCTCGATGGCCCGGCGAATTGGGGCCGGTAAGGGTAGACTTAACTCCAGGATTTCAACCACGGGTAAACCCTCTTCGGTCAGGGTGATGCGGGCCTTGCCGCCCACATGCACCCGCAACCCGGCAATGGTCGCGTCCCCCTCGCCGGTCACGTAATCTGGGGTGATTTCAATGCGGGGGTGGGCAAAGGGGATTTGGGGATAGCGCTGCAAATACCAGGTGATAGTTTGTTCCGCTTCCAGTTCGGTCAGGGTCACTTCCCAACTTTCACCGGCGTGCTCGCCGCCGCGAATATAGTCCAGCAAGAGGACAATCTCCGGATCCCGAATCGGCTCCACCACGTAGGGCGCCGGTGCAACCAAGAGAATATCGCCCCACGTCCACAGGTTGGCCGCGAGGAGCGCCGTAGCGATCCAGACGTTGAGACGATTTTGAACGGGTTTAAGCAGATATTTCATAATTACGGATGGCCTATCTCACCAAACTACTTTACCAATAGCTGTAACCCGGCAATCCCGGCCGGCACAATCGCCGCCAGGCAGGCCAAAGCCCAAATGGCCACGGCCCGGTCGGACAGAACCAGGTCGATCTCAGCCGCCTCTTCCTGCTGGTCTTGGCGCTGCACTACGGTGCGACCTAACCAGAGCGCGGCCAGACCCAAAATGACCAGCAGGGCCAGGGTGACGCCGGCGGCTGATAAACCAAGCAGATCGATCTCCGGCGGCAATTCCCCGAAGAAATTAGCCCCGGCCAGGGTAATCACCAGCAGCGACCCGCCATTCCAGAGGGCGTGCATCCCGGCGGCCAGGCCAAAGCGAGCCAGCCATTTCGGCCAGGCTCCGGCCGCGCCGGTCAGCACATCTCGCCAGCCCAGGGCCACCAGACCGGCCCCAAGCGGATGAATCGCCCCGCCCAAAGCCCGCACCAACAAAATTCCGGCCCAAAAGGTGAAGCCAAAACCAGCGTAGATCACATTTTCCAGGGCGGCAAAGCCGGCCCCGGCCATGGCCCCCACCAAAAACGCCTCTCGACGGGTCAGGCGTCCAAGCAGCGGCAAGGTGACCAGCGGTTTGGCCAGCTCTTCGGCCAGGGGCGCGATCAGAGCCACTTGCACAAAGATAAAAATGAAACCGGGGTTGGTTATCGCCGCAGCGATATCCGCCCCGGCCAGAGCTGAAAAGAGCGCCGTGACCTGATTTACTACGAGGTCGGCCAGGCCAAACACCAGCGCCAGGACGACGACCGGTAACAAGATTTCCAGCAAGATGGCAATGACCACGCCGACTGTCGCTCCACCCGCCAACGCCACCAGCCCTCGCCGCCAGGTCAGTCCCGCGGCCGAGCCGGCTATGAACCACGAGATTGCCATGAGCGGCGACAGGGCCGCGGCAGCCAGCAGAATCGGTGGAAAGAGCAGAGCCGGCGCGAATTTGTATTCGGTTACCAACAAGCCGAGCGTCACTACCAGCCCAAAAACTGCCGCTAACAGCCAGATTGGCGGTAGGCGAAGCGCCGCGGAACTTCGGCCCTGCAAGGAGCGCAGTCCGTGCCAGAAAGTGACGCCGCCTCCGCCCAGAGTCACTACCAATAAGGTGAAGCTGATCAAGCCGGCCTCAAGCGCGTCCGGGTTACCCTCGACCAGCCAGACCAGACTCAGGCAAACGTAGCTCAGCGCCAGCAACAGCCCTGGCAGGGCCAGCAGCAGGCCGCCAATAGCAATAGCTCGTTTTTGCCAGCGAGGTAAGGGGTTGGTCATTGGCCGCAACTCATTCCCAGGTTTCCAGAATTTTTTCCTGCCACATTTTAATATCCTCCAGCTTGCGCTCCACCAGTACGGCAATAGCCACCAGCAGCAGGCCGATGATGCCAAAAACGATCCACTGGTTAATCGAACTTAGCGCATTGAGCAATTGGCCCAGGGTAGCCAGGATAACGCCGACCATGCCGGCATAGAAGAAGCGACGCAAGCGGCGGGCGCTGCCCCACCAGAAGGCCAGGAAACCTTCGCCGCCCAGGAGGAGGGCGTAACCCCAACCATACAGCAACGTTTGCCAGAACAGCGAGCCAAGCATCAGCGTCATGGCGGCGTAGTCAAGCCAGCGGGCCAGATTCTTGTGGCCGTACTGCCACTCAAAATAAGCGATGCCCAGCAGGTAAAGTCCGGCCGGGATGGCGTACCACTGCACCCCGGCCAACCGGTCCCACTCCTGAATGTAAAAGGCATAGAGCAACCAGCCGGTCAACAGCATCCCCACGGCCAGGTAACCCCAGCGCAGCCAGCGCCATACCACGGCTACAGCCAGATACAGCAATCCCAATAAGGCTAAGACGCCGACCACCATCCGTACTGTCGCCAACTCGACGACTTCGCGGAAGGGCAGCCCCAGCAACGCCCGGACGGTCCAACCGGCCAGGTCCAGCCCCAACCAGGCGGTCAGCAGCACAATGGCGAATGACAGAGCCAGGCTAAAACGTTGCAAGGGCAGCTCCCAGACGGCCAACCAGGGCCGTAATCGCTGCGCCCGTTCAAAGCGCCGGCGCAACAGACTCAAGCCAAAGCCAATAAGGCCATAAGCCAGGGCCAACCGGGCCAGGACGACCGGCAACTGCTCAACCGGCCGCTCCCAGATCAGCTGCCACTGGCCCAGGGCGACCACGCCAAGCAGTTGGCTGAGGTAAGCCAGTGGGGACGCCGCCCAAACTGACGCCAACAGCGCCAGCAGTAGGGCATGGGTCAATGTTATCGTGGCGCCGGCCCAGCTTTCACCCAGGCTCAACACCTGCGCCAGCAGCAGGTCGAACAGTAACAGCAAGTAAAGAGGGCGGGACCAACCGCTCAGAAGCCGTTTTGGGGCCAGCGGCGAACCTTCGCGGCGATAATGTTCGATGAGCAGGGCTGCCCCGGCAGTGACCAACGTGACCGGCAAAAATCTGAGCCAGGCCCAGGCCGGATACCGCCACCAGCCCAGGGCGTCCAGATAGTAGAGCGCGGCCAGGTGTCCGGCCAGAGCCAGGGCCAGCAGCCAGAGTCGCAGCCGGAAACGAGCGATGGCCCAGCCAAACAGAGGCATCATCAGCAGGAAGTTGAGGGCAGCCAGGCCGGCCTCAAAATTGGTAAAGAAGGGACTGACGGCCGCCAGTCCAAAACCCAGGGTGTAGAAGGGCAAGGCCCACCAACCGGCCAGCCGCTCGGCCAGAGCCAGGGGCCAACGAGCGGGGCTGGTCCAGGGGAAATCGCGCCAGGCCCCAAAATAGCGGTCCAGCCCATAGCCGGCGACCAGGGCCGCCAAGGCTCCCGGATAGAGCGCCAGGCCGTAATATTCAGGCGGTAGGTTGGACCGCTGCAAGCCAATGGCGTAAGGGACAATGGCCAGGGCGCAGGCGGGGGTCAGCAGAAGCGGCTGGCCCAGCCAGATGGCGGCGATGGCGTACAGCAGCGCCGCTGCGCCGTAGCCCCACAACGCGCCCACCTGGTCTTGACTGGAGGGCGGCAGGGCCAGGGCGGCCAGGGCAAAAGCGACGATGAGGGGGGCAGCCGCATAAGCCGGCAGCCTGAGGCGGCGCAGCGTCCAGGCCAGGGCCAGATAGATGGCCGCCAGGCCAAGCAGCCACCAGCCGCGCCGGTTGGCGGGAACGCCGCGTTCGGCCACGGCGATGAGCAGGGCGATGGGCACAATGGCTACAGCCGGATAAAGCCAAAGCGGGTTCTTGAACAGCCAGGCCGATATGACCAGCAGCAGGGCGTCGTAGAGCAGCGCCAGGGCCAGCAGCGGGGCGCTGTGAGCGACCAGCATTGTGCCGACGATGAGGGCGGCGTAGCCGGTCAGATAGGCCGGGCGAGCATAAGCAGGGCCAGCAGTTGGGATGGGCGCCAGGCGCAGGAGCATCCGGCCAGTGATTAAGCCCAGGGGGGCGAAAGCCAGCAAAATCAGGCCGTAATGCTCGTGGCGGGCCGCCGGCAGCAACCAGGCCAGCAGATAGACACACCAAACCGGGATCAGTCCGAGGGCAGGATAGAAGAATCTGGTTGTGTGGAGATTGGAGACATTTGCCCAGTGGGTTGGGAGATGGGGAGATTGGAGATTGGAGATTTTGAGGCGGCGATGGTCGCGCCAGGCGGCCAGGGTGTACAGGCCGATGGCCAGGCCAAAGGTGAAGCGGCTGGTATCGACATCAGCGACGCCCCACAGCAAAGCCAGGGGCAGCAACAGGTGAGCCGTAATGATCAGAGGCCGGGCGTAATTCAATGAGGCCAGCCAATAGACCAGCAGACCGGTTAGCCACAGCGTCCAGGCCAGGAGAACCCAACTAAGGGCAAAACCGGGCGTGGTGGGACGGTAAGGAGTGAACCAGCCCAGGTTGGTTAGAATGGTCCAGGGGGCGATGACCAGCAGAGCAGCCAGCCAGACAAAGCGGACCTGGCGAAATAACCGGGCCGACAGGGCATACAGGCCGGTAATCAGCAGCAGTCCGGCGGCGGCCCAAATCTGCTGAGTCCGGCCGCCGCCGAGCAGCCACAGATTTCGAACCAAAGCCAGCCCAATCACAATGGCCGAAACGCTCCAGCCGGTCACCAGCAGTGGGCGGCGAAAGAGTCGCCAGGCCAAGCGGATGAAGGCGCGGCGGCGGGTTGGCCAGGCCGGCTGACGCCAGAGCCAGTTCAGCGTGCGTTCGGCCAGAACAAAGGCCACGGCAATCAGGGCTGCCTTGGCTGCCGCGGAGCCCCGTCCGGTGCTGTAAGCCAGGGCGATAAAGCCGCCGGCGGCGGCGCCCAGCCAGGCGGCCAGGTGGCCCCACCGTTCCAGGTATTTGCCCCAGGCATACAGGCCATAAACCAAAGCCAAAAGCAGTTGCGCCGCGGCGGCCCATATCAGCATCTCGTCGGTCCAGGGGAGATCAAAGAAAAGACGGTTAAAGGGCTGGCTGTAAATTCGCCCGAGCAGGTAGAAGGTTAGCAGGTGGGCGGACCAGTAGAAGGGGCGGAGGTCTAATGGTGAATAGTGAATAGTGAATAGTGAATTGTGAATGGCGGCTGATTTACGGTTCAAACGGTTGCGCGTGTAGGTTCGGCGTTCGGACCAGAGGGCGGCGAGGATGTAGACGGCAATCAGGAGGGCCAGGGCCAGGTTGGCGGCTTCAAACGAAAGGTGTAGTCGTTCCAGCAACAACAGATAGCCCCAGGCGATGACCAGCCCGGCGATCAGCAGCATGGCGGAGTGACGGCCGGTCAGAGCGTCGGCCAGGTAGAGCAACCCGACGGCCAGGAGGGTCAGGGCGGGGGTGAAACCGGCCGGGGCAATGACAAAGGCAGCAACCGGCGCGGCCAGGCTGACCAACCCACCAATGAGGTGCCAGGGCTGGCGATAAGCCCGGTTCAGCCGGGCCAGGCGATAGCCCAGGGCGACCATCGCCCAGGCCAGGACGGCCAGCGCTAGCGGCAGGCCAAAATCGGGCGGGCGGCGGTTGGTGAACAGCAACCACAGCCAGAACGGCAGCGGGATGGCAGTGAGCCAATGAAATAGAGTGGTAGGGTTGTATATTTTGCGCCGGCCCCAAAAGTTGAGCTTGAACTCGCCGCTGAAACCGGGCTGGCCACGATGGGCCAGGTACGCGCCCCAGGCGGTCAGGCCCAGCCAGTTGCCCAGGGCATAGGCCAGCAGGTTGCCATTGTAGGGCAAGAGGGGCGGCAGCAGGGCCACGCCCGCAATCAGGTAACCACTTACAGCCAACGGCCGGGCGTAAGCGGGCAGCGGCGCAGGAAAGCGCACCCCCAGACTGAGAGCAGCAATGATATGCCCAATCGACAGCAAAGCCCAGCCCACGCTCAACTGGGCCAGGGTTAACTCTAGCTCGGTTATGGCAAAGGTGCTGGCCGAGAGAGCCAGCAGCGAAGCGGCGTACAACAGGCTGGGCCGGCGCCACAGCAGGGCCGCCAGGATGACTGCGCTGGATAACACGGCGTGGCTGCCGGCTGCGGCGGCGCCGTTGGTCAAATCGGTGAGCGACCAGAGGGCTGCGGTTATCAGCAGGGCGATGCCCCAACCAACGGCCGTCCGTCCGTGGCCGTGGATGATCGGGTCATCATGGCTAAGAAGCCGGTAGCCGGCGATAAAATAGAGCCAGACCAGCCAGGCCCAGCCAAAGGCGTGCCAGGCCGGGTTGAAGCCGAGGCGGTCGAACAGGGCGGCCTGAGTCAGGTAAACTGCTACCGGCAGAGTGATGGCCGCCAGCAGGCCCAGGCTACGGCTGCGATAATACACCGCGCCCCAGCCAAACATCAAGCCGCCCACCCACCAGGTGATCGTTAGAGCGTAATGGAGGGTATCGTAGGTGGCCCGGTCGATGAAGCGCCAGCCAAAGGTAAGCGGCATCAGTACGGCCACGGTCAGGAGGGCGAGGTAACGGAACGGACCGGCCAGGGTGCGCCATCTACTGGCCGGCAGGTAACGCTCAATGAGGGTCGCCAGCAGCAGGAGGAAGGCAGCCAGCAACGCTAAAGCGGCCGTACGCCAATCGAGGGACAGGCCGGCCACCTGGTGAGCGAGTTCGATCACAGCCAGGACGGCGCTGCCGGCGGCTACCCCGACCAGATAGCCAAAGAGGCGGCTTTGGATAAGTAGAGCGATCAAAAGGTAAGCGCCCAGACAAACCAGCGAGGTCAGCAGCCAGAACGCGGGCCAATAGTCGGCCGGGATGTTGAAGTTGACGTAGACGGTGTAAAAATCGATGGGAATTAAGAGGGCGGCGATGGCGCTAAGGGCCAGGCCGGAGCGATACAGCGGCGTTTTGACCCGGACCAGCCAGCCCAGGCCAAAGAAAAAGGCGGTGAAGCCGGTCGGAATAGCCACCCGGAGAACGGGTGAGAAATCTTGCCAGCCCCAGACCACAAAAGAGAGCGCGGCCGAAAAGAGTAAAAATATACCCAAAAAGAGGATGGCGTGTAAGGTGCGCTCGGATAGCAGGGTGCGCCAGAGCCGTTCCGGGAGAGGGGTGGGAGGGGACGCAGGCGGAACAGGGGGGCGGGCTTCGTCCCGAGGAGGAGGTGGAGGGGCAGGGGAGCGGGGGGGCGGAGGAGCAGAGGAGGATGGTTGGATAGTTGGTTGCGACCGAAGGGAGGTTGGTTGGGGAGATGGAGCGGTGGAGGGAGGGCTGGCGGGACGGAGGCCGAGTTTGATTTCAAGCTGTTCTTTTTGGGCCAGGAGCGGCGGCAAGATTTGGGCTGCGGCGTTGGGAGTGGTGAAACATTGATTTTGACGGAGATAGTCAACCGCTTCGAGCAGAAAGTCGGTTAGATCCAGCCGGTCGGCGTCGGTAGCCGGGTAGGCGGGACGGGCATGGCCGGCGAGCTGTTCCACAAGTTCGTCAATCTGGCGGCGAGCCTGGGCAACCAGCATTTGCGCAGCGGTGGGATCGACATAGCCGGTCTGAATCCAGGTCGCCACCTCGGCCAGCAGGATTTCACGCTGAAACAGGTCAGGCCAGGCAGCCTGGGCCTCGGCCTCAGTAAAGGGCGGCAACCGCAACCCCAAAACGACCTCCAGCTCACGCCGGCGGGCCAGGTAGGTCTGGTGGAGTCGTTGGCGGTCGGCCTGGCTGAGTCCCAGGTTGCCCCAATTGTCGATTTCGTCCAGCAGCCAGTTGACTCGGCTCAGCTCTTCGAGCAGGCCGGGGTCGCCGCTGAAGGCGCAATTCGGGCAAGGTTCGAAAGGCTGGTAAGCCGGATGATCACATTTTGGGCAGCGCATAGGCTCTCTGGTGGCAGTAATCAGTGATCAGTAATCAGTAATCAGTGATCAGTGATCAGTAATCAGTAATCAGTGATCAGTAATCAGTGATCAGTAATCAGTGATCAGTGATCAGTAATCAGTAATCAGTAATCAGTGATCAGTGGTAGTGAGTGATGGTTGAGGTCGGTCTCTGCCGGTTGTTTTCAAGATCAGCCATAGTATACTGCTAAGGTGAAAAAATGTCACCTGTCAAAAGTTAGGTGGGCAGGGTCGGACTTTTGGACTGGCCGGAACTGTGCTAAAATAGCGGCTGTTCATCCAGTCAGCGCCAGGAGTCAGGTCGGCGGCGCTGATTTTTATTGTAAGGTGTGCTGAGATGGTTGTTATCGAAAAGACGGCCCATGGCCTGGTAATCTCGGCCGACCGGCGAGTCGCCGGGTTGGTAAAACTTTTTTACCTGCTGCGCGGTTTTCTGGCTCATGCCAGTGAACTGTGGTCTTATCGGGATTTGCTGCGGAATCTGGTGATGCGAGATTTGAAAGTGCGTTATCGGAACTCGGTGCTGGGTGTACTCTGGTCGCTGGGGAATCCGCTGCTGATGATGCTGGTCTTTACCCTGGTCTTTACGGTGATGACATCGTATTCGGCCAGGATCGAGGCCTTTCCGGTGTTTGTGCTGTGCGGGATTTTGCCGTGGAACTTTTTTTCGGCGTCGGTGATTGGGGCGATCCGGAGCATTGTGGACAATGCCCCGCTGGTCAACAAGGTCTACTTTCCGCGGGAGCTGCTGCCGGCGTCGATTGTAATGGCCAACCTGGTCAATTTTTTGATTTCGCTGATTGTGTTGGCGGTGTTCATTGTGCTGTTTCAACTGCCGTTGACCCAATGGCTACTGCTGGTGCCGCTGGTCATTGCGGTGCAGCTGGTTTTTACCGTTGGTTTTGCGCTGATAATGGCCACGGCCAATGTGTTCTATCGGGATACCCAGATCATCATGGAAGTGGTCATGCTGGCCTGGTTTTTTATGACGCCGATTTTTTATCCGGTCACCATTCTGCCCCGGGAATATTATATCGACTGGCTGGGGATTACGATCGATGTGTGGCGGTGGGTCAACATTCTCAACCCGATGGCGTCGATTGTGGCCACTTATCGAGTGATTCTATACGACGGCGCGCCGCCGGATTTTTACTTTTTTGCCCGAACTTTATTGACCTCACTGGGCATATTTGGCTTGGGTTCATTGATCTTCTACCATTTCAGCCCCAGATTTGCTGAGGAAGTGTAGCAAGGTTGCAGGTAGCAAGTGGCAGGGCGCAGGGGGCAAGTAGGAGAGGGGCAGAGGAGCGGGGGAGCAGAGGAGCATACAAATGGCAGGGTGGCAGGGTGGCAGGTGGTTTGGAATTACGGAATACGCAGTACGTTGGACGGGATAAGCATCAGGAATGAGTAAAGCCGTTATCACCTTTGAGAATGTTTCCAAGGAGTTCAAACTCTCCAAGCTGCGGGTACGCTCTTTGCAGGAGATGTTTGTTCACCTATTCAACCGGGAGGCGCGGGGGCGACACCATTTCTGGGCGTTGCGAGATGTCACCTTTGCGATTCAGGCCGGTGAGACGGTCGCTTTGCTGGGACCGAATGGCTCCGGCAAAAGCACGATTTTGAAGTTGATCAGCCGAATTTTTGAGCCGACTCATGGGATGATTACGATCTCCGGGCGCTTGTCAGCCCTGTTGGAGCTGGGGGCCGGCTTTCACCCCGACCTGACCGGCCGCGAAAATATCTATCTGAACGGCTCGATTTTGGGCTTCAACCGGGCGGCGATGTCGAAAAAGCTGGAGAGCATCATCGCCTTTGCCGATATCGGCGAATTCATCGATGTACCGATTCGCAATTACTCCTCCGGGATGCAGATGAGGCTCGGTTTTTCGGTGGCGGTGCACGTGGAACCGGAGGTTATTCTGGTTGATGAAGTGCTGGCCGTGGGCGATCATAGTTTTCAACTGAAGTGTTTGGAACGCATCCGGCAGATGCAGCGGGATGGCGTGACCATCCTGTTTGTGTCGCACGATTTTGAGGCAGTGAAGAATTTATGTAGCCGGGCCATCTGGCTGGACGGCGGCATGGTCCAGGCTGACGGCGAGGTGGCCGGCGTGCTGAGGCAAATGGAAGTCCGGTATGAGTGGGATGGCCTGGAGCCGGCTCTGGTCAGTGGCCAAAAAATTCCCGAGTTGAATGGAGAGAGCAGACGTGTTTAAGTTTTGGCGAAGAAAAAAGGAACGTAAAGTCCTGGTAGTAGGATTGGACTGCGCCGAGCCGTCGCTTATGTTTGAGCAGTGGCGGGACGAACTACCAACGCTGGGCCAGTTGATGGCGCAAGGGGCCTATGGCCGGTTGGCCAGTTGTATCCCCTGCATCACCGTGCCGGCCTGGAGCTCGATGCTGTCTAGCAAAGATCCGGGAGTACTGGGTTTTTACGGTTTTCGCAACCGGGTGGACTACTCTTACGACAAAATGAGCATTGCCACCGGCGCGGTGGTCGCCGAGAAGCGGGTGTGGGATTACCTAAGCGAGGCCGGCAAGCAGTCGATTGTCGTGGGCGTGCCGCAAACTTATCCGGTCAAACCGGTCAACGGTTATTTGGTTAGTTGCTTTTTAACCCCCAGCGTGCAGAAGCAGTACACCCATCCCCATGAATTGCGTTACGAAATCGACCGGATTTTAGAGGGCCGGGAATATGATGTCGATGTCCGCAACTTTCGTACTGACGACAAGGACAATCTGCTGCAGCAAATCTATGAAATGACAGAAAAACGATTCAAGGTCCTCAACTACCTCATTCGGCAGAAGCCGTGGGACTTCTTTATGTTTGTCGAAATGGGGGTGGACCGGATTCACCACGGTTTTTGGAAGTTTCACGACTCGACGCACCGGCTGTATGAGCCGGGCAACAAATATGAGTTGGCTATTAAGGAATATTATCAATATCTGGATTCAGAAATTGCCGGCCTGTTGCAAGCAGTTGACGACGACACGGTGGTGTTCGTAGTTTCTGATCACGGGGCCAAGCGGATGGACGGCGGTTTCTGCCTGAACCAGTGGCTGCTGCGGGAGGGCTACCTGGTTTTCAAGGATGAGGTACCGGCGGGCCAGTTAACGCCGTTTGAAAAATTGGCGGTTGATTGGTCCAAAACCACCGCCTGGGGTTCCGGGGGATATTACGGCCGGTTGTGGTTAAACGTGCAAGGGCGGGAGCCGGAAGGGGTGGTGCCGCCGGAGGCGTATGAGCGAGTCCGGGCTGAAATCGTCGCCAAACTGGCCGGGATGGTCGATCCGGAGGGGCAGCCGCTCCATAACATTTGCTTTAAACCGGAAGAGATTTACCGCGAAGTGCGGAATGTCTCATCGGACTTGATCATCTACTTTGGCAACCTGCATTGGCGGTCGGTGGGCAGCCTGGGCCACGCCGATATCTACACCTTTGAAAATGACACCGGTCCCGACGACGCCAATCACGCTCAGGACGGGCTGATCATCTATTACGACCCCAGGCAGCAGTTGGGCGGTCAACAGCTCAACGGCTTGCAGTTGATGGACGTCGCGCCGACGATCCTGCAATTGATGGGGCTGCCGATACCGAGCGAGATGCAGGGGAGGGTGTTCTCACTTCCCGGCTGATAACCGCAGCGACTGCCCTGATTTGACATTATACCCCAAGTGGAGTACATTTGTGGTATGAAAGTTAAGACTTCTGTCAGTCTATCTGATGAATTAATAAAAGCCATTGACCAGTACGGCCAAAGCTATAAAAACCGCTCAGATTTTGTTGAAGCAGCGATTTGGTCCTTCATCAAACAGATTATCCGCGATCAGCAAAATGTCCGCGATATCGAGATTATCAATCGCAACGCTGACCGGTTGAATGCTGAAGCTTTGGATGTGCTGGCTTATCAGGTTCAACTGTGAAACGGGGCGAACTCTATCGCGTTAGCCATCCGAGCCACGATCCCAAAAAGTTCAGGGTATTTGTGATTGTCAGCCGGCAAGCCTTGATTGAGTCGCGTTTTTCTACAGTAGTGTGTGCGCCGATATATACCAGTCACGATGGTCTGGCCTCTCAAGTAGGAGTAGGCATAGCGGAGGGGCTCAAGCACGATAGCAGTATTCACTGTGATGAGCTGGTAAGCTTACCAAAGTCCGTGTTGACGAACTATCTCAGTATGCTGCCACCCCATAAGCTAGAAGAATTGAATGAGGCCTTGCGCGTGGCTCTGGATTTACCGGACTAGGATCTCTTTCAGATAACTATGCAGAAAGTCAAAAGTCGCCCTGATTACCAGGGCGATTTTTCTTTTTCGGCTTCTGTAGTTTGGGCGATGGGGCTGGATTTAGCCAACTCCTGCCGCCTGGTGCGGTAGAGCGTTTCTTCAATGAGCAAGCGATTGGTGGCAATGAGGTCGCCGATGACGCCGAGGATAATCAGCAGAAAACCGATGGTCAGCGAGGTGCCGCCCATGGCAATCGATTGGATGTAACGACCCACGCCGCTGGCGCCGGTAACGTAGAAGTAGAAGAAGCGGGCCAGCAGAGCCAGGCCAACCAGGAGAAACGGTAAACTCAAGTAGGTAAAGGTTTTGAGCGGCTCGTACAGAGTATAGAGCCGGACGATGGTGGCGGCCGAGTGCTTGACGTAAGCCCAGTTGCTCTTGATCAGGCGAGACTCGCGCCGCGGCGCGTTGACTTGAATGGGCACCGACACGACCCGTAGACCCTTTTTGCCGGCCTGGATGATGGTCTCCAGGGTGTAGGTGTAGCGGGTCAGGATGACCATACGCAGGGCGGCTTCGCGGCTGTAGGCCCGAAAGCCGCTGGTGGCGTCGGGAACGGGGGCGCCGGAGGCCAGGCGAACGACCCAACTGCCCCACTGCTGCAAGAATCGTTTGAGCGGCGAAAAGTGAGCCACGGCGTGAGTCTGGCGGTCGCCGATGACGATGTCGGCCTGGCCGGCCAGGATTGGCTCAACCAGGCGGGCGATTTCAACACCGGGATATTGGTGGTCGCCGTCGGTGTTGACGATGATGTCCGCGCCCAGCTTGAGGCAAGCCTCCAGGCCGGTCTGAAAGGCGGCGGCCAGGCCGCGATTGTAACTGTGCCGGACGATGTGATCGATCCCTAGGCGGCGGGCCACAGCCACAGTATCGTCGCCGCTGCCGTCGTCGATGATGAGCGTTTCCAGGCGGCTGATACCCGGCAGAGTCTGCGGCAGGTCGGCGATGACCTCCGGCAGGGTGGCGGCTTCGTTATAGCAGGGGATTTGGATGATGAGTAAACCTGACCCCATTGTCAAGACCACGAATCGAGAAAAATAAGGTGGATTTTT
>CAYNLK010000014.1:0-129403 GCA_964398055.1 uncultured Caldilineaceae bacterium
GGGCAAAGCCCTCTCCGCCTAAACCCTGGTGCTATTTACGCCCAGGTGTACTAGCGCCATAAGTTCCTGCTCCAGCTGTTGCAGGGCCTGCTCGGCCGCAGCTTGTGCCGCCGTCTGCTTACTAAGGCCGCTGCCACGACCGTAACTTTTCTCACCGATCAGCGCTTCTACCGTGAATTCCTTGGCGTGATCCGGTCCATGTTCGCTGATAGTTCGGTAAGTGGGCGTTACCCGGTAAAAACTTTGCGCCAGCTCTTGCAGGCGGCTCTTGGCATCTTTATCAGCATCGGAAGCCAGGATCTCCGCCAGCGCCGGCTCAATGGTCTGGTAGATAAATCTTCGGCTGGCTTCCATCCCCTGGTCCAGGTAAATAGCCCCTACGACGGCTTCAAAGGCATCGCACAAAATAGCCAAACGTTCCCGGCCACCGCTCTCTTCTTCACCGCGGCCCAAGAACAGATATTGGCCCAAATTCAGCCTGGTCGCAAATTGGGCTAGTCGCTCGGTGCGGACCAGGGCCGAGCGCAGATTGGTCAACCGTCCTTCGGCCATTTCCGGAAAATGGTGATACAAATACTCGGCCGTGGTAAAATCAAGCACCGCGTCGCCCAGAAATTCCAAACGCTCATTGTCCTCCAGCGGATAGTCGGGGTTCTCGTTGATGTAGGAACGATGCGTTAAGGCTCTTTGTAGCAGGGCTTTGTCGCTAAAGGTGACCTTCAGCGCGATTTCGGCCGCGATGATGTTGCTCAGAGAATGATTTATACTCATAAGTCGTGACACTCAGTCGATCCAATTTTTGACCGTATGGGGACGGCTTTCAGTTGGTATCGGCGGCGGAAGGGAGATAATCACCTTCAATCCAGGCGGTTCCGTCCAGGCCGACTTCTTTTTTCCAAATCGGGACGATCTCTTTGAGGCGGTTGATGGCAAAGGCGCAGGCCTCAAAGCAGCCATCACCGCGATGGGGCGTGGAGACAGCCACGATCACCGCCTTCTCGCCCACATTCAATTGGCCAATTCGCTGCACAATGGCGATATCGACAATTTTAGGCCATTGCCGGCGAGCCTCCTCAGCCACCTGGCGCAGCTTGGTCAGGGCCATCTCGGCGTAGGCTTCATATTCCAGGCGCTCCACCGCCTTGCCGGCCGACACATTGCGAACCGTGCCCCCAAACACGGCCACCGCCCCTGTTTCCGGTTTGATCACTTTGGCCGCAACTTCGTCCAGGCTGATCGACTCAAAGGTGACGGCAAAATGGTCGTCGCGGCGGTCCGCCCCCCCACTGACCGGCGGAAAAAAGGCGACCTCGTCGCCATCGGCCAGCCTGGTTTCCGGACCGGCAAATTCTTTATTGCGGGAGATGATCGTCCGGGAACTTGCTTCAGCCAACCGGGGAAACTCAGCTTGTAAACTTTGCAGCAGGTCGTTGATGGTGGCCTGGTCGGCAATTTCCCGCTCCAGGGTCCCCGCGCCGACCAGTTCGCGCATTCGGGCAAACAATTTGATGGTAACTTTCACCGACTACTCCTCCAAAACAATATCGCCGCTTTTGCCCCCACTTTTTCTAACCAGGCGGACGGCGTTAAGCTGCATCGCCCGGTCGACGGCTTTGCACATATCATAGATGGTCAAGCCGGCCACGCTGACCGCAGTCAGGGCCTCCATTTCGACGCCGGTTTTGCCGGTGGTGCGCACGGTGGCGCTAATCTCGATCCGGGCCAACCCGGCCGGCGAGTCAGCCTGATGCGGTTGAAAGGTTAAAGTGACGTGGGTCAGCAGCAGGGGATGGCACATGGGGATCAGCTCGTGAGTTTTTTTGGCGGCCATGACCCCGGCTACCTGGGCTACGGCCAAAACGTCGCCCTTGGCAATTGCCTGCTCCTGGATCAGTTTCAGCGTTTCCGGTTTTAGCAGAACCCGGCCGCGGGCCACCGCCTCCCGCACGGTGTCGTCTTTGTGGCTCACGTCGACCATGCGGGCGCGGCCGTGCTCGTCAAGATGGGTTAGAGTCATAATAGTTGGCCATATCTAAACCTGGGCAGATCGGAATCAAAGTGTAGGTAAGTAAAAAATAGAAATGAGAATGATGACTAACTCTCATTTCTAATTCTCAATCTCTTAAACTTCTTATCTTTTACTCGTCGGGTTTTTTGCAGTGATCAGATAATGGAACACGGTGATTATAGCAAAGTTAGCTAGAGGAGGCAAAGAGCAAAATTCATTGTTCAATTCAAAGATAAGGCAATCGAGTGATTACAGGAACTCAAACCAGATTCAAACTTTAGAGTAGTACAATGGTCCTGACAGGCGCGAGTATTCCGTTGGGACGCTGAATGCTATTAGTCCGGCCTGGTTGCGTATCTCTCAGAATCCGGCGAAAGATGGCGGTGGCACTTGCTATGGGGATTCAGGCGGTCCTAACTTCTTGGATGCTGGCAGGGCGGAAATGACCATTGTTGCAGCGGTAACATTTACAGGTGATACCTTCTGCCGTGCGACCAATGTTACTTATCGGACCGATACTCCGTTAGTCTGTGACTTCTTGAGTCGATTAGTTTGCACTCCCTATATAACCCGTTCATATCTCAGAGAGTACCTGGCATTTCCACATCTTTGGTCCTTAAGGTACTGGCTTCACTAAATGTGAATACGCTCAAAACAGGTCTTTCCCCAAGGGGCCTCCGGTTCTAATTTGCGTCCGTGGTTCCAATACAGACGTTCCATAAGTTAGGTGGAGGCCATATCCCCCCTTGAGGAATGAATCCCATCTTATAGACCCCTGTGCTGGTCTTCTCACCAGAGCCAAGAGGGAGCAGAAATGGCTGCCAATAAGAAACTATCGCCAATCTTGATAATACTTGAGCTGGTATTTGTATTGGTGGTTCTTCCAACGATGCCATCCCAGGCTCAAGAGGGTTGGAAAATCTATTTTGGTGATCTGCATTCACATACCAGTTATTCAGATGGAACTTCTACGCCTGCTCAGGCTTATCAACATACAAAAAATTCTGGCGTGGGAGATTTTCTGGCCGTATCTGATCATGCCCATATGCTTAGTAATGCAGAATGGGCAGACACAAAAATCCAGGCCGATAATTTTACCGACGCCAACTTTGTCTCCATTGCCGGTTTTGAATTCACCACGGTTTATGGAGACTTGGGCACTTACAATACGGAATGGTTTATGGATGGGTCATTAGTTATTACCCCCACAGCCTATTATGACTATCTCGTTGCCAATAGACCGGGTAGTATCGTTCAGTGGAACCATCCATCCTCTGCTAATGGTGGCATTGTCAATTATACAGATTATAATGCCAGCCGAGATACCGTGGTCGAGTTGTTAGAAATCGTCAACAGGACCAGTCGTTATGAAGCCAGTTATATCAGAGCCTTGGATGCTGGTTGGCACATTGGACCTACGGCCGGCCAGGATAATCATAACCCCAATTGTGGCTTACCGGCGCGGAGACACGGACGGCTATATTGGCTACCAGCCTGACACGAGCCAATATCTATGATGCTATCAAAGCCCACCGCGTCTATGCTACTGAAAATCGCAACCTCAAGATATTTTATGAGATTAATGGCAAAATCATGGGATCGATCATTTCTGCCGGGATCTGCAATGTCTCGATTCACGTTGAGGACCCAAATACAAACATCAGTAATGACAGAATAAGCAAAATCGAGTTAATCAGGAATGGGGAGAATGTGGTAGATACTCATGAACCTAATGCCTACACAGTGGATTGGACGTTTACCATAGAACCGTGCAGTGCCTCGTACTATTTTGTGCGGGTCACAAACGCTGCAAATCAAAAGGCCTGGACAGCGCCGATATGGGTAACAACAACCCAGTACACGCTGGTGATCGATACAGTGGGTCGTGGCAGTGTGAGCCGGCAACCCGACCAGGCCAGCTACCATTATGGCGATGCTGTGACGCTCACGGCTGCGCCTGACCCTGGTTGGACCTTCGGTGGTTGGAGCGGTGATCTGCCGGGTAGTGCCGATTCGGCGATGGTCACACTGGATAGTAACAAGACGGTGACGGCGACCTTTACGCCAGAGTGGATGCCTATCAGTAATAATGTTATCTATTTGCCGATTCTTATGAAAAACTTACCATAAGAAAATCTCTGCTGATAAATTTAGATATCGAAGGAGACTCAATTGTCTGAATTGATCCTACTCAAACTGGGCGGCTCGGTGATTACTGACAAGACGCAGCCGTTTACCGCCCGCCTGGAGGTGATCGAGCGGCTGGCCCAGGAAATCAAGAGTGCCCTGGACGAGCGCGGCGATGACCTGCGCCTGATCATCGGCCACGGCTCCGGCTCTTTTGGCCACGATGTGGCGGCCAAATATCAAACCCACCGCGGCGCCGTCCGGCCCGATAGCTGGCTGGGCTTTGCCGAAGTGGCCGCGGCCGCGGCCGAGCTGAACAATCTGGTGATGAAGGCACTGCGGCAGGCAGGTGTCCCGGCAATGAAGTTCCAGCCCTCGGCCAGCACCCGCAGCCGCGGTGAGCAACTGATGTATTTTGAAACTTTTCCGCTTAAAGAAGTGTTACAGCACGGCCTGACGCCGGTGGTCTACGGGGATGTCAGCGTCGACGCCGCCCAGGGTATGAGTATTGTCTCGACTGAAAAGCTGTTCGATAATCTGGCCCGTGAACTGTCGCCGGACCGGATTGTGCTGTGCGGCCAGGTTGACGGCGTGTACGACTCGGACCCGCTGGCCAATCCGGCGGCCCGGCGATTCGACGCCATCGACAGCAGTAATTGGGCCGAGGTCGAGGCCAGGCTGGGCGGCTCGCACGGGGTCGATGTGACCGGTGGCATGTTCAGCAAAGTCCGGGAGATGTACCATCTGACCCTGGCCATGCCGCCGATGCAGGCTATGATTATGTCGGTGGAGCAGCCAGGCCGCCTGGAGGTGGTGCTCAAAGGGCAGGTGGTCGACTTTGGGACGGTGATAAACTAGGCCGTTACTGGCCTAACAATTTATCTCACCAGCTTTTAACCACGCCGCCGGGTTTGGTCCCTTGAGTTACTCCACCCCGATGACGACATTCAAGATAACTTCCTCGCCGACTGGCTGGCCGTTGGCATCCAGAACCGGTACAACCTGTTGGGTATCGGACTGGTACCAGCCGAGTCGCAGCCGATGATCGCCCGGCGGCGTGCCCGGCGGCAGGGTCAGGCTGTATTTGTCGGTGACCCTTTCGCCGGGCTGCCAGGCCGTGGTCGGATAGCTGCCCCAGACCGGCTGGTTGTCGCGACCGGTGCGGTAGAAACCGTCGGCGGCAATCAGGTGGGTAAAGACAGTGTAAGGCGTCTCAGTCGGGCCGTCGGCCTGCCAGTAGAGAGACAGGGTAAATTCCTCTTGCGGTTCAAGCGTTAGCACCCATTCTGAATCAACCTGATGCAGACGGCTCTTGCCGGTGGGATCGAGAATTTGGAAGCCGCGCAGCCGGATGCCGTGGGCAAAGGTGGCCGGCTGGTCGATCAGCAACGCCTCGATGGCCGGCGGGGTCAGGTAGAGGTTGAGGTGATAGCCCGGCAAAAAGAGCTGCCTGATCCGGTCACCGTGGCGGTCGAGCCAGTTGAGCACGTCCCCCTGCTCATCGAACCCCTGGCGCAGCAGCGGCAGGAACCAGATGCGGTGGTAGGCATTGGCGATGGCCTCGGTTTGCTCAATTCTAAATTCAACCGGGCGATCACGTTCGGCCGGCACCACGTAAAAAGGCAGGCCGGCGGGACTGTAGTAGCTGACGGCAGCTTCGGGAAAGTTGGTCAGCATCACGTCGCCGGGGCGAGCTTCCCGGCTGACCAGATTCCGGTAGAGCTGCCAGGGGGGGGCCTTGGCGTAGACCGGGTCGGTCTGATAGTTGACGAAGGCCCAAAGATTGGACAGCAGGAGCGCGGCAAAGAGACCGGCGGCGATGAAGCGCAAAGCGGGGAGCGGGGAGGAATCGTACCGCTTATTCGCTATTCGTCCATTCGCTATTCGCTCATTTGCTCCAGTTGCCCGGCGGGTTCGTCCATTTGCCCATGCGTCGATTTGCCCCAAGGCCAGGAAGCCGGCGGCCAGCAGTAGTTCAAAGGCGGGTTGAGCCTGGATGAAAAATCGCTCCTTGAAGAAAGGGCGGTCGATGGACAGGACGACGACGCCGAGTACGGGGACGGCGAAGAAGAGAGTCCAGAAGCTGCCGCTCGTAAAGTTATGCCGCCATAAAACTACCAGTCCAATTAACCAGACCGGCGCCAGGAGCAGGCTGAGCCACCCGCCCCAATGATCGGTGATGGTGAAGCCGGTCAGCAGGGCGGTCGAGGTGCGCTGGAGAATGGCCGGCAGGGGGATGGTGTCGATGCCGCCTGCGGCCGGACCGATGAAGTTGGAGGCCAGTTGCAGGCCGGGCCCAATCAACAGGGCGATAGCCAACTGTGAGATCAACCACGGCCACCGAAACGGCCAGAATTGGGGCCAGTTCAGCAGCACAAATAACCCTTGGAAAGCGATCAGAAAAACGGTGTAGTAATGAATGTAAAAGCAGGCGACGGTGAGGAAAATGTAGCTGAGCCAGGGGAGGAGCGGAGAGCGGGGAGCGTAAAGCGGGGAGCGTGAAGCGGGGAGCGGATGGTCCGTTTTGCGGACAGTCTGCTGTTGACGGCCACCTGCCACCTGCCCCTTGCCACCTGCGACCTGCGACTTGCCACCTGCGACCTGCGACCTGCCACCAGCCACCTGCGACTTGCCACCAGCCACCTGCGACTTGCCACCAGCCACCTGCAACGTGCCACCTGCGACTTGCCACTTGCCACCTGCCCCTTGCCATCCGCCGTTCAACGCCCACCACAAAGCAGCCGACGAAAGCAGCCCTAGCAGGGTAAAAAATGGGTAGGAGCGAATGTCTTGGGCCAGCCAGATTTGGAGGGGATTGATCGTTAGCAGCCCGGCGGCTGCCAAAGCGATCCTGGTCGAGCGGAGTGTTCGCCAGGCCAGGGTGGCCAGGGCAGCCACGGCTAAAGTGCTGGCGGCGACGCCGGCAAAGCGCATCGCCCAGGCGCTCTCACCGGCTAGCCACTGCCAGGGATGGAGCAGTAAGTAATAGAGCGGCGGGTGAGGATCAGTAACGCGCGACAGTTCCCACAAATCGGTGATGGGCAGGGCCGAGTAGAGCACGGTGGCCGCCTCGTCGCCGCGCAGAGCCTGGCTGTCAAGCCGGTAGGTGCGCAAGAAGAAAGCCAGTAGCAGGAGTAATATCAGAATCACCCGGCTGAAGGTCCAGCCGGTTTTGTTTTGCCGGTGAGAGGCTGATAGATGAATCACGGTGTTCAAAATCTATGGCTTGAAGGTTGACCCGGCTGCAAAGCCCAACTCGGAGCGGTAAGTATTGCCAGGGGCAGTGGCCGGGAAGACGAAAAAATCGATCGCGGGTCTGACCGGGCCGACCGGCCAGCGACCAAGAGTAGGGTGGTCAACCGTGGATTGGCATAGCCATCGCCCTGCCCAATCGACTTTGCCAGACAGTTTTTCCTTAGATTAAGCAGGGTTAGACTCGGTCTGGCCGGTTTCCTGTTGAACCAGCAGCTTGGCCAACTTCTTATAGGCGAGCGCGCCTTTATGGTTGCTGGAATATTCGATAATCGCCTTGTTGGCCACTGAGGCTTCGGCAAAACGGATGCTGTTGTAAATGACTACGTCAAAAACCTTGTCACCAAAGGCCGAGCGAAGCTCCTCCAGCACTTCCCGGGCATGGATTGTGCCGGTTGAATACATAGTGGCCAGGATACCGATCAATTCCAGGTTTGGATTGAGCCGAGCCCTGGTGCGATTGATGCTGTCGAGGAGCAACTGGATGACCCGCATAGCAAAATATTCACATTGCATCGGGATGATGGCCCCATCGCTGGCGCAAAAAGCGTTCACGGTGAGCAAGCTCAGACTGGGCGGGCAGTCGATCAGGATGTAGTCGTACCAGTCGTCCAGCGGCTCCAGCACCCGGCGGAGCACTAACTCCCGGCGAAGTTCGGGGATTAACTCAATTTCGGCCGCGGCCAGGTCGTTGTTGGCCGGCAGCAGGTCGAGGTAGGTTTTGACCGGGCGAATAATGCGGTTGGCCGGTTCGTGCGAGTCCATCATGGCATCATAGATGGTATGTTGGAGGCTGGCAGCATTCACGCCAACGCCGGCGGTCAGGGTACCTTGCGGGTCGATATCCACCAGCAGTACCTTTTGCTCCAGGTGGGCCAGGGCCACGCCGAGATTAATAACCGTGGTGGTTTTGCCAACCCCACCTTTTTGGTTCGCAATCGCAATTATTCTGGCCATCTATCCCTCCCTCATCGATTTGATACCGTTGCCAACGTTTCTTGATTTTGAGCTGAAACAGGCGGCATATTCGCCACCAGTTCGGTTAAACGGGCGTGATCGATTGCCCCGCGGCTGCGGGCGGCGTACTCAAAGATGGTTTTGCCGACACCGGGAGCTTCCGATAGTTTGGTATCAACCCAGATTGGCTCGGTTACTCTGGGCCCCAATTTTTTTAGAAGTTTCAAAATCTGCTTGCTTACCTTGCGGCGAGGATCGTACATGGTCGGGATGATCAGGCGGATTTCCGCTCCTTTGCCCAGCGCCGAGTGAATCTCTTTGAGATACGTCATCAATTGCTCAACACTCGACAGAGCCAGCATCTCCATTGAAACCGGCACAAAGACTTCATTCACGTAAGCCAGAGCGTTAACGGTCAGCAGGGTGACGGAGGGGGCGCAATCCAAAATCTGGTACTCATAGCCGGTCAGCCCACTGAAAAGCTCGTCAAAAATCTCTTCGCGAGCCATTTCCAGCACCATCCGCTGCTGGGCCTTGAAGAGATTGATGTCGCTGGGCAAAACGTCGAGATTTTTGCGGGCGGTGACGATGCACTCCTCAGTGTTAGCTTTGCGGCTGAGCATATCAGACAGTGTTTTCTTGTGGCTGTTGATGCCCAGTGCGATTGCTACGTTCGCCTGGGTGTCGGTATCGATCAGCAGGACGCGATGACCCCGCAGGGCCAGCGCCGCCCCCAGGTTCACGCAGGTGGTGGTTTTACCAATGCCCCCTTTGAAACCCACAATGGCAATTTTACGCATAGTCGGCACCAATGTTGATAGTATATCCTGACTCCAATTTATGGTCAAGTATATTTTAACATTGCGATCTACTCTTGATCCTCCACCGTGATCCCTTGGGGGATGATGTAGCGAGCCTCGTCTGCGGCGGCGCCGTCGGGCAACTGTACCGGCAGGCGTTGGCCGGTCGGTTGGTAGTATAAGCCGATGGCCAGGCGATAGTGACCCGGTTTCAATGCGGCCGGGATGGGTAAGTGGCGTCGATCCAGAATGCGTTCGCCTGGACTCCAGATGCTCGTTGGGTAGCTGCCGTTGACCGGTTGGCTGTCGTACCCGGCTACCAGCTCACCATGCTCATCGAGCAGGTGATTGAAAACGGTATAATCAAGCTCAGGCTGGCTGAGGCTCTCCCAGAGCAGGTCAAATTCCAGTGACTCGCCGGCCTGGACCGAAGTTTGGTTAAGTTTTAGGCCGACTAGCCTGGCGACATCGCCAAAAGTGAGGACGCCGCTGGGCGGCACCGCCAGGGAGGGCGGCGGGGACAGCGGCGCTTTCAGCGGGCCAACCAAGAAGGTGTCCGGCAAATTGCTGCCAACCGCGGCGGTCAGCGGCAGGCGGCGGTATTGGGCCGGATCGAAGAGCGAGATGGCCAACCAGTAGCGACCCGGGGGCAGACGGGTCGACTCTGGCAGCCTGACCTGATGTTGGGCGGCGATTTGATCCAGCCCCGGACGCCAGAAGGAGGTCGGGTAGACCCAATCGGCGGGGCGGGAGTCGCCGTTGCCCCAGGCCCGGCCCTGATCATCGACCAGCCTGACCAGGACCTCGTATTCAGTGCTCGTTGGCCGGTTGGCCTGCCAATAGAGGGTCACCGGCAGCGCTGCCTGAGCCGGCTCGATGACCGAGGCATAGGTGGCGCCGATGAGATCGAGCGGGCCAAAGGTGGCCGTTAGCGCCTCCGTCGGTTGTTGCAGGTAAAGGGCCGGGTCGGTGGGTAGAGCAGCCAGCCGGGCGGCTGTTTCACCATCACCGGATAGAATTGGGGACGCGGCCGGGCCGGTCAGGGCGGTTTGGATCAGTTTCTGACCGGCCGCGGTCAGCGGCGGCAACAGGGTAGCGAGACCGTTTTGGAGACGCACCCAGGTAGAATCAGCAGTATATTTATCGGGCGAGATGACCATGGCTTTGTCAGCGGGGTTGACTGTAACCGCGGCGTTTCGTTCAAAAGAGCCGCCGAGATAATAGAGGAGCGTTGAGTCATTGAAGCGAGCAAACGGGAAATAAAGCGGGACATTTTGGTTGGCGCGGCTCAGAATCTCGTCCCGAATGGCGATGGCGCCATAATCGTAAACCCCGCGCGTGGCTTGCAGCCCGGTCCAATCGATGAAGTAAGCGCGGAAGAGAGTCGGCGTGGGCAGCAGGATGAGGATGATAGCCAGGGCGTAGGGCGCGACGCGAAGAGTGGAGAGCGGGGAACGAGGAGCGGAGAGGTGGGAGCGGGGAGCGAAATGCAGAGTGCGGGCCTGGAGCCAGGTGATGGCCCGGAGTAGGCCCAGGGCGATGAGGATGGCCGTTGGCACAACGGCGACGATCATACGCCAGGGGTGGGGGGCCTCGATGGCGATGATAGAGGGTAACAGCCCTATGAGCCACCACAGCACCACCAGGCGCAGAAATAGATTGCGCCAATTTGCCACCGCCCAGGCCAGGCCAATGAGCAAAAAGGGCAATAGCAGGAGGGGTGAGCCGGGATAGCCCGGCAGTCCAAAAATGGGGTTGGGGCTGCCGGCGCAGCAAAAAAAGCCGGCCACCCGGAGGAGGTTGCGTCCCAGCTCGCTAAAGATCGCGGCCGGCGAGTCGAGAAAGTTCCAGATCATCACCGAACCGGCGCGGGCAGTGAATTGGGCCGGATGGATAAATAAGTACCAGGCCATCGGCAGGTAGACCAGTAGAGCAGCCAGCCCAAAGCTAACCAGGTTGACCAGTCTTAATTTAAGACGGTTTTTTTGGGGCCAGGGTTGCCCAAAGAATTCGGGGAGAAGCGCCAGAACTAGAATGAGCGGTAACAGCCGGGCGGCGGAATAGGTGTGCCCGGCTAATCCCAATAACAGACCGGAGACAATGAACCAGCGTCGCTGCTGGGTAGCCCAACCCCGCAGAAAAAGCCAAAAGATCGGTACGGCCAGCAGGGGTACCAGGATAGGCCGCTGGCCCAGCCGGCTGACGGCGATATGCCAATAAGATACGGCCAGGGTCAGGCTGGCGAGAGCGGCGAACCAGAGGCGGAAGGACGAGGGCTGATGGCTGAGGGAGGTTTCACGTGGGAGAGCAGGGAGCGTGGAGCGAGGAGCGTGGAGCGAGGAGCGAGGAGCGAGGAGCGTGGAGCGAAATTCAAAAATCGTAAATCGTAGATCGTAAATCCTAAATCGCGGTAGATCATACAGGCAGGCGAAGAGAAGCGCTATGGTCAGCAGGCTGAGGCTGGCCGTAACCAGACGGATGGTGAAAGGAGTGGAGCCAAACAACCAGATAGCGGCGGCCAGGATGTACATGAAGAAGGCTTCCCGGCCGCCGTTGGTGGGAAAAAAGATGACCGGGCCGCCCCGCTGGAGCAGACGCAGGGCATCCAGGCCGTTGATGGCCGGATCGAAAAAAAGGCCCAGCGGATGGTCGGCCAGGCGGTAGAAACGGAAGAAGGCGGCGATAAGAACGACGGTAATAAAGAATAGCCACAGCTTGATTTTAGGTTTTGGGTTTTGGATTTTGGATTTCACGGGGTTGTCTCTGGCGGCTGGGTTGTGGACTGAAGCTGCTTCTTCTTGCGTCGTACACTAAGCGCAATAACCAGGGCAAGCAAAGCTGTGGCGCTAATCATGGCGCCTACGGTAAAGCTGAGGGGACGGAACCTTAGCTCAACGGTGTGCTCACCGGCCGGCACCGGCACCGCCCGCAGGATGTAATCAGCTCGAAGCAGCGGCGCAGGCTGGCCATCAACGCCGGCCTGCCAGCCGGGATAGTAGGTTTCGCTGAGGATGAGCAAGGCGGGGATGGGGGTGGAAACGTGAAGCGTGAAATGTGAGGCGTGATACGTGGTGCGTGATAGGTGATGTGAGTCAAGGATGATAGCTGATGGTTCATGCTGCTCGGATGATTGCGCCGGAGCATGGTTGATCTGGTTGATGAACGGTTCGGCGCCCGGTTCGAGCAGGGCGATGCGCCAGCGGTCGAAGCCGGGGTCGGCGATTTTTTGGAGGATGGCGGCGTCGTCGGCGATTTCAGCCTGGTTGACCAGCCAGGCCCGTGGCCCGACATTCTCCAGCCGGTGGACGTAAGTCGTCCCATCCGCGGCCGGTTCCCGGTAAATGATGGTCGAAGGCAGGTAAAGCTCCTCTCGCCAGGTGGTCACATATTTTACATTGAGTAACTCCCAGGTCCGTTCGATCGGCATCGGCGGAGCCAGGAATTCATCGTAGCGGTTTGGCCGGAGGGGGCTGGCGCCCCACAAATCTTCGAGGGCAAAGGGCACGCCGTAGTTGCCGTACAGCCGAAATTCGTTGTAGACGCGGTAGGGTTGGTCAGGCGAAGTGGCCGCGTCTTGCTTGATGGCGGCGACGGCGGGCGGTATCTGGGTGTGCCACTCCGGCAGTTGGGGGTAGAGGTTGGTCTGCCAGTTCGCTGTGAATAAATCAAAACAGATCAGGGCGCCGGTCAGAATGATGAACAGGGGCAACGGCAAACGCGGGCCAAACTTCCACAGGAGCCAGGCCAGGGCCAGCAGGATCGTCAACAGGGTCGCCGCGCCGAGCAGGTGGTAAAAGGGACTCGCTGGCGTCCAGCCGGTGTCGTTCAAACCGTAGAAGAAGATGAAAGTGAGCAACAGAGCCAACAGGAACAGCCATTTGGTCAGGGAGCGGAGAGCGTGAAGCGGGGAGCGTGAAGCGGAGAGCGAGTTGCGAGGCATGAGTTGGATGTCATTGAGCAGTTCCTTGAAACCGTAGCCGGCCAATACCGACAGGCTGAAGGCCACAGCCATTGCCCAGCGTTCCTGGCCGCGGAAAATGGAAAAACCGGGCGCGGCCAGATAAAGCGGACTGTAGAGAAAGGTGTTGCCGCCAAAGGAGATCAACAGGCTGATTGCAGCGACACTGGCCCAGAAGATGGTGTGCCGGTTGGGAGCTTTGAAGGTAACCCACAGCCCTAATAGCAGCCCCACGATACCTACATACAGCGGTGAATAAAAGCTGACCTGACCGGGCAGCACAATCTGGAGCAAGTCAGGTAGCGGCAAGCCGCCGGACATGGTATCATAGGTGCCCTCGGCCCGGACAGACAGGAGGGTATATTCGACGGCGGGGATAAATTGGATAGCCGCCAGAGCCAGGCCAGTGAGCAAAAAGAGGGCGGTGTGGCGGAGGGCCGGGAGCGTGGAGCGGAGAGCGGAGAGCGTGGAGCGGAGAGCGGAGAGCGTGGAACGTGAAGCGGAGGGGGTGAGATCGGTTGGGGAGGGGTTGGTTAGCCGGAGAAAGAACAGGTAGGCGGCGCTGACGTAAGCGGTAATCAGGGCGCTTTGAGGGTGGCCGGCCAGCAGCGTCAAGCCCCAGGCCACGCCGGCAAGGAGGAGCAGGGGGAGGGGGGATGGGTGGGTGGTTAGTTGGTTGGTTGGATAGTTAGATGGCTGGGTTGGCGGCTGGTTGAGACGTTGGTGAGCGAGGTAGATGAATAGAAGGATCAGGGGTAGCCAGACAACGGCTTCCAGAACGGCCAATTGCTGGCTGGGGTAGCCGGTCAGATAGCCGCTGAAGGTGAAGGTGAGAGCAGCAATGACGCCGGCGGGTCGGCTTTGGGTAATCTGGCGGACGAAAAGATACATCAAGACCGCGGCCAGCCAAAAATGGGCAATCGCCTCGATCTCCAATGCAAACAGGGAAAAGCCCCCCGGCGCGGAGAGCAGAATCGTCAGCAGGCTGGGTGGATAGAAGACGGCCGATTGGACATCGGCCCAAAAGGGCGCGCCGGCAAAGGTGTAGGGATTCCAGAGGGGCAGCCGTCCGGCGCTAAGCTCCCGGACCTCAAAGGTGGCAAAAGCCCAGAACTGCTGGTTGAAGTCACCGGGGGGGAAGGATTGGCGGTCGGCCAGGTTGGGGGTCAGGATAGGCCAGTAAAAGAGGGCCACCAGGCCGGCAAAAGCTATGATGATGAGCCAGTCGATACGCGACCACCGGGGTTTCAATTGAGTTACCTGTTTTTCACTATTCAGGTGACCGGCCCTTTCAAAGGACCGATCACCTGGCTTTTTCTATTCTACCGTAATCTGGCCTAACTCCACAAAATCGCCGCCGGCGCTGACCGGCAGCCTGGCCCCGCTGGCGGGATCGTAAAGGCCGGTTATGAGGCGATAGCTGCCGGGGGCCAGATCGGCAGGCAGGGGCAGGGAGTAGGGATCGGGCAGGATTTCGCCGGGCAGCCAGGTGGTGGTGGGGGCGGCCCCGGCCTGGGGCGGCAAGTCGACCTGGGCGGCAACCTGGCCGGCGTTGTTCAATAATTGCACAAAAACGGTGTAGTCGACCGCCATTTCGGCCTGGGCCTGCCAATAGAGGTTGAGCGGCAGGATGTCGCCGGGTGCAAGGGTGGTGTAGGGTAAATCGTAGCCAATCAGCTTGATGAACCCTGGCCGGCCGAAGACAATCTCGGTTGAGTGAGCCATTGGCGGCGGCTCAAACCGGCGGGGACGTGTCTCCAAGGCTAGCCGGGTGAGCGGTATTTCCGCTTCGACTTGCCCGTCCGGTGCGAGCAAAGATATGGTTAGCTCCGCTTCAGCACCGCTCAGGCCAGGGCTGGTGGGCAGGTGGTAGACGGCTCGACGCACCTGGCCCGGCTGCCAGGAGTCCAGTGGGCCGAGCGAGTCGGCCAGGGGAAAGTCGGCGGCGACGGTTTCCCCTTGACTGCTGAGGCTCAGGCGGACTCCCCCGTTAACAGGGGGGGAGAAGGAGGAGGGGGCCTGCCAGTAGAGCCAGAGCCACATTTCCTGGCCGGGCTGGATTTTATCCGGGGCGGCATAGCCAATCAATTTGAGGTGGGGGGTTGGAGATTGGAGATTGGAGATTGGGGGTTGGGGATTTGAGATTCGATTGGGAATGGATAAGGCTTCCGGCGGCACGACGATTTCTGCCGGTCCGACAGGGATGTTGTTGATGATAAGGGGTTGGCCCGCCGCCTGGCCGGTGGCCGGATCGTACAGCACCAGTTGCAGGGCGTACTGGCCAGGCGGCAGGTCGGCAGGCAGCCACAGGCTGCGCCGGTCGGTGATAGGCTGACCTGGCGGCCAGGTGGAAGCAGCTCCGGCTGCAGCCAGGGGCGGCCAGTCGCTTTGGGCAAAGATGTCGCCCCCCCGGTTCACCAGGCGCAGCGACAGTTGGTAATCGACGGTCAGCGGGGCGGCGGTCTGCCAGGTTAGGGTCAGCGGCAGCAGGTCGCCGGCCGCGGTTGTTTCCTGGGGCAAGGCCAGGCTGGTCAGGATAGGCCCCTGCCCGTGGGCATCGGCAAAGTTGAAATTGAGCCTTTCCAGGCGACTGTTATGAGCCTGGCTGCCATACAGAGCCAACCGTTTGCGGCCCAGCCAGCTATGCCAGGCCGGGTAGCTATGTTCGGCTAACCAGCTTTCCAGGGTGGCGTCGATCTTCACCCCGTAGGGTGTGTACCAGATGCGGCGGTGGGCGGCAGTGATGTTGGCCAGAATCTGGCGCGCTTCGGCGGTTGAGGGGACAGGGGTGTTGAAGTCGAGGAAAATGGGCAGGTCACCATGGTAATACAGGTTGAAAGCTTTGTCGCCGTCGTCGCCGGTGATGATGACGGCGTCGCCGGGTTGGCCGAACTGCTGCACCATCCGAGCTACGGCCCGCCAGTCGGGCCGGGCGTAGGCCGGGTCAAAATAGTATTGGCGCAGCCCCCAGCCGCTGACGCCGGCCAGAGCCAGCAGCAACAGCGCAGCCAGGAGACGCGCTGCCCACCTGAACAGAGGAGAACGCCGCTCGGTGAGCCGCTCAAATAAGCCGGGCAGCCAATCGATCACCGCCAGGATGCTCATAGCCACGGCGAGCAAATAACCAACCTGAACCGGGATCAGGTAACGTTCCATGTAGACCGGCGTCCGCAGCTCGCCGTAGAGCCAGGCGGCCGCATTGGGGGCAAGGGTATAGACCAGCAGCAAAGCCAACATCTCCGGGCCTCGCCAGGGCGGCCAGGCGCGGCCGGCCGCATAAACCAAACCCAGGCCGTAGAGGCTTACGAAGACAAGCGTCAGGGGAATGGCCTGAGCCGGGGGGACCAATTCTCCCACGCTGTAGGCAATGGCCCCGCGGCGATAGGTTTCCCAGAGGGTATCGGGCTGCTCGATCCAGTGCAGAAAACTTTGCACCAGATTGCCCCCAAACAGCAGCCAGGGGGCATACAATAGAAAAATCGCCACCAGGGCGGCGCCCCAGGTCAGATAACCCCGCCAGTGGCGACGCCAGGTTAACAATAAAAATAGACCCTGAATGCCGATCAGAACCAGGGCGTGATAGTGGGTCATAATCGCCCACTCGGTCCCGATCACGTAGACGAGCCACCAACGCCAGCCGCCCCATTGGCAGAGGTTGACAAAGCCCCACATGCTCATAATCGACGCGGCCGTAAAGATGCTGTACATCCGGGCATCCTGGGAGTGCCAGATTTGGTAGGGCGCAATGGCCAGCAGCAGCGCCGTGATCAGCCCCAACCGGCGGTCGCCCAGAGACTGGCCCAGCCGGTAGGTCAGCGGGATGGCCAGGGTACCAAAAATGACGGAAAAAAAGCGCAAGGCATACTCTCCCTGGCCGACCAGCCTGATCCACGCATAAGTGGTCAGGTAATAGAAGGGGGGCTTGGGTTCCTCGGTTTGTAACAACTGCCACAGGCGGTCGAAAGGCAGGTTAATAAAGTAGAGGGTCCAGGCTTCGTCAAGCCAGTAACTTTGCACTTCAAGCCGGTAGACCCTCAGCAGGAAGGCCAGCAGGGTTAAGCCGAGAATGATAAGTTTTGGCGGGAGTTTTGGAAAATTCATACGAATAATGGTTATCCTGCTAACCTGCCAGCTTTAACGTTCAACCTTTATTTTACCCAATTCGACAAAATCACCACTTTCGGGAGTGGTTAAGCGCGCCCCGGTGGCCGGATCGTACAGGCCAGCAATCAGGCGATAAGTGGCGGCCGGCAACTCGACCGGCGCCGCCAACCCGTGGCGATCGCTGAGGGACTGGTCCGGCAACCAGGTTGAAGTGGGCGTATAGCCGCCGTTCGGCGGGCCGTCGTGCTGGGCCACCGGCCGGCCGGCCGCGTCGAGGAGCTGCAAAAAAATGTTGTAATTCCCCTGCGGTTGGCGCAACGGCTGCCACACAAACTCGACCGGCAGGATCTGGCCGGCCTTGACCAACTCGTTTGTCTTGATTTCAACCAGTTCGATCTCCGACCCAAACCGGGTATCGAGGCGGCGACGGCCGGTGGGCGGCGTATTGCCGTAACGAACCAGGCGCACATCCCCCAGCCATTCGTCGCTGGCCTTGTAGGCGTTGAGCGCCAGCCACTGCTCGGCGGCATTGTCTGGGGCGGCCGGCGCTAGACCGTGGGTGACCAGCCAGCTATTCCGGCCGGATTGGGCGATTTCCAGCAGGGGCAAAGCTGTCGCCGGGGGCGGCCAACTTTGCTGGGCCAAACCGATCAGCGGCAGCCGGGTCTTGAAGCGATTCATCGGCACGTGGTAATGATACTGGGCCACGGTGACGAGCTGGTCGCCGGGTGCGGCCTGGCTGGCGGCGTGCTCTAACGCCTGGGTGTAGCTATCACCGGGCGGGCCGAATTGGCGGTCGGTGATGTAGTAGCGGGCCAGCAGCAAGTAGGTAACGACGGCGGTGAGGGTGAGCAGAGCGAACAGCGGCAGGGGAGCAGCGGAGCAGGGGCGCAAGGGGGATATCTCCCCTGCCTCTCTGCTCCTCCGCCCGCCTGCCGCTTCTCGCCAGAGCAGCCAGCCGGCGACTAAAACCAGGCCCAGGCTTAGCCCAAAAGCGAGGCCATCAAAGCCCCACGGTTGCCACCAGGCCAGGTCGGAGTTTTGGATTGACCAGCTCTGGAGTTGGCCGGCGATCTGGCTGTAACCAAAGTTATAGAGCGCGGCCGTATTTTCCAGAAAGAATTCGCCGCCGAAGTCGACCTGGACTTGGGCCAGAAAGACCCAGGGGTTGATGGTTACGCCGAGGAGTTGGATGGCAATTGAAAGGACGAGTAGGGCGTAGAAGGTAAGGCGGAGAGCGGGGAGCGGAGAGCGTGGAGCGGAGTGCGGAGAGCGGGTGATGGGATCAATGAGCGGGGCCAGAAGAATTACCAGGAAGGGCACCACCGGCACCAGAAAACGACTGCCCCAGGATAGCCCCTCGCCGGAGGACCAGGCCGAGAAGAGGGCAACGGTCACTCCAACCAGGCCGGCGAAGAGCCAGGCTTCGGCTGTGTGGGCTTTGCGGAAGAGCCACCAGCCGGGTAGGCTCACCAGTAGGATGGGGGAGTAGATGAACAGGCCCCGCAGCGGGCTGAACAGCAGCTTGTAGAGTCCCAGCAAGATGTTGGGTGAAAAGAGGGTCAGGTCGTAGCCGGTTTGGAACGGGTTGCCGGAACGGACGGTGTTGTAGGCCAGTAGAACAAGGCCGGGGATGGCGGCAGTGACGAGGAAAATGAGCAAGGGCCGCAAAGCGTGGCGAACCCACAGGGCAAGTATGGCGAATGGCGAATTTTTTTCTTGCGGGTGATGGTTGGAGTCGCGATTTGTTTTGATGATGATCCAGAGTAGATACAGTCCCAAAATCGGCAGCAGAAAGAGGTTGTTGGCCCGGGTCAATACGGCCAGGCCGGCGGCCAGACCGGCAACGGCCAGATGTCGCTGGCCGCCCTCCTGGCGGTACGTGAATACCATATAGGCGGCCAGTAACAGTGAAAAACCGGCCAGCGGTTCACTGAACAGGTATTTGGCATAGACGAAGGCGATAGTGGCCAGGCCGTAAATCAGGGCAATGAAGAGTGCCGTCCCGGTAGAATAACCCAGCCGCCAGCCGAACATCAAGATGATCAAGCCGGTGGCTGCGGTAATCAAACCATTGAGCAGCGACACGGTTTGCAGCATGCCCAGGCCGGGCAACACGAACCCCAGCCAATAGAGCGGCGCTTGAGCCAGTGATAGAGCCAACCCTTTCTTGGAGTAGACGTGGCCGTCCGCTCCAAAAAAGCCCTGCGCTTCGGCCTGGCTGGTGGTCCACTGAGTCCAGGCAATCTGGTCAGTGTTGAGGCGGCCAAATTTAACCAAACTTTCGCTGACGGCAAAGATAGAGACCTCGTCGATGGAGTGAAAGCCGCCCCGATACACCAGGAGATAGACGGTCAGCAGAAACAGGCCGGCAGCCAGGGCCAATCGACGCCGTTTGGTTTTAGCCGTGTTGATCTCAGCCATCGGCGGTTGAGCCATCGGGGAAGATGACGCCCTCCAGGTCGGTGAGCTGGTCCAATTGGTTTTGATTCACCGTTGCCCCTGCCAGATTGGCCCAGCTCAAGCTGGCTTCAGTCAGGTCAGCCTGGGTGAGGTTGGCCTGGCGCAAATCCGCCCCTTTGAGATTGGCCCGCCGCAGGATCGCTTTTTCAAGATTGGCAAAATTGAGTTTAGCCTCCCGCAGGTCGGCGTTGCTCAAATCGGCCGAGCCCAGGTTAGCTTCGGATAAGGTGCTTTCGCTCAGATCGGCGGCAATCAGGCGAACCCGGCTCAGATTCGCGCCCCTAAGCGTGGCCCAGCTCAAATCGGCTTCATACAGTTTGGCCCAACTCAGATCGGCCCAATTCAGGTTGACTTCACTCAAATTGGCGGCAAAGAAAATGGTGTGGCTAAGTTTAGCTTCGGCCAGATTAGCCTGGTGCAGGTTCGCTCGATAAAAGATGGCCTGGACCAGTCTGGCCCAACCAAAATTAGCCTGGCTCAAATCGGCGCCGGTTAAGTCGGCTTTATCCAGCCTGGCCTCCTGGAAGTCACAACCGGCCAGATTAGCCTCAAATAATTTTGCCCGGCTTAAGTTAGCCTGGTAGAAATTGGCCTGGCTCAAATTTGCGCCGTTCAGGCTGACCCCGGTCAGATCCAGCCCTCTAAAATCCCGCTGCCCGGCCTGGTATTGACGGATGAGTTCATCCTGATCCATAACTCGCTTGCTCCTGCCATATCTATGAGCAGGTTAAACCTGTAGGTTTGATTATAGCAAAGGCTGGGGTAGATGACCAGAACTAGCCTTAACATTGGAAGCTCTTTAATGGGTGCGTCTCAAACTTTGGGGCAGACCCCCCTAATTTCAATTTTGCCAAAAGGAAAGTAGACGTGTATCATGCGCTGTTGCGCCCTATGGCGCATCATTCTTGTTGTGTGGAGAAGAGGCCAATTAACCGGCAAACTGACACCCCGTACCTGTCGATAATTATTCCAGCCTACAATGAGGAAACTCGCCTGCCGCTAACGTTGCCGAAAGTGGCGGAATTTGTCGAAGCGCAATCGTACCAGGCTGAAGTATTGGTCGTCGATGATGGCAGTATTGACCGGACGGCCGAGATTGTGACCGAGTTTGCGACTCAACATCCAACTGTCCGGCTGGTGCGGGCCGAGCACGGCGGCAAAGGACACGCCGTTAAAATTGGGATGCTGCAAGCTCAGGGCGAGTACGCCTTCTTGTGTGACGCCGATCTGGCTATGCCGATCACTGAACTCACCAAGTTTCTCCCGCCTCAGCTTGATAGTTATCAGGTTGCCATTGGCTCTCGTGAAGCCAAAGGCGCCGTGCGCTACAATGAGCCGGCCTACCGCCATATTATGGGCCGGGTCTTCAACTGGTTGGTCAAAATAATGGCTGTGCCTGGTTTTGAAGACACCCAATGCGGGTTCAAATGTTTTCACTGGTCGGTCAGACAAGACTTGTTTTCCCACCAAACTATCGCCGGCTTTGGCTTTGACGTTGAGGTGCTCTACATCGCCCAGAAGCGGGGTTATCGAATTTTCGAGGTGCCCATTCACTGGTATTATCAGACGGAGAGTAAAGTTCACCCGGTCCGAGATACCATCCGGATGGTTCAGGATATGCTCACGGTCCGCCGCAACGACCGGCTGGGCCTCTACGAACCTGCTCAGAAGCCGCTTGACTCGGCCGCGTCGTCAGTCTGAGTTGATTATCGGGCTGATTTCTGTAACTTACCCAAGTTCAAAATTCATGATTGATTTCGACTTCCCCCGTTCGGAGGCCAGGTGAGGCCCGATAGGAGAAAATCGATGAAAGCAAACGCTCTTACCCGGCTTGTGGGATTGCTGTTGGTCTGGTTTGTTATCCTGACCATGACTGCCTGCGGCGGCTCTGCCCAACCCACCCGGCCGATTGCTTCGATTACGGCCCCGGCCAATGGCGCTACTTTTGCCGTGGGCCAACCCGTGGCCATTGCCTTTACCGCGGCCGACGTCAAGGGGGTAGCCCAGGTGGAACTCTCTATCGACGGTCAGCCGGTCCGGGTGGAACCGGTTAATCCACCGGTCAATTCTTTTGCGGCCACCCACACCTGGCGACCGGCAATGACCGGCAGTCACGCCATCGAGTTGCGGGCTTTCAATGTTGACGGCCAGGTCAGTGACCCGGTCCAGATTGCCGTCATCGTGCTGGCTGCGGCCGCTGAGATCCCTTCGCCGGCCCCGGTTGAATTGACCCCTACCCCGGCCCCAATCGCCTTTACTCCAACGTTTACGCCCCTGCCGCCGTTAACTCCAACACCGGTAAGTGCGGACGCCAAACCGCTGGTTACGGCTCTGGTTGGTCTGAATATCCGCACCGGGCCAGGCACGCAGTACCCCCGTCTTGGCTTGTTGGCCAAGGGGGAGTCAGCGGAGATCACCGGTCGGGACGAATTCTCCGGTTGGTGGCAAATTGTCTTTGTCTCCAATCAGGGCGAGCGAGGTTGGGTAGCGGCCGGGCCTGAATTTTCAACCGCCACGAATGCCGGCAATGTACCGGTGGTCGCCGCGCCGCCGCCACCGGCCGCACCCCCCACTGCTACCCCCAATGTTGTCAAGCCCACCATCTTCAGCTTTACGGCCGACCGCTATACCATTGCTCCGGGCGAACAGATTACTTTGCGCTGGGACCTGTCTAATGCCGAGGCGGCCTACCTCCGGTACAACAATCAGGAGGAGGGGGTCGTTGCCCCCGGCAGCAAGGTTGTGGCTCCCAACCGAGAGACGGTCTACACCCTGGTTGCCCGCAATCAGGCCGGCGAGACAATTGCTGAGGTCACCATCAAGGTGGCTGGGGCTACCCCGACGCCGGTGCCGGTTTGGCAGGACGGTAAGGTGCGCATCCTCAATGGGCAAAGCGTCGATTTTGATCAGGGCGTGGTTCAGGATGCGAGTAGTTCCGGCACCGACTTCTATTGGGACGGCAGCCAGCAACGCTTCACCCCGCGTAACGGCGCCTCCGGCGCGCTGGTGGGACGACCCTATGATCAGATCAGCCTGGCCGATTGTCTGGCCGCAACGTACGGCCAGCCGATTAGCGGCGTTGGCGGTTCCGCTTTGATCACCGGCTGTTACATTACCAACGAGGGCCGGTACGGCAAGTTCCACGTCTCTGAGTGGGACCTGGCCGCGAACCTCACCGTTAGCTGGCTGACCTGGAACTATCGTTAGCCTCCAAAAGTTATTTTCCAAAAGCGGTTTTATGGTATAATAGCTGGATAACAAACTTTTGCCGCGCAAAAGGAAATAGCCTATGCCTGAAAATATCCTGGTTTGTACTGCCTGGCCGTACGCCAACGGTGATTTGCACCTCGGTCACCTGGCCGGCGCTTATTTGCCGCCCGACATTTTTGCCCGTTACCATCGACTGCTGGGCAATAACGTGCTGATGGTGTCCGGCTCCGATTCTCACGGCACGCCCATCACCATCCGGGCCGACGCCGAGGGTGTGTCGCCGCGAGAGTTATTTGAGCGATTTCACCTCCGTTTCCTGGAGACCTTTCAACAAATTGGGGTTACTTACAATTTGTTCACCCATACCGATACCGAAAACCATCACCGGGTGTCGCAAGATATTTTCCTGGCCTGTTACCAGAATGACAATCTTTACCGGCAGACTGAGCAGCAGTTTTATTCTGAAACGGAGGACCGCTTTCTACCCGACCGCTACATCGAGGGCACCTGCCCCTACTGTGGTTACGCTGGCGCCCGCGGCGACCAGTGCGACAACTGCAAAAAACTGCTCGAGCCGACCGACCTGATCGATCCGCGCAGCAAAACCGATGGCTCAAAGCCGGTATTGCGTGAAACGGAGCATTTTTACCTGAACTTACCCAAGCTGAGTGAGCAGGTTTGGGCCTATTTGAACGATAACAAAGAGCACTGGCGGCCCAACGTGATCAACTTCAGCCGGCAGTACGTCAAAGACGGCCTCAAAGGCCGGCCCATCACCCGCGATATCGAGTGGGGCATTCCTATCCCCCTGCCCGGTTACGAGCACAAACGGCTCTACGTGTGGTTTGAGGCAGTAATTGGTTACTTCAGCGCCAGTATCGAGTGGGCTAAAAATCGGGGCGAGCCGGAAAAGTGGAAAGATTGGTGGTACGACCCGGCGGCCAAAACTTACTATTTCATCGGCAAGGATAATATCCCCTTCCACACGGTCATCTGGCCGGCTGAACTGATTGGAACCGGGCGGCGGCTGTATGAAGATGACCCCACCAGGCAGTTGAATCTGCCCTACGACGTGCCTTCCAATGAATACCTGAATATGGAAGGGCAGAAATTGAGTACCAGTCGCAATTGGGCCATTTGGGTGCCGGATTTGCTGGAACGGTTTGACCCTGACCCCATCCGCTTTTACCTAACTGTGATTGCCCCGGAAACCCGCGACACTGATTTTACGTTTGAAGACTTTGTCCGGCGTAATAACGACGAGCTGGTGGCGGCCTGGGGCAACCTGGCCAACCGGGTGCTGGGTTTTGCTTACAAGCGGTATGATGGACGGGTGCCGCCGATTGGGCCGGCCGGCCTGGCTGAGGTGGACCGGCAGATTCTGGCCGAGGTCGAGGCCGGTTTTGAGACGGTGGGGCAACTGTTGGCTGCCGTCAAACTCAAAGCAGCTCTGGAGGAAGTGCTGCGGCTGGCCCGGGCGACCAATGTCTATCTGGATACCAAAGCCCCATGGCACCAGATCAAGGCTGACCCGGCTGCGGCCGGCACGTCCATCTACGTGGCGTTGCGGGTCATCGACAACCTGAAAGTTCTATTTGCCCCCTTCTTGCCCCATACCTGCCAGCAACTGCACGAATACCTGGGGTATGAGGGCCGGCTTTTTGGGCGGCAATATACCCAACAGTACGCCGAAACCGCCCGGGAGCACGTGGCCCTGGGTTATGACGGCAGCCAGGCCATTGGGCAGTGGGCGCCAAGCCGGTTGCCCGAAGGGCAGCTATTACGCCAGCCCGCCCCGTTGTTCAAGAAGCTGGAGCCGGAAGTGGCTCAGCAAGAGTTGGCCAGGTTGTTGAAGTAAGGGCAGGCTGTTTCATTGGGTTGGAGAGGCAAGCTGACTATTCGTGACCATAAATTCCTACGTTGAGGCGCTGACCTACTTTTATAGTTATGCCCATTTTAACCCGGCCGACGCCTCCAATTGGAGCCTGGAGCGGACGCGCGGCTTGTTGGCTCGCCTGGGTGACCCGCAAAAGAAATTTCCCTCCCTGTTGATTGCCGGCACAAAAGGCAAAGGTTCCACTGCGGCCATTTGTGAGAGTATCTTGCGGGCGGCCGGTTACCGGACCGGCCTCTACACTTCGCCTCACCTCCATTCCTTTCGTGAGCGCATTCGGGTGGCAGGTGAGCTGATCAGTGAAGAGCGGGTGGTTGAGTTGGCCCGGCGGCTCAAGCCGTATTTTGAAAGTACGCCCGGCTTGACCGCATTTGAGTTAATTACCGCGGTAGCTTTTGTGGCCTTTGCCGAGGCCGGGGTTGAAGTAGCCGTGTTAGAGGTGGGACTGGGTGGCCGGCTGGATGCTACCAATGCGGTCGACCCGACTGTGGCCGTCATCACCTCGATCAGTTATGACCATACCCAGATTCTGGGCGAAACGCTGACCCTGATTGCCCGGGAAAAGGCCGGCATCATTCGCCCCGGCGCTTTGGTGATCAGCGCGCCTCAGGTTGATGAGGCCATGCAGTTGATTGAAGAGGTGTGCATTGGCCGGCGGGCCGATCTCATGGTGGTGGATCGGGATTGGGAGTGGACTACCGGGCCGTGCGCCGGTTTGGAGGGGCAATCGTTTACGGTGAATGGGCAGCCGTATTGGCTGTCGCTGTTGGGAGAACATCAGGTGGTCAATGCCGTTACCGCCCTGGCCGCCATTGACGGCTTCGGCAAACGCTCCGGGTTGGCGACGCCGCCTGAGGCCCTGACACAGGGACTTGCCTCGGTCAAGTGGTTGGGACGATTGGAGATTCTCGGTTTCGACCCCTATTTGATTCTGGACAGCGCCATGAATGGGGACTCGGCCGAAAAACTGGCGGCAGCTCTCAATCATTGTTTCTCCGATCTGAAGAAAACCTTTATTTTTGGGGCGTCGGCTGATCATCCAGTCTGGGATATGTTGGCCGTGTTGGCGCCCCAGGCTGAACAAATTTTGACGGTGGCTTCCCGTCATCCCCGCGCGGCCAAACCAGAGAAACTGGCCGAACTTGCCGCCAGCCTGGGTGGGCGGGCCACCCCAATGTCGAATTTGGCCGCGGCGTTGGGGCAGGCGTTGGCTGAAGTTGGCCGGAACGGTTTGATTTGCGTGACCGGATCGTTGTTCCTGGTGGCTGATGTTCGAGAAATCTGGCTAAGGCGTAATGGTCAACTCCTACCGCCGATCGATCCGCTGGTAGTATCAACGTGACCTCGTAGTGGTAGAAAGCGTAGATGTTTGGAATGGAATCATTAGAAAGAGAATTTTTTCCCATTGATTTTGAAGAACTTGAAATAGAACTGCCTCTCTTACCGGTGCGCGATACCGTGGTCTTTCCGCGGATGCTGACGCCTCTGTTTGTTGGGCGGGAGCGTTCGATCCTGGCTCTGGAAGCAGCCGTAACCGAAGATAATCAGGTGGTCATTGTGACGCAGCGCGATCCCGAAGTAGAAGAGCCGGGTCTGGAAGATCTGTATGAGACCGGGACCTTGGTCATTGTTGGGCGGATGTTGCGTTTGCCTGATGGCAGCACCAATATTTTGGTGCAGGGACACCAGCGGGTGGAACTGATTGAGCTGGTTGAGGAGGATCCTTTTCCCAGGGTTCGAGTGCGCCGTTTGCCGGAAGAGACGGACAAAACCATCTCGATTGAAGCTTTTATGCGAGCCGTTTTGGCCCTGTTTGAGAAGTGTGTCCAATTGAACCGGAATGTGCCTGACGACGCCTACGTAGCGGCGATGAACATTGATGAGCCGGGCTGGTTAGCCGATATGATCGCCTCGGTGATGGATTTTGATGTCCACCAGCGCCAGGAAATTTTGGATGCGATTGATCCCGAAGAGCGTTTGCAGCGACTGAGCATCGCCCTGGGCCAGGAGCTGAAGGTGCTTGAGCTTGAGTCGAAGATTCAGAATCAGGTGCAGGAAGAAGTTGACAAAGGGCAGCGGGAATATTTTCTGCGCGAGCAAATGCGGATCATTCAGGGTGAGTTGGGTGAACTTGACAGCCAGATTGCTGAAATCAACGAACTGCGGGTCAAGTTAACTCAAATCGACCTGCCCGAAGAGGTGCGAGCCAAAGCCGAAAAAGAGCTGTCGCGCTTGTCGATAATGCCGCCGGCTGCGCCCGAGGTTGGAATTATTCGGACTTATCTGGATTGGCTGATCGAGTTGCCCTGGACTCAGGCCACCGAAGACAACCCCGATATTAAACACGTGGCCAGGATTCTGGATAACAATCACTTTGGCATTGTCAAGGCCAAAGAACGGATTTTGGAGCATATTGCGGTAAGGCAGCGGGTGGGCAGCAAGATGCGCAGCCCGATTCTTTGCTTTGTAGGACCGCCTGGTACCGGCAAAACCTCGCTCGGACGGTCGATTGCCGACGCCCTGGGTCGCAAATTTATCCGGGTCAGCCTGGGCGGCATCCACGATGAGGCCGAAATTCGGGGCCATCGTCGCACCTACATTGGGGCGATGCCGGGCCGGATTATTCAGAGCATTCGTCGGGGCGGCGCGATTAACCCGCTCTTTATGCTGGATGAGATCGACAAAATTGGGGCCGACTTTCGGGGCGACCCCAGCGCGGCGTTGTTGGAAGCCCTCGATCCGGAGCAAAATAACAACTTCTCCGATCATTACCTGGAGTTGCCGTACGACTTATCCAAAGTCTTTTTCATTACTACAGCCAATGTGCTGTATACCGTTCCATCGGCCTTGCGCGATCGGATGGAGGTCATTGAGTTTTCCGGCTACATCGAGGAAGAAAAGCTGGCCATTGCCCGCCAATTTCTGATTCCACGCCAGATCGAGCAGCATGGTCTGGAGGATGTCGATCTGACGATCACCGATTCAGCGGTCAAAGGGATCATTCGGGAGTACACCTATGAAGCCGGCGTGCGCAACCTGGAGCGGGAGCTTGGTCAGATTTGCCGCAAATTAACCCGGCGTCTGGCCGAGGGGAAAACAATTTCCAGAACGGTCACTCGCCAGGGTCTGCACAAATATTTGGGCCCGCCTCGCTTCACCGAGCAACTGGCCGAAAAAGAGGATGAAGTAGGTGTGGCCACCGGCATTGCCTACACCGAGGCCGGCGGTGATATCATGCCCATTGAAGTGACGCTGATGCCCGGCAAGGGCAACCTGACCCTGACCGGTCAAATTGGGGAGGTGATGCAAGAGTCGATCCAGGCGGCCTTCTCTTTTGTGCGCTCGCGGGCCAAAGAGTATGGCATCAAACCGGCCCAATTTGAGAACACCGATGTTCATCTGCACGTACCGGAGGGCGCCATTCCCAAAGATGGTCCCAGCGCCGGAATTACGATGGCGACGGCCCTACTATCGGCTTTTGCGAATAGCAAAGTCCGGCACGAGGTGGCTATGACCGGCGAAATTACCCTGCGCGGCAAGATCTTGCCGATTGGTGGTTTTAAGGAGAAGGTGTTGGCGGCGCATCGAGCCGGGATCACCACTGTGGTTGTCCCCGGTCAAAATAAGAAAGATTTGGTTGATATTCCCAAGAAAGTGCAGCGAGACCTCAAGATCATCTTTGTCGACAAAATGGATGAAGTGCTGAAGATTGCCCTGATTGATTCCAAAAAAGGTAAGTCGGCCGGTAAATCGACCGCGGCCGGTAGTAAAACCCCAATCAAAACCGGACTTACCCCAAATAGCGGCGTCGCCAATAACCTTTAGAAATCGTTTTTTGACAGACCGTTGGTGTAGGTGGCCGGCGCTTTTGGCGAGTTTTCGCGCCGGCCACCTTTTCGCTCCCCGCCATTAACTTCACATAAAATAGATTGACTTAACATATTGTTTGTGGTAACATAAAATTGCCTGCCTGGAGCCTGGGCCTGGATGTGTATGCTTCTTGGTGTGCTGACCAACGCGACTTAACCCTATCCATAATCAGGTTGGCGAGGAGGTAATTTTGTCTCTTGAAATGGTGCGACTTGCATTTTTAGGTGCTCTTTTTGCCTTTGTACTATTTTTTTGGCTTCGTTTCAGGACACCTGGCGCCGGTTGGTTGGGCGAAGCGCTGTTAAACGTTTTGATTTTGGGTTCAGCCCTCTTAACCGTACTTACGTTTATTACGCTTCTCTTCCGCATCGACCTTATGCCGATCATTCGGCATTCCACTTATCTATTAAGTTTCCAGCAGAATCTTTCTTTTGCCGATGCCATTCCCCCATCTTTGACCAATGATCTTAAGGTGGTAGACGTCAGGCGAATCGATACTGACGGTGACGGTTTTGACGAGTGGGTGGTTTTCTATAGATTTGACCGGCGTGGTGATGCCGGTCCGGTCAAGGCGGTGGTTTACGATAATGATCGAGGCAACCCGCCGGTTATCTTTCCCTACAACTTACTACCTCCCGGTCGTAACTACCTGACCGAAGGCGGAGCGTCGCTTGAAATGCGACAGATAGTTCTAAATCAAGAAAATCCAGAAACTGATCCGCGTGAGATCGTAATTGCCAGTGGTACTGAACTTAGTATTTTTACATTCAGGCAGAATTCAGAGGCGTGGGATTTCCCACGGGATGCTCCCCCTCGATATCAACCCATTGGCTTTTTCCGCGGCAATGGCGGCGTTTTCTTGAATGATGACCATAGCGTCACCGTTCGAGATCGTAGCGGATATGAGCGCAGTCAATTGGTGGTCCGGTCCATCTATTCGTTGAATGAGACCACCAAGACCTACTGGGATCAGTTTTATGAGCCAACTGAGTTGGACCGCCAACTGCGTGCTCCCACTTTTACTACTATAGATTTTTTGAATGGCCCCCCTGACAATATTCAGGCTTCCACCTATCCGGAAGTGATTGTATTGGGTTTTTATGCTGCAAACTGTATAGGTAATAATAGCTCACTGTGTAGCGCTGCCTCTGCCGGTTGGAATCCGCGCGGCTTTTTGGCCAGGGATGCGCTCCGGGAATACGATAACAACAATTCCGGTTACTTTGGCCTGACCGGCTTCAAATCTATTCAGCAACTGGCTGTAACAAACCTCCGCTACTACCCCAGCCTGGAAACCGATCGGGATTTGTTACCGACCGGCGGCGGTCGCGATGTCGTCACCGGCGAAGCAGGTCAACTGAATGTGGTCGACATTACTTTTGTGCTTAATAGCGCGCCGGCTGATCCGCATCGTTTTGCAATGGAGTTGATTGACGGCCAATGGCGCATAACCCAACGGCTGCCGTATGTCGACTTGCCCGAGTTGACCAACCCGGCCCAGCTTTCCACCTCGTCCCCAAATTAGAGCAGCCGGAGCGTTCCTGGCCGGTGCTGCTGGGGTGCGTCCCAAATTTTGGGAAGCACAGGTGGGAACGGGAGGACACCCCCCGAAATCCCCCCCGTCTGTCCTAGAATCTGGGACAGACCCGTGCTGCTGCCAAAGATTGTTCAACTTGAATGATTTTGGTAAAATTAGCCCATCAATTTACCGGTAACCGGTCGAGGAATAATAAGAATGAATTGTCAAAATTGTGGTGCTGAGAATGAAGCTGGCGCTCGTTTTTGTATCGAGTGCGGTACACCCCTGGAAAGTGAAGTAGTAACGCCGCCGCCTCATTTAGCTGAGGATGACGACGATAAAACCATCCTCACCACGGCCCCACCCGTGGCCGAAGACGCCAAGACGGTGTCGGTAACCCAGGCCGAGGTGGCCGCAGCCGCGGCCGAAATCGAGGTTGAACCGCCGCCGGTCTCACCTGGGCGGCCTGAGTCGGCACGTCCCCCAACTCCACCGCCGGTTGCGGCGGGCAAGGACGCCAGTGTAGGCGGCCAAACTGGTGGCTCAAACCGTTCACGCAATTATTTGATCATTGCCATTGTGGTGTTAATTGTATTGTGTTGTTGCTGTACCACTCTGATACTGATCGGTGCAGCCAGCTCTGATGTGGTCGACGACATTCTGTATGAACTCAGTTGGCGATTCACATTCCTGCAGCCGGTGGTATAATGTTGATAACCAAATAGAATACTCAGGGGGGACGCCCGAGCCAGGGACAAGGATTACGTCTCTCCTTGCTACGTTAAGCACGCCGCCTCGTTACACCGGGCGGCGTTTGTTGTTGTTTCTCGTCTTCAGGTGAAGCTGCCGGAAACAGAGAGCCTAAAAGGATTTTTAATTATGGGCAATCTCCTCAAAATATTGTCCTGATTCGTAGATATGTGGGACGGAGGCCAGGATGAGACTCTCCGAAGTTGAATTCAAGGTGATGAATAGACCCTTGCGCCAGTTCCTCCAACGCACGGTGGAGTTTCCACTTTTCCAAAGATTGGGCCTGCGTGACGAAGGTCAAGACATCCTGGAGGTTGGCTGTGGCTCGGGGTATGGGGCGGTGCTGCTGGCGAGGCTCCACCCTCACAGTTATGTTGGGGTAGACCTGATGGCTGAGCAGATTGCCCTGGCCCAAAACCGCAAGTTGGCCGGCGCCGAATTCCTGGTCCGTGACGCCGCCGATCTGGATTGCTTTTCGGATAAAAGTAAAGACGTAGTGGTGATTTTTGGGGTTCTGCACCACATTCCGGCCTGGCGAGAGGTCGTCGCAGAAATTCACCGTGTTTTGAAACCAGGGGGCAAACTTTTTATCGAGGAACCGGATGGCTGGTACGTGGGCACATTTGACCGGTTTTTCCACTGGGGCCATCCCCTGGCCGGGCTGTTCCGGCTAAAGGATTTTGAGACCTACCTGAATGGGCATGGTTTCAAGATACACCGCCGGGTCAGGGCGCTTGGGTTTGGCTTCTACGCTCTGGAAAAAGATGCAATCAGTTGATTGGAGCAAAGGCAAAATCTGTACCAGGCCATCCTCAGCACAGTTCGTGAGGTCATAGATAAGGGCGGACGATATGACGAATATGACCTTTATAACCAGCCAGGCCAATATGTTCGCCTGATGGATAACAAAACGGTGGGTCATCCTTGCCCTGAATGTGGTAGTAAAATAGAGAATATGCCGTATTTGGGCGGAATGTGTTACTTTTGTCCCCACTGCCAAGAATGATGGCCGCAAAGGGTAGGGCATAGAAGGAGGCGCCTCTTGGAACAGACAAAAACTTACGAGCGTTTTCCGCTCTGGATTGTGGGTTTGAGCAACCTTTTGGCTGTCTTAATCTACGGCCTCGGCGCCTATATCCTGGCGGGATTTGGCCTCTGGCTGTCCGGCCTCTACCTGTTTTACTGCCTGGGGCTGGAATTCCGGCTGCTAAAAGGGCATTGCATCAATTGCTATTACTACGGCAAAGTCTGCGGTTTTGGGAAAGGCAAACTTTGCTCCTGGCTGTTCAAAAAAGGCGATCCTCGAAAATTTGGCGCGACAGACATCTCGTGGGCCAGCATGCTGCCGGATTTTCTGGTTCTGCTCTGGCCGGTTGTGGGGGGATAATCCTTTTGGTTCAGAATTTTACCTGGTTGCTGCTAGGGCTGTTGCTCCTCCTGGCTGTCCTGGCCCTAAGCGGCAATGCCATCGTCAGAGGTTCATTTGCATGCAAATACTGCAAACAAAGAGAACTCGGCTGTCCGGCAGAAAGGCTATTTGACACCCGGAAGTGATTTTATAGAACTGAGTACAACCGCCCGGACTTTGGCAATGACTGAAGGTTTTCCGTCCTCTCTGAGTATATTGTTGTGAATCTCCAGTTATCTTTCCTGGCCGAGACATTGATGGAAAACAAATCCTATCGACCGTTCGTAACTAATATTTGGCTGTTTCTAGCCCTGACCGCCATCATCCTGGTAGGCTGTTCACTCATTGAGACGCCACCGACCGCTGTCCCCGTCGTTACCGAATTGACCGTTACTCCGACCGCTCTAGCCGAGCCAACGAAGATTGCTTCCCCATCCCTCACCCCCACCAGTCGAACCACAAGCCCCGAGACGACCCAACTTACCGCCAGCTCTACCCCTCCTGCCACGCTTACTCCTGATTCTTACAGCCGCCAGCGAGATACGATATCGTCGCTCTCATCCCCGGTTTCGCCCACGCCAGGCACGCCTGGAGCCGTCTCTATTGTCCCCTGCATGGTCGACTTCGATGCCCTGCAACTGAGAAGCGGGCCTGGTCCCAGTTACGCGCTCATCAAAACCTTGCCGTCCGGAACGCCTCTCTTGGCCCTGAAATATTATAATGCCTCCGGTTTGTGGCTACTGGTTGAAACGAAGCAACGGGAAGTTGGTTGGGTCAATGCCAGCGCTGTTTCTTGCCGGGGGGATCTAGCCCGCCTGCCTATCGTCCAGGATATCAGCCCGCCGACGCCCACGGCCTCACCACCGACAGCCTTCCCAACTCCAACCTTATCACCAGTAGTGGTCGCTCCAACCCCTACCCCTGTACCTGCGGCTAGCCCCACTCTCCCCGCGCCCTCGCTGGCCAGTTGGCGAGGTGAGTATTACCACAATCCCAACTTGGCCGGTCAGCCGGTCTTGGTTCGCGACGACCTGGTGCTTGATTTTAATTGGATTTCAGCCAGCCCCGGGCCGAATATTCCCGCCGACAATTTCTCGGTGCGCTGGACTCGCCCCTTTGAATTTACCGAGGAGGGCGATTATCGTTTTTGGGCCGATGTGGATGATGGGGTCAAACTTTATTTGGACGGCTGGCTGATCATTGATGAGTGGAATACCAACCCTTATGTCCTCCACTCCGGCAGTTTTGCCGACATCAAGCCGGGTGTTCATACCCTCATCGTTGAATATTTTGAAGCAGCTGGTGATGCCCACATCAAAGTCTGGTTCGAGAAGACCCTGGTATCAGCCGATAAATGGGTGGGCGAATATTTTAACAATCCTGACTTCCGCGATGCTCCCGTTCTGGTTCGTGAGGATGATGATCTGGATTTTGATTGGGGCGACGATGAGCCGGTTTCCGGGATGAATGACGATTTCTCGGTGCGCTGGCAGAGAACGGTCAAATTAAAAGAGGGGGATTATGACTTCCGGGTTAAGCTGGCTGAAAAAGATCGGGTCAGAATTTATCTGGACAGTTGGCTCATCATCGAGAAAGATTCCAAGAACGGCGGGACGGTCACTGGCTCCTTTAAAGATGTTGGAGCCGGTTCTCATACGATCAGAGTGGAATATCAGGATTATGGTGGTGAGGCCAAAATTGAAGTAGACTGGGACAAAGATGATTGAAGTTCCACTGTAACGGCAGGTAGTGGAGCAAATCAACTGAGGAGAATTGTAACCCGGCTCCACTACCGTTTCCCGTTGACACACCTTTATTTCATGCCCCCGACGGGATTCGAACCCGTGTCGCAGCCTTGAAAGGGCTGTGTCCTAGTCCTCTAGACGACGGGGACTTAAGTAAGGAGGAGTATAGCATCCGTGCTGATTTTGGTCAAACTGGAATTGCGCAGTTCGCCAGCCGGTCAGCTGAGCAGACTGTTGGCCAGGCGGGCAATCGCAACCGCCCCCACCGATTGAGGACTGCTCAATAGCAAGGGCTGGCCGCTGTTAACAGCCCTGACCAGCTCCGGTTCAAAGGGGATGTTGGCAGCAATGACGCGCTTGAGCACTTTTTGAATCGCTTCCAGAGGCAGGGCGTGCCGGGCAAAGAGTTGATTGACGACCAAGACGATCTTCTGTTCCGCCACCCCCAGCCGAGTTAAGGTCTGTAAAAGCAATGCCGTTGATTGCAGCGAGGCCATCTCCGGGGTTATGACCAAAACCAGCTTGTCAAACTGGGGCAGAAGGGTGATAGCATTGGCTTGAAAAATAAGTTGAGCCAGATCGAATATGGCGAAAGGGTAAGCTGGTTTCAGCACTGTAACCAACTGTTCCAGGTGATTGGAGCGGGCTGGGAGTTGCCTATCGTAATTAAGAGCTGAGGCCAGTAGATGGACCCCGCTGTTATGCTCAATGAAATAGGGCTTAAGAGCGGTTAAACTTAATTGATGATCGGCGGCTAGGGCCTCGGAGAGGCTCTTGCTCGGGCGCAGCCCCAGCATCAAGGCGGCGTGCCCCCCCATAGGGGCCAGGTCGACCATCGCCACCTGGCTCTTTTTGGAAAGCGCCAGGGCCACCGCTGAGTTGATCGCCAGGCTGGTTACACCGGCGCCCCCCTTAAAGCTCAGGAAGCCAATAGTTACGTTGCTGACGTTCGCAGTCGACCCCGGCAAGAGTTCTTCAATCCGTTGGACCAACGCATTCGGAGAGGTGGTTTTGGCGATGTAATCGGTTGCTCCGGCCTGGAGGGCAGTCTGCTTGTCAACCGGCTGAAAGCGGGCCGAAAAGATGATAATGGGGATGTCGGCTGCGGCCGGTCTAGCTCGCACCTGCCGGCAGAAATCATAGCCGGTCATGTGGGGCATCATCACGTCGGCCACAATCAGGTCTGGCCTGCGTGTCTCGATTTGGGCCAGGCCCTTTTCGCCATCTGCGGCAATGGCGACGCTATGTCCCGCCCGTTGCAAGGCAAACTCTATTAAGCGCAGAATATCTTGATCGTCGTCGATGACCAGGATGTGAGCCATTACGGATTATCGCTAATACACAGGATTTGGATTTTGGATTTATTGACCAGGGCGGTGGGGCCTTGAAAACTTGTTTCGGGATAGAAAGGGTTGGTCGCCTTGACCTCAAGGATTGGCAGAAACGTTTGGGTGTCGGTCGCCATTATTTTTTTGATATCCAACTCACCCATCCACTGAAATAAACCCCCGATTTCGAAGAAGGGTACGGTCACAAAGATCGGCCGGCCGGTGCGCATGGGGGTGTAAAATCGCTCTTTAGAGATGGCCTGGGTTTCGCTGGAGAGGACGATAAAATTGATCTCCTCTTTGACCAATGAGCCGCGGGGATAGGTGCCGACAATTTCGCCGGGATTGTTGTTGCGAGACAAGTAGATATCGACCAGATCGAGATAACTGGTCATTCTATCGGCCAAAACATCGATCAGGCGGCGTTTATACACCACCACACTGGCCGAAAAACGATGACTGTCGGTGAAGAAATCGGCTGTAACCCGGCCGGGGAAGGCAGCATTGGCAAGCGGACGAACCAAACTCATTGTTGGCTGTTTCGGTTGGGTATAATGCGAACGGTCTGGGGCGGGCCAGCCCACAAGAGTCGCTGCAAATGTTCCAGCGCTTCGTGGTCATAGACTCGTTCACCGCACAGGTCACATACAATGGCCGGCATCCGGTCGACCACCAGCAAAGTTTCGCCGTGCCATTCCAGATACGCAATGGACCGTCTTTGTAAGCGGCCGATGTGACAGGCAGGACAGATATTCATAATGACCGCTCCTCTTGTACGATCTTTACGCCGGCGCTGGTACCTAGCCGATTGGCTCCGGCCGCCACCAACTGGCGCGCCTGGGCCAAAGTTTTAATGCCGCCCGCTGCCTTGACGCCCAACTCTGGCCCCACCGTCCGACGCATCAAGGCCACATCTTCAACGGTGGCTCCGCTGCTGCTAAAACCTGTGGAGGTCTTGACAAAATCGGCGCTGGCCTTTTTGGCTAATTGACAGGCCAGCACTTTTTCCTCGTCGGTCAACAGGGCCGTTTCGATGATGACCTTGCAGAGCGCCTCATGGCGATGAGTTGCTTCTACCACGGCGGCGATATCCTGCTCCACCAGGGCAACGTCACCGCCCTTCAGCGCCCCAATATTGATGACCATGTCAATTTCAACGGCCCCAAGCCGAATGGCCTGTTCGGTTTCAAACACCTTGACCTCGGTCAGGGTGGCCCCCAGGGGAAACCCCACCACTGTGCAAACCTCAACTTCTGAACCGGTCAGCAGTTGGGCTGCCAGTTTGACGTGGGTGGGGTTAACGCAGACAGCGGCAAAATTGTATGTCCGCGCCTCCTGGCACAACTGCTCAATCTGAGCGGTGGTGGCCTCCGGCTTCAGGAGGGTGTGGTCGATATATGACGCGATGGGTGTGGTCATCGGTTCTGGTAACCCTCCTCTTACTCACTCCCGGCGCTGGCGTTCGGCACCAGTTCTGTCAGCCAATGTTTGAGCGTGGCAGTTTCTGTAGGGGCATCGCGCGGGATAGCCCCCCAGTTCTCCGGCGGCCAATAGGACAACCAGGCCCGGCCAACGATGTTTTCAATCGGCAGCGGTCCCCAATTGTGGGAGTCGTTTGAGTTATTACGGTTGTCGCCCAACACAAAAACCGTGCCTGGCGGCACTACTTGGGGGCGCATAGTATAGGACATGCCACTCGGTTGGAATGGTTCCTCAAGCGGTATCCCGTTGATAAAGACCTGGCCGCTTCTAACTTCTACAGTTTCACCGGGCAAGGCGATAATTCGTTTTACATAATCCTCGCCTGGTCGATTGGGCGGCTCAAAAACGATCACATCACCTCGCACCGGTCCGCCCAATCCCAGGATGTTGGTGACGAGCGGATTGTAACTTAGCTTGTCAATAATCAGATATTGCCCATCGTGCAGGTTGTCGACCATGCTGGTGCCGACCACCCGAAAGTTGCGGATAACGGTTTGAATTAACAGGAATATAATCAGGGTCAGGATAATCGTTTCGCCGACTTCACGGACAACGGCCCAGGCTGTTTGCCAGCTTGACCGGCTGGCCTGAGCTGGCCCAGGCTCATCGGAAGCAGGGGCGATAAATTCAGACCAATCCGCCGGTTCAGCCGGAGAGAACTTATAGCCGGGCTCCAGTTCGGCGTCGTCTGGTTGGGCGCTATCCTCGTTATAGTGAAGCATCGTCGGTGGTTGAGCCGGGGCTGGCTCAGCGGGATCGTTGAAGTCAGGCAAGGGCAGATCGGACGCGTTGGACTGGCGGCGATGGTCTTCTTGGGCTGGGGTGGCAGACGCCGGGTCTGGTTGATTATTTGGCTGGGGTGAATCGGTTAATGGGTCTAACAAGGCTAAATCCCTACCTATAGCCTATGGCCTATGGGTGGCAGTGCTGAATTCAGTGGGCTCAATTACGGAAATTATAGCTTACTTGGGAACAATTGACAATTGATCATTGATCATTGAATTGATCATTGTCCATTATTCTATCCCTTCTTCTTTTTCCCCTCGCATCAGGTTGACCCGGGCTGCATGGCCGGCTTTCATATCCAGCTCATCCCGGTAGCCCATCGCTGCATAAAAACTTTCATCGTAGCTGCGGGTTTGGATGACCACCGGCATCGGCACGGCGTGGCCGATGATCAGAGCTTGCTGCCTGGTGTCAAGCCGGGCCAGCACTTCTCGCAGAGCGCTTGCCCCGGAGACGCCGGTCAGCACGGCGTTGATGTCCCGCTCGTTGTCTAACAGGGCGGTTACGCGGCTGCCAATCTGGCTCATCACCTCCTCATCGATACCGGAGGGGCGTTGATCGACGATTAGCAGGGTGACGTTGTATTTGCGCAGCTCGCGGGCGATCACCCCAAAGATGGTCTGGCGGGCAATCTGCGGGTCCAGAAATTTGTGGGCTTCCTCGATGACGATCAGCAGTTGGGGCGGCATTTGCGCGGCCTCGCCCAAGGCCCGCTCAACTCGCTCCACGTACATCTGGTGGATGCGGCGGGTGAGATAGTTGGCCACCAAAATGTAAGCCTCCAAAGAATTACCGTAGCGGCCAAATTCCAGCACCACGCTAATGCCCTTTTCCAGGTATTCAATGATCTGGGCGGCCGAGTCGCCCTTCCAACTGTCCCGCAGAAAGTCAAAGCGGGTCAGCTTTTCCAGGCGGCGGCTGAGGGCGTCGAGGCTGGAGCGATTGATGGTGGTGGTTTCGACAAGTTGGTCGATCTTCTCTTTTTCGGCCTGGAGCAGTTGCTTGATCCAGCCCGGCCCCCAACTCCGGCGCAGGCTGTAGGCCGCGCCAATCATCTGGTCGCTCAAGTCCAGGGTGGTCCGCAGCATTTCCAGGTCTTCCGGCTGGATGTCGGACCAATCCAGCACCACCGTAAAGTCGGGCCGCACCCGGCGACGCCGGCTTGATTCTTCGTCCAGGGTGAAGATAGCCACCTGCTGAGGAAAAAGCTGCTTAAGCCCTTTGACTTTGGTCCGGCCTTCGGTTTGGACCTCCCAGCCATAGTCATTGTGCATGTCGAAGATGAGGCTGACGGCCACCCCACGCTGGATAGTGCCGGCCAGCAGCAGCCGGGTCAGAAAGCTCTTGCCGGTGCCGCTCTTGCCAAAAACGCCCACACTCCGCTCGACCATCCGGTTCAAATCCAGGTTGACCTGAACCTCGGCCATATCCAGCGGCTCACCGATGTGGAAATGCTGCCCATCTTCGGCCCCAAAAACGGTGTTGACGTCTTCCTCGGTGGCCACCCGCACGGTGGCAAAATGGGCGGGGATGGTTTTGACCGGCCGGGGCTGGCCGGCGTGCTTGTCCAGCACCAACATCGGCGAGACGTGGATGCGGCCAAAGACGGTCGCTCCCCGGTAAATCTCACGCAGAAACGGGTTGCTGACCTCCGGCGGCGTTTTCTCGATTTGGGGGTTGGTGCTGTCGAGGATGACGTCGGTGATCATACCGAAAAACTTCAGCTTTTCTCCCTCGATGGTAATGTAGCGCCCCACGGCGATATCCTCGATGGGCGCGCTGGTATCCAGCTTAACCTCCAGCCCCTTGCTCAGGGAACCGCTGATAACCAGACCCAGTTTGCGGGTTGGGGTCCGCTGAAAAAATTGGTCAAGCTCACTCAGATTGTCGTTGGCCATTGAAGGGGTTCTTAAAGACCGGATTTTTATGCTACCAAAAGATTGGGCAACAATGAAATGCCATCTTGCTTTAAATTGTGGTAAAATAGATTATCCGTATCGGCCAGCGTTTGCCACTGCTGTCGACTCATAGCTCGAATTGAGAGAAATACTCCATAGGTAAGCAAAATATCAAAGCCCAGCCCTCGCACTTCACTAAGTGTTTCTATATCTGGATTATCTAGCAAAACGAGCACGTCGATATCGGAGTCCAGATGAGCATCGCCCCGCGCCTTTGAGCCAAAAAGTATTACATCAACCAATTGATTTTCGAAACGGTTATGCAAAGTGGCAATGTACGCCAGCAGGGCTTCTCTTTCTCGTGTTGATAAACTATCTGTTCGCATCGTTCACTTCCCTGTCTGTATTGGCCTCGGCTAAATATTGGCCAACACGTTCCACAAAGATCCGAGCTTTTTCCACCAGTTGTTGGGCTGACTGCCAATCAGGGTTAGGGTAGGGAATATAATCGCTGTCAAGTCGAGCTTGAAATGCTTCATTGAGCATGCGGCCGAATTCAGGCTCGATCAAACCTGGCTTAATGAAGTATTCACCAAATGCAGCAATGATGCCTTGATGCTTGCTGCGCCAAAGCCCTCGGCTGCTCAACAAAGCAGTAGTAGCATATAACATGGCGTAATAGGCCCTTGAAATTGCCACGCGAAGGTCGTATGTCGAAAGTTGTGTAAATTGCCCTTTGCACACGTGAACATCGACCTTTTTACACACAAATTGCAATACAACCCACGCGAAAGTGTCCCAGCCGCAAATTGTCGGATGCTGCTTGTAGATCGTCTTTTGCCAGATCAAAATAACGTTGGATATCTGGTCTGCTCATCCCTTTACTCATAACATAATTATAGGCCAACTATTAGCTCAACTCAAGTGCAAAACCGTTAGTCAATGATCGATCCATCCGGCATCAGCGCCAATTCCAGCACGGCCCCGTCCAGCCTGGCCCGGTCCAGATTAGCCCGGCTCAGGTTCGACTCGCGCAAATTGGCGTCACTCAGATTGGCCCCGCTGAGGTTCGCCTCGGTCAGATTGGCCTCGGCCAGGTTGGCTTCGCTCAGATCGGCTTCGCTCAGATCAGTCTGGATCAAATTCGACTCGCTGAGGTTGACCTGACTCAATTTGGCGCTCATCAGGCTGGCGCGGCTCAAATTGGCTCGACTCAGGTCGCTCCCGCTGAGATTGGCTCCATCTAACCTGGCCCCGTCTAGGTTGGCCCCGCTGAGACCGGCCTGGTGGAGATCGGCGTCGCTGAGATCGGCTCCGCTCAGGTTGGCAAAGGTCAGGTCAGCCCTGACCAGATTAGCGCCACGCAGATTGGCCCGGCTGAGATTGGCCCGCAGCAAGCAAGCCCTGGCCAGATTGGCCCCGGCCAGATCGGCGCCGCTCAAGTCGGTATTGGCTAACCAAAGCGGCGGCTGTCTGGTGGCGATGAGTTGGTTGAGTTCGGTTTGGGTGTATTGCATTTTAACTCTCCGGGGGGCTAAGCCGGCGCAGCATCCCGTCCAGCCGGACCAGGTCAAAGCTCAACAAGCGGGCCAGCTCTCGCCCGGCCTTGACCAGGAACTGGCGGCGATTTTCGGGCGGTTGGGCGGCCGCGGCTCGGCTCAGGTTGGCGATCAGCAATTCATCGGCGGGCAGTTGGGGCGTATTGAGGACCAGGCGCAGGTAGTCTAACTGTTGGGTAAAGGCGCGCAGCTCTTTGTCGGTGCACATGGTGAGGATGTCCAGACTTAAGGGCGGCTGGGGCGGCAGCCCCTGGATGATGGTTCCGTTGCGTTGGTAGCCCACAATGAGCACACTAAGTTCGATTGGCACCAGCCGATTCTCGCGCTGATCCAGAACGGCTTCCGGCTCCAGCTCACCGGCCAGGATCAACTGGCGCACGGCCAGGTCATCTTCTACCTGCACATCATAGATCAGGCCGAAGATAGCGGTGTCATCTGGCAGGTGAACCTTCACCAGGTCGCCAAAACGAGGCAGGCTAGGTTCCAGCACCCGGCAGCCGACGGCAAAGCCGACGGTGCTGGCGCGTAACACCCAGCCGATCCGCAAAGCAGTTGTCATCGTTTAAAACCTTCTGCGGCTAAATCTAAACAAATCTTTATGTTGCTGCTTGGCCGACCGCGCCGGCGTCAGCTCCTGCCGGCGCATTTCCACGGCGATCATCAGCTCCACCGCGGCTCGTTCCTCGCTGGAGATTACCGCCAACTCATCGGCCCGGGCCAGCACGTAAGGATAGCCGCCGCTGATGCGGGCCTGCCGGACTATGGCCGCGTGCAGCAGGTCGAGGGCAGCGGAGTCGGCGGCCAGCCAGGCCGGCAGCTCAACCCGGGCCAGCACCGGGGAGGACTGGTTGGCGCTGACGTTCAGGTAGAAGAAGTGGACCCCGTGGCCGGCATCATCATATTTAGCCAACCCTTTGGCGGTCAGTTTGAAGACGGCGCTGCGCTCGCCAGAGGCCAGGCCGTCGAACAGATCAAGATCGGTGAGACCCCGAAATGGGGTCAGGCGCAACCTCTCCTCGGTGATGGCCGCCACTTCCAGCGCCGCCAGTTGCAGCAGGGCCAGCACAAAGGTGCTACGGGGGCGATCGACGTAGCCGGCCACGAGCGCCCCGGTCTGGCGGATGGTATCGAGCAGGGTGATATACTCCTTCTGGCGATCTTCTTGGTGCTCAAAAGGCAGGTCGATGACCCGCAGGGCCAGTTGCCTATCAAGTAGGGTGATAACGGGTCGGGCGTTATCGTCAAGCTGCTGCACCCGGTTGATCAGCACCTCTAGTTCGGCCAGGTCGCGCTGCACATTGATTTCGGCCGGGGAAATGAGCTGGCCTCGCTCATCGAATGGTTCAAAGTTGAGCAGCGGCGGCGGATTGTACGCGTCGGGTTTGCGGTTGGAGCCGTGTCGATACGTGAAACTGCCAATATTGATGAGATAGTACGGGAAGATGGCGTGTTGGTCGGGCATAATCTGGGAGCCGTCGCTGGCTATCACCGTCAGTTGATCGGGGCAGGCCGGTAAAGGCTGGCTGGCCGCGATGGCTTCTGCAGTTGGGGCCGCGCCGACCCAGCCGAAACGCTGCGTCTGCTGCACCTGTTCGGCCCGCCTGATGCGGTCGTGGAGAGCGTCAAACTCCGAGGAGAATTGGTGAAGCAGAGTCCGGGCCAGTTGCAGAGATTCGGTCCGTTCCGGTTTTTGTTCGGCCAAAGCCCGTCCCATCGCTTTGACTTGCGGGGTTACCTGGTTTAGTTCAAGCGTCATAGGCAGTTAACTGCTCGATAGCCGGAGTTAGGTCGAAAAGTTGCCTTTTGGAACCAAACGCCAGGCGCCTGTGCCCTTATTCATCGCGCAACCGTAAAACGATTGAGCAGCCGGGTCAGGAAGCCGGTCGATTTGGCCGTTGTTTCGGCGGCGATAGGCTCATTATCGGCAAAATCCAGAAGTTGGGCCAATGGATGGTCCCGTTCGTCATAGTCGATGCGGGCGTAGGGCAGTCTGATTGGCCAGTCCCCCGGTTTGAGTACGTTGTGGAATAGGGCTGCCCAAAGCTCGAGCGGGGCGGTAGTGAGATCGGCCGATCCTAACCAGCAGCCCGTATTCAGGTGAAGCCCACCGTCCGCCAGCGGCTGGCAAACAGGCTGGTGGGTATGTCCAAAGACGATGACCGCCGCTTTTTGCTGGTGGGCAATTTCGGCGGCGGCAGCCTGTAGATTTTGCTGCTGCCGGGATTGCTCGGCCCGGCCGATGGCGACCGGATCGCCATAGAATTCCTCCGGCGCGGCAATCGTCGCGTCCGGCACAAGCGCCTCGATATCGGTCAAGTAAGGCTGGATTTGCCGGTGAAACTCAGCCCGAAAAGCGACATCACGGGTGTACTGCTCGGCCAGCCGTCGCCGTTCGTGCTCGTCGGCCAACTGGTTCATTAAAAGGCCAGGCTCAAGGGCTGAGGCGGCCACCGGGTTGGCTATTTGGCCGGCCGTAGTATAGCCAATCAATCTGGCCAACATCTTCGCGGCCAGGTCAAAGTCCCAGCGGAGGGCCAGCCAGATCAGCGTCGTGATCGGTTTGATGCCATCGCTGCGCCGCTGGTCGCGCCCCACCTCGTTGAAAAGGTCAACATAAAGGGATGAACCGGGTGGAAAGTAAAGCTGAGAGGGATTGTTGGGCCAGCGGGGATCGTGAAAGTCGGGAAAGCGGTTGATCTTTTCAGTCCGCTGGTGGCCGTGCTCCACATAGATTTTTTCCCGGTTGATGAACTCGGCGGCGAATAGCAGCAGCGATGACCGGCGACCGGACGCGTTCAGTACCTCCCGCAGCCGGCTTTTGACCAGCGGCCAGTATAGCGCCGCGTCGTGATTGCCTTTGATGACGGTGAGGCGTCGTTTGGGCGTTTCAGCCTGCATAAAGTGGGCCAGGGCCTCAAAAAGGGGTTGATGCTGGTTGACAATAAGGTTCAGGCGTTTGACCGAGGCATCCTGGGAGGAGTCGAGATAGGCTTGGGGTGGATAAATCTCGGTTGGGACGTAATGATCAACGGCCGGTGTTTGCAGGAAATCCAGAAAATCGCCGTTGATAATGAGCTCGATCTCTCGCTGATCCTGCTCGCTTTCTGCCCGTAGCTGCTGCAAGAAGTGTCCGAGTTGATCATCAATTGAAAAATTTTCAAGAATGTGATGGCTCTTGAAACCCTCATCTGCGCCCAGGTGCAAATCCGATAGAATGAATTTTAATTTCGACACCGAGTTCCTCTCCCGCGCTCGTTGCCATAATTATACCACATTCGATTGGCTGGACAATAACCCCTATTCTGAGGCGCGGATTAAGAGGAGCGGCCGATCGACTCGGTTGAGCACACCGGCGGCCACGCTGCCATAAAAGACGCGCGACAGGCCGGTTCGCCCGTGGCTGGCCATGGCAATCAGGTCGGCCTTGGTCCGGTTGGCATAGCGAATGATCTCTTCTACTACCGGGCCGTGGGCCACGTACGTTTCCACCGCCAATTCTTTTTTGCTGAACTCGGCTTTTTTACCGGCCAGGTAGGCCTGGGCCGCTCTGGTTCGCTCTTCGACCATTTCCTGGTTGATCATCGGATACACCACATCTGGCCCAATGATCAGCGGCTCCGGTTCAACCACTTGCACAAAAACCACCCTGGCCTGGTAACGGCGAGCCAGGTCAGCCACGTGGGGCAAAATAGCTTCGGCCCGGGCCGACCCATCCAACGGAACCAAAATGACCTTATACATTTTTGAACCTCCTGTCTCGATAGCTACAACAGGGGTTCCACAATCCTGGTGAGTTGCTGGGCGCTGATCTCGCCCGATTGGATGTGTTGGATCAAGCCGTTGCGGTCAATGATAAAGGAGGTAGGCAGGGCGCGGACGTGATAACGGCCCATCACCTCACCGTTGGCGTCTAACAGGACCGGAAAGGTAAAGCCGTTCGTTTGGATAAAATCTTTGACTGTGGCAGCCCCTTCTTGACTATTGACAGCCAGGACGACAAAGCCATCGTCCCGGTGAGCTTCATAAAAGGCGTTGAGCGTCGGCATTTCGGCCTTGCAGGGGGGACACCAGGTGGCCCACAGGTTGACCAGGATGACCTGCCCCTTGTAATCGCTCAAGCTGATCTCGTCTCCAGCCAGGCTGGCCAGGCTGAAGTCAGGGGCGGGGGAGTGACCTGGTTGTTGGACGAATTGGCTGGAGGCGCTGCTAGAGCGGCCGGCAGACTGTTGCCCTAACCAGAAGAGTGAGCCGACGCCAAGCCCAATCAAGGTTAAAGCAATGGCGATATTGAGATAAAACCAGTTTTTCTTTGGTTGGACTTTGCTCTGATGTCGATAAGTGCGAGTTTTGGCGGTTCTGTTCATTGCAGTTGGTTGATTTTCGGTTTGTCGAACCCTACTATTATTTTACCACCAATGTCAATAACCGGCACACCCATTTGACCGCTCCGGCGAACCATATCCCGCGCCGCGGCGGCGTCCCGGCTTACATCCACGTCTCGAAACTGAATTTTATTTTGTCGAAAGTATTTTTGGCCATGTTGCAATAACTACAGGTCGGTGTGGAAAAGACAATGACCCGGGGCTGTTTTTTCTGTTGTTTCTCTTTGAGAATAGTATTCCTCATCAGCCCATCTTCACGGCGATCTTTTGCGGTTGTTTCTCAGCCCGTTTGGGCAGAAAAATGGTCAGGATGCCGTCTTTGTGTTCAGCCGTCACTTGGTCAGGATCGGTTTCACCCGGAAGCTGGATGGCTCGATAGAAGCTACCGCTGGGACGCTCGCAGCAGAGCCACTCTTTACCTTCCTCCTCTTCATCGGCGGGACGTTGGCCGCGGATGGTCAAAATGCCTTTTTCCAGGGTGATATCGATATCTTCCAGCAGTACGCCGGGCAGCTCCACTCGCAACACCAGCCGGTCACCCGTGTCAAACATATCCAGCGCCGGGGTCCAATCGCCCGCCCGGGTCTGACCGCTCCAGCCGCGCGGCCAGCCTGTTTGCCGGGCTAACCGACCTTCCCACGCCGAAAATGGCTCTTCTGCTTCCAGCCACCAGGGTCGTCTCATTAGCCTTGTCATCGTTGTTCCTCCGTCAAATCAAAATAATTTGTGCTTTTACTGAATTAGATGCAAGGGGGGGCAAAAAGTTACAGATTGTTCCCGGTTATTCACCGTTCAACGATTTTTTGCTTGACAAGATTCGGTTTTTATAGTATACTAATAACTAGTAATTATATAACTAGAAAGATTATGACTATGAATAAAACAGTTCACCGTTCCCCCATCGCTTTAGCCGTACTCGCCTTTTTATACGAGTCACCGATGCATCCATACCGGATGCAACAACTCATCAAAGAGCGCGGTAAGGATGAGGTCATTAACGTGCGCCAACGGGCCAGTTTGTACCAAACGATTGACCGCTTGCTGCGAGCCGGGTTAATCGCAATTCGGGAGGTTGAACGGGAGGAGAAGTGGCCGGAGCGGACCATCTATGAATTGACCGAGCAGGGTGGCGAAACAATGCTCAATTGGCTGCGCGAGATGCTTTCCTCGCCGGCCCATGAATTTCCCGAATTTCCTGCCGCCCTGGCTTACCTCTCCTTGTTGACCCCGGCGGAGGCGCGGCTGCAACTCGGACGACGAATCGAGTTGCTGGCCGCAGAATTAGATCGCATCGACGCCCAACTTCGTTATGCCGCCGGGGTTGTCCCCCGGCTCTTTTTGGTCGAGATGGAGTATCTGCGTGCTGTCCTCAACACTGAGCTAGCGTGGGTCAAGTCTATTGTCGCTGATTTAGATACCGGCCGTCTGACCTGGAATGAAGAGTGGTGGCGCGCTATCGCGGCCCAATTTGAGCATGAAGATAAAGGCCGGATTGAGAACTGAGGCAATCCAAATAATGCAATCAAAATGGGGGAATGGAATTATGTCGATCAATGAACTTCAGTTGAAGCAACCCGCGACCAAAGCGGCCAAACCTTACAAAGGTACGGCGATGGAGGGTCTAATCGCCAAATGGTACACCAAAATTAGAGCCGAAGACCCGCAACGTGAGCTGGTGGTCCGTCAAGTGAGCGAAATTGTTCCACCCGGGGGGATGATCCTTGAAGTCGCGCCGGGTCCGGGCTACTTAGCCATTGAACTCGCCGAACTTGGTAATTATCGGGTGGTCGGCTTGGATATTAGTAAGTCGTTTGTCCAAATTGCCCAAACCAAAGCCAGGGAAGCAGGGGTAGAGGTTGATTTCCGCCACGGCAACGCTGCCGATATCCCATTTGAAGCCGACGCGTTTGATTTCATTGTCTGTGTCGCTGCGTTTAAGAACTTTACCGAGCCGGTTCAAGCCCTGCGTGAAATGCAGCGGGTGCTCAAGCCGGGCGGTCAGGCGCTCATCAACGATTTGCGCGGTGACGCCTCGCCAGAGGATATCAGGACGCTTGTTAACAACATGGATTTGAATCCGATTAACGCGCTGATCACGAAATGGACGTTCAAGCACATCCTACTCAAGAACGCCTACACCAAAGCGGAGATTCAGCAATTTATTGCCCGGACGGATTTTACAAGATCTGAAATTCGTGAGGATAACGTAAGCATGGAAATATGGCTGGAAAAGTAGGCTCTGTTTTGCTAGGTCGTGTGGCTACGGCGGTGCTGCTGAGCAAATCCAAAGCGTTCAGCAAATCCGGGGCAGTTGCTCGCCGCTTATCATATCGACTACCCGCAGGCCGCCAATGCGGCTGCGCATGAAAACCTTGCCCGGGTGATCTTCAACGACCTCGCCAATGATGGCCGCTTCCAGCCCCAGCGGATGTGCTTGCAGCGCGGCCAACACCTCAGCGGCCGCCTCTCTGGCGACGATGAGCAGAGCCTTGCCCTCGTTGGCCACATAGAGCGGATCCAGGCCCAGAATTTCACAGGCGCCGCGCACCTGTTCCCAGATCGGCAGGTCGGCTTCATTCAGCCGGATGCCTACCCGGGCCTGCGCCGCAATTTCATTGAGGCTGCTGGCCAGGCCGCCGCGGGTGGGGTCGCGCAGCACGTGGACCTTGTCTCCGGCCACGTTCAGCGCCGCCGCGATCAACTCATACAATGGCGCCGAGTCGCTTTCCAGGGTGGTGTCAAACTCCAGCCCCTCCCGCACCGACATTATGGCGATGCCGTGCACGGCAATGGCGCCATTGATCAGCACCACGTCACCGGGGCGGGCGCGTTTGGGCGAGACCTGCACCCCGGCCGGAATCAACCCAAGCCCGGTCGTATTGATGAAGACGCCATCCCCTTTGCCTCGATTGACCACCTTGGTGTCGCCGGTGACGATGGGCGCGCCTACCGCCCTGGCCGCCTGCTGCATCGACTGGACCACTCGCCACAACTGTTCCATTGGCAACCCTTCCTCCAGAATCAGGGCGGTTGACAGTCCCAGCGGTCTGGCCCCGCACATCGCCAGATCGTTGACCGTGCCGTGTATAGCCAGCGAGCCGATGTCGCCGCCGGGGAAGAAGATCGGGTTGATGACGAAGGAGTCGGTCGAGAAGGCCAGCCGGGCGCCGTTGGCTTCCAGAATAGCCCCATCGTGGAGCATTTCCAGGGTGGGATTGTCGAAGGCCGGCACGAACATGCGGTCGATCAGCATCTGGGTTAGCCGGCCGCCGCCGCCGTGGGCCATCAGCACGCTGGGGTACTCGCTGATGGGGATGGGACATTGCAGGCCCATAATGAGGGGCAGATTGGTTTCTTGAGTCATTCCATCGTCCTTGCTAATTGTGAATAGTGAATGATGAATGGTGAATTGTGAATTCTGCCAGAGTTGCATTAACAATTAATAATTCACAATTCACAATTCACAATTATTAACTTCGTCCGTATTGGTAGTAGGCTGCGCAGGCGCCTTCTGACGAAACCATCGGCGCGCCCAGGGGATGCTCCGGCGTGCACAGCGTGCCAAAAGCCGAGCATTGATGGGGGCGTTTCAAGCCTTGCAGGATTTCCCCGGCAATGCACAGCGACGACTCCTGGGCCGTAATGCCCACCACGTCGAAACGCAGCTCGGCGTCGTAAGCCGCGAATTCAGGCCGGAGGGCGTAGCCGCTGTTGGGGATCATGCCGATACCGCGCCATTGCCGGTCGCATACCTGGAAAACCTGCTCGAGTAAATTTTGGGCCGGCCTGTTGCCCTCACGGGTAACTGCCCGGACATATTGATTCTCCAGATCGGTGCGGCCTTCCTCCAGCGCCTTGAGGGTCATATAAATGCCGTGCAGCAAATCCAGCGGTTCAAAACCGGTCACCACAATCGGAACCTGATATTTGGCCACGATGGGTTCGTACTCCCAATAACCCATCACGGCGCAAACATGCCCGGCGGCCAGAAAACCTTGCACCAGATTATGCGGCGAACTCAACAGGGCTTCCATCGCCGGGGGAACCAGCACGTGGGAGCACAGGATCGAGAAATTGGTCAGGCCCATCTGTTTGGCCTGCCAGACAGCCATCGCGTTGGCCGGGGCGGTGGTTTCAAAACCCACGGCAAAGAAAACTACCTGCCGGTCGGGATTTTGCTGGGCCAGCTTAACCGCATCCAGCGGCGAGTAAACCATGCGCACGTCGCCGCCCTGAGCCTTGACGCTGAGGAGGTCGGTGGTTGAGCCGGGCACCCGCAGCATATCGCCAAAGGAGGTAAAGATCACCTCCGGTCGGCGGGCGATAACCAGGGCCTTGTCGATCAACTCCAGCGGGGTGACACAAACCGGGCAGCCGGGGCCATGCACCAGCGTCACCTCCTCCGGCAGCAGGCGGTCAATGCCGAATTTGATGATGGTGTGGGTTTGCCCGCCGCAAATTTCCATAATCGTCCAGGGGCGGGTGACCTGCTGCCGGATCGCCTGGATAAATTTTTGCGCATCAGTCTCGTTTCGATATTCGTCAATATATTTCATTCAAATAGTTCCCCCACTTTGCCAGCCAAACCCGAACTCGCGCCATTGTGTCTCAGTAGATCCAATTTTTGACCGCAGCAACGGCATCCCTATACCGTCTGAGCCTAAAAATTGAAATTGTCGGGGTCGGGGCCAGTGCGTTCGTTCCGGTTAAACCTATCGAGCTGGGCCATATCATCGGCCGAAATCTCGAAATCGAACACATCCGTATTATCGACAATCCGTTGGGACGTGCTGGATTTGGGGATAGTGACTACCTGGTGTTGCAAGTCCCAGCGGATTACCAGTTGGGCCGGTGACTTGCCATATTTCCGGCTCAAGTTGACAATGGCCGGGTCGTTGGTAATCTTGCCCCTGGCCAGCGGGCTCCAGGCCTCAAACTGAATCTGGTGTTCGCTACAAAATTGGCGTAGCTCCTGGTGCAGCAGATAGGGATGAAACTCAACTTGGTTGACTGCGGGCCTGATGTCGCTGCCGGCAAAGAGATCTTTCAGATGGTGGATATGGAAATTGCTGACCCCAATCGCCCGAACCACGCCCTCGGCATAGAGTTGTTCCAGGGCTTGCCAGGTTGCTTTATAGTAACCGGCCACCGGCCAGTGGATCAGGTAGAGATCGATGTAGTCGAGTCCCAGTTTTTTACGACTGGTTTCAAACGCGGCCAGGGTTGCGCCCGTGCGCTGGTCGGAGTTCCAGACTTTGGTAGTGATGAAAAGTTCCTCGCGGGGCAGGCCGCTGGCTTTGATGGCCCGGCCTACGCTTTCTTCATTACCGTAGACGGCGGCGGTATCGATGCTCCGGTAACCGGCCTCCAGGGCTGTGGCCACGGACTGCTCTGTTTCAGCTCCGTCTTCCATCTTGAAAACGCCAAAGCCCAGCCAGGGCATTTTGACCCCGTTGTTCAGGGTGGTGGTATCGGCTATACTGCTGATCACTGTTATTCTCCTATTTTGGTTGCGCTTCAATGGTCGCCGGGTTGTTGGATTTCCAATTCGGCCAGTTCGTCCATCTCTTTCAGATATTGGAACACCTGCATGGCCTCTTCCTCATCGACAACGCTGATGGCAAAGCCGACATGAACGATGACGTAATCTCCCAACTGCACCTCCGGTACATAGGCCAGGCAGACATCTTTGGTAATGCCGGCAAAATCAACCCGGCCCATCGTCATACCCAACGGATTCTCTTCAATTTTGATCACTTTACCCGGTACGCCTAAACACATTAGCTACCTCCGCCGCTTAACTATTAAACGTTGATTCTACTTCATTGCCCTCGTTTTACCAAACTATCCATCGCCAGCCGGCTGGCTTGGTTTGCTCAATCGAGCCGCGGCTACGGCGATCTGCCCCAGGCTAATGCCGCCGTCATTGGGCGGTACCTGGCGGTGAAGGAGAACTTCAAAGCCGGCCTGGGTCAGGCGTTGGGCAGTTTGCTCCGTTAAAAAACGGTTTTGAAAACAGCCGCCGGTCAGGGCTACGCGCCGTTCGCCGATCAGTTCGGCCACGGCCAGGATGGCTTGCACCAAGGCGTTATGAAAACGGGCCGAGATGATACCCGGTTCGACGCCGGCGCGCCGGTCGACCAGAATGGCTTCAATTAGCGGCCCCCAATCAAGGATGAGGGATGAAGGCTGAGGGCTGAATTTTAAATTTTCAGCCTTCAGCCCTCCGCCTTCATCCTTTAAAATGGTGATTGAATATGTCTCATTTATCGCCGGATTCACCGCAAACTCCAGCGCCATCGCCGCCTGCCCTTCAAAATTCACCTGCTGATGCAGACCGATCAAAGCGGCAATGCCGTCAAACAGGCGTCCGGCGCTGGTGGTGACGGGCGAGTTCAGGCCGCGGGCCAGCATCTGCGCCAGCAGCCGGCGTTCGGTCGGCTTGAATGAGCCAATTGGGGCCAAATCCTCCCAGCCCAGGCAGTCGTCACCGTACAGTTCCCACAACAAAGCCAGGGCAACGCGGCGGGGTTGTTTGACTGCGGCCTCGCCGCCGGGCAGGCGGAAGGGGCGCATATGGGCCACCCGCTCAAAATCGGCCGCATCGCCCAGCAGGAACTCGCCGCCCCAGATCGTCCCGTCAATGCCGTAGCCGGTGCCGTCCCAGGTCACACCCAGCGCTGGCCCCTCGACCCCGTTTTCGGCCAGGCAGGCCGCCAAGTGAGCGTGGTGGTGTTGCACTGAAATTAAGCGGCAAAGGGGCAGTTGATTCACTCCCCCTCTCCCCTGCTCCTCTGCCCCTCCGCTCCCCTGCTGCTCCTTCGCCCATTTTGTCGATAAATAATCCGGGTGTAGATCGTGGGCGATGGCTACGGGGGTAGCTTCGTAGAGGCGCAAGAAATCGGCAATGACTCGCTCGAAAGCAGCCAGCGACTCGGCCGTTTCCAGGTCGCCGATATGTTGACTGACGAAGACCTGCTTCTCGATGCTCAGGGCGACCGTGTTTTTGAGATGCGCCCCGACGGCCAGAATTGTCGGTGCTTCGGCCGGAAGCAGCACCGGCAGCGGGGCATAGCCCCTGGCCCGGCGCAGCAGCCGCGGCTCACCCCTCAAAATCCAGGCGACGCTGTCGTCAACGTGCCGTTCGATGGGGCGGTTGTGGACCAGAAACAGGTCGGCGATGTGGCCCAGCCGCTGCCTGGCCTCCTGTTCGTCGATGCAGATGGGTTCGTCAGTCAGGTTGCCGCTGGTAGCCACGATGGGCCGGCCCACTTCTTGCAGTAGCAAATGGTGCAGTGGAGTGTAAGGCAACATGATCCCCAGGTTGGGGTTGTCCGGGGCTACGTTGGGGGCAATCGGGGCTTCAGGTTGGCGTGGCAGGAGCACAATCGGCGCTTCGGGTGAGGTCAACATGGTTTCGGCCAGCGGGGAAATCTGGCAGAGCGCGCGGGCTTGCGGCAAATCTGGCGCCATCACTGCGAACGGTTTGTCCTGGCGAGGTTTTCGTGCCCGCAATCGAGCTACGGCTGCGGCGTTGCCCGCATCCACCATCAAATGAAATCCGCCCAAGCCTTTCACCGCCACAATCTGGCCGCCGCGAATGGCCTCAGCCGCCAGGCGCAGAGCCTCGTGATTGACGATTGACGATTGACGATTGACGATTAGCGAATGGTGGTTGGCGATTGACGGTTGATGATTGTCAATTCCAATCAATCGTAAATCGTCTTTCGTAAATCGTAAATCGAGTTGCGGTCCGCAGACCGGGCAGGCGTTGGGCTGGGCGTGAAAGCGCCGGTCAAGCGGGTTTTGGTATTCCGCCAGGCAGGCCGGGCACATTACAAAATGGCGCATGGTGGTGTTGGGCCGGTCATAGGGCAGGGCCTGGATAATGCTAAAGCGAGGGCCGCAGTTGGTGCAGTTGGTGAAGGGGTAACGATAGCGGCGGTCGGCCGGATCGAGTACCTCCGCCAGGCAGTCGGCGCAGACGGCGATGTCGGGCAGCACCAGCACGGTTTTGGCCCCGGTGTGGTCGCTGTGCCGGATTTCGAAGCGGTCGAAGCCGGCCGGCTCGAGCCAGGCCGAGTCCAGGGAGTGGATCATCGAGCGAGGCGGTTTTTCGGCACGTAGTCGCTCCAAAAAGCGGGCCAAAACTGACGACGGTCCCTCCACCTCAATGAAGACGACGCGGGTGTCGTTGATGACCCCGCCGGGCAGCCCTAATTCTGTGGCCAGCCGGTAGACAAAGGGCCGGAAGCCGACCCCCTGCACCGCGCCGTGAATCTCGACCTTCAGACGTTGCCGGTCAGGTGCGGAATTTGCCTTAGTTCCCAATCCTCAAGCCCCGACGCCTCAGACCCTATGCTGCCAAATCCGCCCGTTTGAGTAACAGCCAGTTTACCCACGCCTCGACGCCCTCGCCATTCTTGCACGACAGGATGAAGGTGGGCACACCCGGGTTGACCATCTCCAAACCCCGCCGGAAAAAGTCAACGTCAAATTCAAACACCTCGATCAGGTCAGCCTTATTGAGAATGACCACGTCGGCGGCGGCAAACATGCCGGGGTATTTGTAGGGCTTGTCGTGGCCCTCGGCTACACTGGCGACGACCACAGCCAGGTTAGCCCCCAGGGCAAAATCGGCCGGGCAAATCAGGTTGCCGACATTCTCGATGAACAACAGATTCAACTCCGGCAGCGGCAGGTTGGGCAGGGCCGCGCGAATCATCGGCGCGTCCAGGTGGCAGCCGCCGCCGGTATTGATTTGCACCACCGCCATGCCCTGGGCCGCAATTTTGTCGGCGTCGATGCTGGAGGCCACATCCCCTTCAATGACACCGGGGCGGATATCCCCTGGCAGCCGGTCGACCGTAGCCAGGATGAAACTGGTTTTGCCCGCGCCGGGAGAGGCCATCAGGTTTAACACAAATAGGTTATGCCGGTCAAACAGTTCTCGATTTTCCGCGGCGATTTGGTCGTTTGCGCTTAAAATCTCTTTGACAACAGGAATCTTCATCAATTACTTCACCTCGATCTCGATATTTCTACTTTGAAAACCTTTGCCCAAACAACAGATTTCATTATGGGCGTATGCAGTGTCAAAGCGCCCTTTAACACTCCTACCTGATTATCGACATTGTAATGATTTTGCAGCCGGCCACAAATGGTTTGCTGCCTAAGTGGCGGTGGTCGCGGAGTCTGGAAGTTCTCCATCTTACACCAATCGGCCCCGATGTCAAAGAAAAAAGCCGTCCCCACCGGGATAATCACGCCATAATTCGGTTCTGATTACCCGGCGGTGGGAAACGGCCATTGGCAGACATCCGACAGGTCCACGCGCCGCCTGTCAAATGGAAGAAAGCCTTTTAAGCAGCCATTATCACCCCACCATATGGGCGAGCGACTCGATCCGCATATCGTGCAGCCGTTGTCGTACTACCTGGGCCATCTTTTGCATCATTATGTAGCCAAAGCGGCAATCTTCTTCAAACACTTTGAGTAACTTCTGGCAATCAAATACAAGCAATTGCGTCGGTTTGGTAGCCTGGGCGCTGGCCGTCGATTCACTGGGGGGTACCAGGGCCGACCAGGCCAGCACTTCGCCCGGCCCAATAATGCTCATCACGACCCCCTTGGTTTGCAGTTCACCGGTAAGCTGGCCCGCCACCGATTGCTGGACCTCCTGATCGGGGACTTCCAGCAGGATGGCCACTTCACCTTCGCTGACCAGATAAAAGCCGTTCAGGACATCCCCCTCCCTAAAAAGATATTCCCCGGCTGCTATCTTGATTTCCTGGCCCACATTGGCCAGGGTTACAATTTGATCGTCGCTTAATCCGGCAAAAAATGGATAGCGACGGACAAGTTCGGGTGAAATCATAGTTTCTCTCCTTTCAACTCATTTAGGACCAGGACCGTCACCTGAGGTATGGCGGCGGCCACGGCCGGCGTTGGCTCGTCGCCAAAATCGGTTACGTTTTCCACTTCAACGGCGTAGATGATGAATTCCTGCGGCAGGGGCAGCCCCATTCGGTCGGCCAGCTCCAGGGCAGTGGCCAGGCTGGTATCATGGGCCGAGGCGCTGTGCTGGGTGGGACTGATCCGGCGGAGATCGGCCAGAGTCAGCCGGTGGATGGCGCCCGGTTGTGGCCCGGCGTCGGCTTGATAGGCCCGGTGCATGGCATCGATCAGAATGACTCGATCGTAACCAACCACCCGCTCCATCAAGCGCAGACCGCCCACGCTGACCTCACTGATCTCGATGGTTGTATCTGGCGGCAAAGCGGCTCGCACCGCCTCGGCCACTCGCACGCCCACCCCATCGTCGGTCAAAATGGGATTGCCCAGGCCAAGAACCAATGTTTTCATTGACTTCTTTGTAAATGGAGATTGGGAGATTGGAGATTGGGAGATTTAAATGAATCTCCAATCTCCTTATCTCCTAATCTCCTGACTCTCGGCTTTCCTCTAGATATGCTGGCTTAACTGCTCAACCACGTTGCCGTCAGCGTCGCGGATGGTCAGTTCTAGCGGCATCTGGCCCGGCAGCGAGTGGGTGGCGCAGGACATGCACGGGTCGTAAGAGCGAAAAGCCATCTCGACCCGGTTCAGCAGCCCTTCGCTGATCACAGTGCCCTTTTTGATGAGCGAGGAGGCAGTGTTTTTCACCGACATAGCCAGGGGGCCGTAGTTGTTGGTTGTCCCTACCACCAGGTTGACTTTGGTCAGGATACCCTTGTCGTCGGTCCAGTAGTGGTGCGTCAACGTGCCTCGCGGCGCTTCCACACAGCCCACACCCTCATCAGGCTTGTTTTTGACCACAGGCCGGACGTTGGGATCGGTGATCTCGGGATCCTGGATTAGTTCCAACATTCGTTCGGCCGCGTAGAGCAGCTCGACCAGGCGGGCCCAGTGGGTGGCCAGCCGGTGGTGAACGGGCTGGTAGCGCCCATTGACCTTTTTGCTGCCCAGGGTGTCGTAGAATTTTTCAAAAGCCTCCTGAGCTTTGGGGGTGGCTATGCCATCGGCCGCGTTCAGGCGGGAGAGCGGCGTAGCACAGTAAAGCCCGCTGTCTTTGCCATCCACAAACCCTTTCCAGCCCACGCCTTTGAGGAAGGGGAACTTGAGATAGGTCCACGGCTCAACGTGCTCGGCGATGTGCTCCCGGTAATTAGCCGGGTTATATTTAACAAACTCTTTCCCGTCGGGATCGACCACCCGAATCTGGCCGTCGTAGAAGTTGATGTGGTTGTGCTGATCAACCGTGCCCATGTAGTAGGTGCGCTCGGTAAAGGCGTCGGACAGGATCAGATCGACGTAACCTTTGTTGCCGAGGACGATATCCTCAAAGAGCTTCAGGCTGAACAGGGCAAACTCCACGTTTTGCTTGGCCGCTTCTTCGATCTTGGGCTGCATCTCCGGAGTAACCGGCTGGCTCCAGCCGCCGGGCAGCCCGGCCACCGGGTGGACGCCTCGCCCGCCCAGCATCTTGATGACGTCGTGGTTGCGGATGCGGCAGTTGATGACCTGCTTGCCGATTTCCACGCCCACTTTGTGCACAATCCCCAGGATGTTCCGCTCGGCTGGCGGCGCGTCGGGCCCCATCACAAAGTCGGGGCCGCCCAGGGCGTAGAAGTGGGTGGTGTGGTCGGTCACGTAGAAGGCGGAGTAGAACAGCTCGCGCACTTTTTTGACTACTGCGGCCGGCTCCACGTGAAAGAGCGCGTCCAGGGCTTTGGTGGCGGCCATGTGATGCGCTTCGGGGCAAACGCCACAGATGCGGTTGGTGATGCGAGGCATCTCTTCGGCCGGCCGGCCCACACAGAACTGCTCAAAGCCGCGCAACTCCGGGATGATGAAATAGGCGTTGGCCACATCGCCTTCTTCGTTGAGAAAGATGTCGATCCGGCCGTGCCCCTCCAGACGGGTGATCGGGTCAATGCTTACTTTTTTCATTGCGCGTCTCCTTTCTTGGCCCCGTTGCGGGGGACGCGGGCGCGGCGTAGGATCGAGTGGGCCATGCTGAAGCGGTAGAACGTACCGGCCGGGTCGGCGATGGTATCGAGCACCTCCTCCAGTTTTTTCTCGATGGCTTGTTCATCTTCACCAGTTTTGCCCACGTTAATCACCGACGCTATCGCCGTCAATATTCTGGCGCCTTGATCCTCCACCCCCGGCAGCGGGCCATAGCAGCCCCGGCAGCCCATGCCAACCTGCGGGCAAAGCGCCCCGCAGCCGCTGACTGTGGCCGGTCCCAGGCAGACGATGCCCTGCTCTAACAGACACAGGCCCGGCTCCGGCTTTTTCTCATAGGGGCGGTAGAAGCGGTCGATGGTCTTTTCATGTTTCTCCAGCGGACATTCTTCGCAAACAGCCACCTGGCCGGCGCCAACGACCGAGCCTTTGGGCGGCAACTCGGCGCCCTGGGTCAGGGCGGCCACCACCACCTGCAACACCGCCCAAATCTGGTGCGGTTCCGGCGGGCAGCCGGGAATGTAGTAGTCAACCGGCACCACCTGATCCAGCGCTTTGACTGTGTGATAGAAGGCGGGGATTTCCAGCTTGCCTTCCGGCACTTTGGTGACCCGCTGCGGCAGCGTCCCGTTAGGATTGTCGGTGGAGGGGTTATCCAGGTAGACCGCCCGGTAGGTGGCCTCTTTGCTGGTCAGATTCGACAAAGCCGGGATGCAGCCCTCGTAGGCGCACGAGCCAAAGGCGACCAGGACTTTGGATTTTTGACGCAGCAGGTGGGCCATCTCCTCATTTTCCGAGTTGCGGATAGCCCCGTTGAACAGGCACAGGTCGATGTAGCCATCGGGATAGCCGCGTACATCCTCATATTTGAAGTCGGCGGCCACCGGCCAAAAGGCGATATCGAAGACGGCATCCACATCCAGAATCTTATCGCCGATATTCAGGACCGATATCTCGCAGCCGCCGCACGAGGCGGCCCAATACATCCCAAATTTCGGTTTGCCATTTTCAGTCATGCGACCACCTCCCTGGAAACTTCAACGGCCAGTTTGGCCCCGTTGCCATCCACCACTCCCGGCCAGTTGAGCGGACCCAGCGCCCGGATCTCCTCAACCATCTTGCCGATTTCCCGGGCCAAACGAACGCCTTCGGCCGCGCTGGCCCAGATCAGTTTGACTCGCCCTGGTTCAACTCCCAATTGGGTCAGCATCCGGCGCAGCAGCATATAGCGTCGTAAAGCTTTAAAGTTTTGCTCAAGATAATGACATTCGCCCGGGTGGCAGCCGGTGATCAGCACGCCGTCGGCTCCGCCGGCCAGCGCCTTGAGCACAAAGGTGGGATCGAGTCGACCGGAACACATCAACCGGATCAGCCGGACGTTGGGCGGATATTTCTCGCGGGAAATACCGGCCAGGTCGGCGGCTCGGTAACTACACCAGTTACAGGTAAAACCGATAATCAAGGGTTCAAAATTTTCAGTCATAACTCATCTCCATTCAGGCCAACTCGGGTTCCAGAACGCGTACCCTGGCCCCACCATTCGGTTTGACCATCAACAGCCCTTCCAGTTGAGCCAGCACCTGCTCGTTGCTGAATTGCGTGCCGGTGATGGCGCCGGAGGGACAGGCAGCCACGCAGGTGCCGCAGCCCTGGCACAGGGCCGGGTTGATCTCGGTCACCATCTTGTCCTCCAGGAAAACGATGGCGTTGAACGGGCACATATTGTTGCAGATGCGGCAGCCGGAACACAGTTCCTCGATGACGCTGGCCCGGACCGGCTCCAGGGCCAGTTCGCCCTTTTGAATCCGGCCCAACACCCGGGCTGCGGCGGCCGCGCCTTGCGATACACTGGCCGGAATATCTTTAGGCCCCTGGGCGCAACCGGCAATGAAGATGCCTTCGGTCATCGTGGCTACCGGGTCGAGCTTGGGGTGCTTCTCGATGTACCAGCCGTTGGCGCTGCACGAAATGCCAAAGCGGTGCGCCACTTCCTTGGAATCCCGCCGCGGCTCCAGCGCCGCCGACAAAATGACCATATCCACCGGAATACGCCGCTGCTTACCCATAAAGGTATCTTCCACCTGGATGATCAGCTTACCCTCTTCACCGGCCATGCGGGCGGCGTCGGTGACCTCGGCCACGCGGCCGCGGATGAAGTGAACACCTTCAGATAGAACCTTCTGGTAAAACTCATCGTAATCCTTGAAGGCGGTCCGCATGTCGATGTAGCAGTTGTAGACTTCGGCGCCGGTGCGCTCCTTGACCAGATGGGCAAACTTCAGGCTCTGCATACAGCAGATAACCGAGCAGTAGTTGTTGTAGTTCCGGTCGCGGCTGCCAACGCAGTGGATGATGGCCACCGCCTCCGGTTTGGTCACCCCATCGCGCAACACCACGTCGCCATTGGTGGGGCCGGCGGCATTGCACATCCGCTCGAATTCCAGGCTGGTGAAGACATTGGCCAGGCGGCCATAGCCGTACTGGGTAATCCGGCGAGCGTCGAACAGGTCAAAGCCGGTGGCCAGGATGATGTTGCCCACTTCCAGTTGCAGTAACTCGTCCTGCTGTTCAAAGTCGATGGATTTGGGGCTGGTGGGGCAGAAAATCTGGCAGGCCTTGCATTTGCCCCGCTCAAAGTAGGTGCAGTTGGCTGTATCGATGACCGGGTATTTGGGTACGGCCTGGGGGAAGGGCCGGTAAACGGCCTTGCGGTAGCCCAAGCCGGACTCGAACACGTTGTCGATGACCTTTTTGGGGCACTTCTCTTCGCAGATGCCGCAGCCGGTGCAGGTGGCTTCATTCACGTAGCGGGCTTTCTTGCGCACGGTCACGGTGAAGTTGCCCACATACCCATCCACCCGCTCAACCTCACTCCAGGTCAACATGGTGATGTTGGGGTGGTCGCCCACTGAGACCATCTTGGGGGTGAGAATACAGGCCGAGCAGTCGAGGGTAGGGAAGGTTTTATCGAACTGGGCCATATGGCCGCCGATAGTCGGTTCCCGTTCCACCAAATAGACGTGGAAACCACTGTCGGCAATCTCCAGCGCGGCCTGAATCCCGGCAATACCGCCGCCGACCACCAGTGTGGCCGGGTGAATGGGCACGTGCAGCGGTTCCAGCGGTTCAAGGAAGGCCGCTCGCTTCACCCCGCCGGCTACCACGGCTTTAGACTTTTCGGTCGCGGCCGCTTTGTCGGTGTGGACCCAGGAAACCTGTTCGCGGATAGAAACTAAATCGCATAGGTAGGGATTCAGCCCGGCCCGTTCCGAAGCCGTGCGAAAGGTCTGCTCGTGCAGGTGGGGCGAGCAGGCGGCCACCACCACCCGGGTTAACCCTTTTTCCTTGATGTCGGCCTCGATCAGTTCCTGGCCCAGGCTGGAGCACATAAATTTGTACTCCCGCGACACCACCACACCGCTGTCTTTAAGCTCTTCACCGGCCCAACGGGCCACTTCTTCCACATCAACGGTGCCGGCAATGTTGCTGCCACAGTGACAAACGTAAACACCAATCCGTTCTTTACTCATCGTTTAGCCCTCCTCCGCCATACCGGGCATAGGCAGCCCCTCTTTAGCCCGCTTCTTCTTGGGTGGTTCGGGTGGTTCAGCGCCGATCTTGGCTAGAGTCAGTCTGGCATCGACGATCTCTTTACCAAAGCCCAACTCCCTGGTGGAAATTCCAAAGGCCAGGCCCATCAATTGGGTAAAGTAGAGGATCGGCATGTGATAGTCAGTTCCAAACATGTTGTTGACATTCTTCTGGTAGGCATCCAGATTGAGCTGGCACATGGGGCAGAGCGTCACAATGGCATCGGCCTCATAGTCGGCCGCATTCTTTAGCAGCCGCCGGATCAGTTCCAGAGCGGTCGCTTCGCTGATCTGGGTCATATGGCCGCCGCAGCAGTGGGCCTTCAAGGGAAAGTCGACCACGGTTGCCCCGAGCACGCTCATCAATTTGTCCAGAGTGGTTGGATACTCGGCATCGTCGAACGACTCTTGCAAGCCGGGCCGGACAATCAGGCAGCCATAGTAAGGCGCTACCCGCAGATTATAGAGCGGTTTGGTCACTTTAGCGGCCACAGCATCGTAACCGACATCATTGACAATGATGTCGAGCAGATGCCGGACGTGAACACTGCCCGGTTCATAGTGCAACCCGCCGGCTGCCAGGGCGGTGTTGATCTTTTGGGTCAGTTCAGGGGAGTTGGCCATATAATGATCGGTCTTAAGCAGGTTCAAAAAGCAGGCGCTGCATGGCGCCACCAGGTCGTGGCCGTTGGTGGCTTGATTGGCAGCCAGGGCCAGGTTGCGACCGACGAGCGCATAGGCGGGTAGCAGCTCTAGGGAGAAGTATTCCGTCGCGCCGCAGCAGTTCCAGTCCTCAACTTCGGCAAACTCCAGGCCGAGTAGCCCGGCGATGGCCATAGTTGATTGATGGTAGGCCAGGGCGTTCTTCTCTAAAGAGCAGCCAGGGTAGTAACCGTATTTCATGAGGCGCCTCCTAATTCTTTCGCTTTGGCCAGGATCGCCTTCAACTGGTCCATATTCTTGATGCGGTTGGGGGTCAGGTCGATGCGTCCCCGGCGCAGCATATCCAAAGCCATTGGCGCCATCTTGTGCATATCCAGCGGGTGATGGGTGAGGTGGAAGCGGGTGGCCAGGCCCAGTTCAAAACTGCGCCCGTAGTTTTCCACGTTACCGATAAAGGTGGAAGAAAACGCAGGGGCCTCTGCCGCGCTGGACTCTTTGTAGAGGCCCTCCTGCACTGCCATCCGTTTGAGGGTATACATAATGTCGGTGATGTGTACCTCTTGGGGACAGCGGACCATGCAGTAGTAGCAGGAAACGCAGTACCAGGGGGTGTTACTGCGCAAGACCTCCTTCTTCAGTCCTGCCTCAATCATGGCGAAGAGAGCCCGGGGCGTGTAATCCATATCGGCGCTGGACGGGCACGAGCCGCCGCAGGTACCGCATTGAATACACATTTGTAACCGGGAGTCGCCGGGGGTACCGGCAATGACTTCTTCAAAAAACGTTGGAGCACGAGCGCGCATCGTCGCGCCAGCTGTAGCCATAGGAACCTCCTTAGTTTTGTGGTTAGTGATAGTAACGATTTGCCCTGCCTTGGGCCAAGCTCCCATGAGTTTCTAAACTGCCAGGATGGAAAGTTAAGAGACTCATGGGAACTCAACCGGCCAGGTAATTAACCGTCTCGGCCGTTTGAGTTCGGATTTTGTTGATCTTGCCACTTTTACAGTTGCCTGTAGTGCGGTTAGGGTCAATCAGCGGCCCCAATATGATACTTTTCAAAATCACTTAAGAGTTTCTGGCGGCGGTGGATAAATTAGGTAGTTAGATTTCCGCCATTTACAGGTTTGCTTACGGCACGGCTGCTAAACCAGGTATCGTCCCATTCAATCATGTTAACGAGGTTTTGGTTAGTTGAGGTTCTGCTCCATTGACAGAATGTAAGTTTTTGTGATGGTGGTAGTAGTTACAAAAAAGTTTGGATTTAGTAAACCGATGAACGGGCAGAGAAGACGATTACCTGCCCAAATTGGTTAATTTAACCGCGATTACCCCAATTTTAATTGACAGGCACTGTTAATGATAATACGACTAGAAAGCCAAAAAAAGTGACAAATGTCACCTCATTTTGTGACATTCGTCACAATAATGTTGTCACCCTATCCAAAGCTTGAGGATTGCTGGGTTACTTACAGCCATAGGGATCGATGAGTTGACCAGACGGCCCAACGCCAACAACTTATTCACCATCAGGTTCGGTCCGGCCGTCTTCGATATCGATGCTTTCCAGATAAAATTCCCGCCCGCCGGTTACATTGAGGTGGTGGCTGCCGCAGGCCGGGCACAACGGCGTCAATGGAGCCCGCGCTTCAAACTTGTGTCCACAATCCCAACACATAGCCGTACCCGGCAGCCGGCGGAATTTCAAGGTCGCGCCTTCGGCCAGAGTATCCTTACTCAATAGGTCGAAATAGAATTGCACGGAGTCGTCCACGATGCTGCTCAACTCGCCCACCACCAGATCGATGGCGGTAATGCGTTGGGCGCTATTTTGTTTGGCGACTTCCAGAGCCACAGACAGGATGCCTTGGGTTACCGGCAGTTCATGCATAGTTGATCTTCAGCCTTGCTTTAGCAGGCTGATAGAATTATTGTAACAGCTTTGCTCCGGTTCAAGTAGTGACGTTTGTAACCAGATGCAGTGACAGATGTCACGAATTTCAATAAAAATAAGGCCCGCTCAACCAGATTGGCGAGCGGGCCGTTCAAGATGAAGCAAGTTCAACCCTGATCGGTCAAGCAACCTTCCTCGTCAAGGGCCTGCCACAAACGGCGGGTGATGTCTTGCGGGAGTTCGATCCGGCTCTGCTGGCTTTGCCGCCGGTACAGCAGCACCGTTTTGCGGGTGGTGTCGACCAGCACCCGGCAGTCGTCGCAGCCAGCCAGGTGCTGCTCGATCTCAGCGCAGAGGGCGGCCTCCAATTCGCCGTCGATGTAGTCGCCCAGTTGGCTCAATAAAGCTTTACACTCAGGGGTATGGTGATGGTGGCTCATTGGCCGTTGCTCCTGCCGTGGGCGTGTTCGCTGAAGTAGCTCATCAGCCGTTCCCGCAACATCAGCCTGGCCCGGTGCAGCCGCACTTTGAGATTGCTGGGGGTAAGACCGAGCACTTCGGCCGCTTCTTGGGTGGACAGACCTTCCAGGTCGCGCAACACAAAGGCTGCTCGCAGCGAGTCGGGCAGAGTTGCAACCGCTTCGTCCATGGCCTGGCGGAGTTCGTCGGTTAAGGCTACCGCCTCCGGTTCCCAGTTCCAATCCTGGAGTTGCTGCGGCCAGAATTCGCCCTCGACCTCGGCGTCGGGCGAAAGGTCCAGCGGGACGGTAGGCGCTTGCCGGCGCCGCAGCCGCATCAGACCGTTGTTGGTGGCAATGCGGTAGAGCCAGGTGCCCAGGCTGGAGCGACCTTCAAAATTTTCGGCGCCGCGGCAGGCGTTGATGAAGGTCTCTTGCAGCACCTCTTCCGCCTCAGCCGGATGGCCGGTGAGCTTCAGGGCAACGTTATAGATTTTGCTTGAATAGCGCTCCACCAGGTCGTTGCAGGCGTAGCGATCGCCCCGATGGAGAGCCTTAACCAGAGCTTGGTCTTCCGGATTCATCGCAGCCTACCCAAACACGTTTGGGTGAAATATATCTACTCTGGCTGAATATGGCAAACTTCAAACCGACTCAATTATGTCTTACTTGTGCTTGAATTTCACAAAATACCACTGTTTGGCGTTTGCGTCGGTTTCAAAGGGAACATCCGCGGACATACGGTTGCCCTGGGTATCGGCCAGGTGGATCACCCACGAAGTCGTCTCGATGCCGCCGGGCGGCTCAAATTTGACATTGCCGCTTTTGATCACATCGCCGGGGGCGTTGTAACCTTCATAAAACCAGGTCGACAGCGGACTCTCATAGGTCAGGTTGTGGTCCAGCCGGGTGCCCACAATTTTCATTCCGCCGATGGGGATCTCATCCGGATCGACAATGGCCACATACATGACCAGGAATGAATTGGTGGTGGGGCTGTTGAAGAATTCGGCCAGCAGAAAATCGTATTCGGGGACGGGCGTTTCGGTAGGCAGTGAGGTAGCTGTGGGCGGCGGAACAGGCGTAGCCGTGGGAACATCGGTTGGAGTGGGGGCGGCAGTTGGCGGTAGCGGGGTGGCGGTGTCGGTTGGAGTGGGGGTGGTAGTTGAGGTGGTAGTGTTGGTGGGAGTGGATGTTTCGGTTGGCGTGGTGGTTGGAGTAGGCGTGGGCGTTTGAGAGGGAGTAGGAGTGAAGGTTGGCAGGCGAGTCTGGGTGGGCGTAACCGTGGGTAGGCTGACCGCGCTCAACAAATCGGCCATCAAGTTTGACATAAATTCCGGTGTGGGGGCAACGGTTGAACGGCGGCTTCGGGTTGCAACTGGTTGAGGGTGAGCCGAGTTGCGGTCGTTGTCGGGTAGCGATGCCGGTAGATCGGTCAGGGTGGGGGGCACAGGCTGCGTACCCGAATGGCCGGCCGACCTCGGTTGGGGTGAGTTAACGGTTAAATCAGCGCCGGAATTTACCGCAACAGTCTCAGCTCCTGACTCAATTGACCCAAGGTTATATTCGTTTTGAACTATAGGCTCGGCAGCTATTGAGGGGGATGCCCCGGCAACGGCGGCTGAGTTATCTGGGGGCAACTCGGCTAGAGGGGCTAGTTCGGTAATTTGCCTGGCCGGCAAAGGGGGGGATGGTAGGGGGGCCAGGGTCGACACGGCTACCAGCCGTTTGATCTGGGGGGTGGCTTGACTAATTACCGCCAGCCGTGAGTACAGGTTGGCGGCCAGGGTGCAGGCAGGGCCGGTCACAACCAAAATAGCGAGAAGCAAGATCAGAGATTTTGGCTGAGCCATTTTGCTTCACCTGCTTTCCAGCTATGACCAATCCGCCTCCCCAGCGGGTTTTTATTTGGATAAGTTAAGCAACCCTACCTCCCTGGTTTGTCACTATTGATTTTATCACGCCAAACATACGGGATTCAATAATACTAATGGGGGATGTTTTGAAAATCAGAAACCGGGCTTTTCACTAACGAAAAACCCGGTTCCTCTGGTCGTATTGGGTAATAGGTGACGGCTCTCTACTTCAAGCCATACTCCCAGTTGATGCTGTCCATGTATTTGATAAACTCGACCGTGGCGTCTACCAGCACTTTCCGCATGGCTTCGCCTTTGGCTGCGGTGCCTTTGGTTGGATCGCCGGACGCGCCGGTATTGGTCAGTTCGTTGAATTTCCATTTAATCTCAGCGTTGGGCGGCAAATTGGGCACTACGCCCTTGGCATATTCCATTTCCACCAGATCGGGGAATAGGGCCAACACAATGCTGGTTTCACCTTCACCGGCATGGCCCAAGCCATTCCACACCTCAAAGGTATCCGGCGGCAGGAGTTGTCCGGCGGTTACCCACCAGGCTTCTTGAACCGCAATCTTCATCTCCGGGTGAGCCACTTTGACGCTGCGGCTGGCCACTTCAATGGGCGCAATATTCCCGTCGTGGCCGTTGAAAATGAACACCCGGTGGATACCTTCTCGGTGCAAGGAAAAAAGAATGTCTTTTAACAACTCGATCATTGTTTCAAAGCGCACCGAAACCGTGAAGGTAAAATCTTTGTAATGCTCGCTCATCCCATAGAAAATCGGGGGGAGCACCAGCATATCATCGAAATGGTCGGCCACTTCTTTGGACAACGCATTGGAGACCAAGGCGTCGGTGCCAAAAGGCAGGTGCTCACCATGACACTCCAGCGCGCCCACCCCAAAAATAGCCTTGGTGAATTTGTGGGCTTTGTATTTATGGGTATTTAATTCTTCAGCTTGATAGATAGGCATTGAGCAATCCTCCATATTCCTCATTGAATAAAAGTTGCTGTTCAGGTGACCGGCACTTCCGCTTTAATAAAGCATGTTAAATTAAATTATGGAAAATCAAGTCTCTTTTGCCTGACGCAAGTGCCGGTCACCTAATAGCTGAATAGTAAAAGGGCACAGGTGACAGTCACTTCAAAAGTGACTGTCACCTATTGAACCAAAATGAGCAACGCTGATCAGGGCGCCACTTCCGCGGCGAAGGAGTAGACGCCGTCCTGGACCTGGATGATGGTGACGGACTTATCGGGTTTACGCTGGCCTTCGGGATAGGTGATGGTGCCGGTGACGGCGTCAAACCCCTGGGTGTTAGCCAGGGCGTTGCTGATGGCAGCGGGGTCCGCGGAGCCGGCCCGGTTGATGGCGTCGGCCAGCAAGTTCATCATATCATAGCCGAGGGCGGCGAAGGCATTCTCAGGGCTGCGGCCGTACTCGTCGGTGTAGGCCTGGACAAAGTTGGCGACTTTGGGGTCGGGGTTATCGAGGGAGGCGTGGGTGGAGAAGAAGACATCGTCGGCCAGGTCACCGGCCACCTCACCGATGAGGGGGGTATCGAAGCCGTCACCGGAGAGGATGGGTTGGGTCAGGCCGGCCTCGCGGATTTGGAGGGTGGTGATGCCGGCCTCGTTGGGGATGGCCGAGACGAACAGGACATCGGGTTGGGGGTCGAGGGCCTGGAGGCGGGCGATCTGAGCGGAGAAGTCGGTATCGCCGGATTGGTAGATGTCTTCCAGGACGATGGTGCCGCCGCGCTCCTCCCAGCGTTCCTTGAAGAACTTGGCCAGGGCGGTGGTGAAGTCATAGGCCTGGTCAACCAGCATATAGGCAGATTTGGCGCCGAGTTCATCGATGGCATAGTCGGCGATGGCATAGGCCTGGGTGTCATCGCCAAAGGGGACCATAAAGAACTTATCGCCGACCTGTTCGGGCAGGGTGGGCAGGGTGGCTCCGGCGGTCAGGAAGGGGATGCCGGCCTGTTGGGCAATGGGACCGGCGGCCAGGGCATAGGTAGAGTCGTTAAGACCACCGATGGCCACGACCTGATGGACTTCGATCATTTCGGAGACGGCATTGGTGACGGCGGTCTGATCGGTTTTGCCATCGATGGCGATAATCTCGATGGGGCGACCGAGGACGCCGCCGGCCTCGTTGAGCTGTTTGGCGGCCAGTTTCATGCCGTTCAGACCGGGCGCATCAATCGATGACATCCCCCCGGTCACATTGTACATCCCGCCAATTTTGATCGGCTCACCGCTGGGCGCGGCTGCCGCAGAGGGCGCCGCCGCTTCGGCGGCGCCAGGGGTAATCTCCGCGGCGAAGGAGTAGACGCCGTCCTGGACTTGGATGATGGTGACGGACTTATCGGGTTTACGCTGGCCTTCGGGATAGGTGATGGTGCCGGTGACGGCGTCAAACCCCTGGGTGTTAGCCAGGGCGTTGCTGATGGCAGCGGGGTCCGCGGAGCCGGCCCGGTTGATGGCGTCGGCCAGCAAGTTCATCATATCATAGCCGAGGGCGGCGAAGGCATTCTCAGGGCTGCGGCCGTACTCGTCGGTGTAGGCCTGGACAAAGTTGGCGACTTTGGGGTCGGGGTTATCGAGGGAGGCGTGGGTGGAGAAGAAGACATCGTCGGCCAGGTCACCGGCCACCTCACCGATGAGGGGGGTATCGAAGCCGTCACCGGAGAGGATGGGTTGGGTCAGGCCGGCCTCGCGGATTTGGAGGGTGGTGATGCCGGCCTCGTTGGGGATGGCCGAGACGAACAGGACATCGGGTTGGGGGTCGAGGGCCTGGAGGCGGGCGATCTGAGCGGAGAAGTCGGTATCGCCGGATTGGTAGATGTCTTCCAGGACGATGGTGCCGCCGCGCTCCTCCCAGCGTTCCTTGAAGAACTTGGCCAGGGCGGTGGTGAAGTCATAGGCCTGGTCAACCAGCATATAGGCAGATTTGGCGCCGAGTTCATCGATGGCATAGTCGGCGATGGCATAGGCCTGGGTGTCATCGCCAAAGGGGACCATAAAGAACTTATCGCCGACCTGTTCGGGCAGGGTGGGCAGGGTGGCTCCGGCGGTCAGGAAGGGGATGCCGGCCTGTTGGGCAATGGGACCGGCGGCCAGGGCATAGGTAGAGTCGTTAAGACCACCGATGGCCACGACCTGATGGACTTCGATCATTTCGGAGACGGCATTGGTGACGGCGGTCTGATCGGTTTTGCCATCGATGGCGATAATCTCGATGGGGCGACCGAGGACGCCGCCGGCCTCGTTGAGCTGTTTGGCGGCCAGTTTCATGCCGTTCAGACCGGGCGCATCAATCGATGACATCCCCCCGGTCACATTGTACATCCCGCCTACTTTGATCGATGCCGCCGGGGCCTCCGCCTCTGCGGCGGCCGGCGGTTGAGTTGCTTCGGCCGCCGGCTGGGCTGGTTCGGCCGGAGCTTGAGTAGGGGCGCTGACCGGAACACAGGCCATCATCGCCAGCAAGGCGAGTGCCACTAGAACAGAGAGTACCGACTTTTTGAAAAACATGTTCATCCTCCTTTGATTATGTAACTAATATTAATTTTTTTGGACAAAAATATCGACTAATAGTGAAGCAGTAATTGGCTGGGCAATGTTCACAAAGAGGCGGAGGGTTCATAGTATAGTAACTTTTAGGCCAAATGTCAAACATTCTGGGAACGAGTCTCAGTTGAATGATTTGACAACCCTTTGCTTTCTGCTACAATCGGACACTCTGAAGTGTGTTTCATTTACCCCTGCGCATCATCTTAGTCCAACCCAAATAGATTATGTCACAAACAGATCGGTCATATTTACTTACAGTTGAAGGACTGTCCAAGTCATTTCGTGGGTTACAAGCAGTCAACAATTATAATCTGAAGTTGGCTCAGGGTGAATTGTTGGGGGTAATTGGACCGAATGGCGCAGGTAAAACGACTCTTTTCAATCTTCTGACGGGTGTCGTCAAACCCTCCTCAGGCACTATTCACTTCAATGATAGCGATATAACCCGCTACCGGCCGGAGCGGATAGCCCGGTTAGGCATTGCCCGTACTTTTCAGAAGTTGCGGCTGTTTGGCGCCATCTCAGCCCTGGAAAATGTCAAAGTGGCCTTACAAACAGGCCAGCCAACCCAATTGTGGACTACGCTGCTCAGCCTGCCCCGATTCACCGCCAGCGAACGCCAACTCACTGAGCAGGCCCGCCAATTATTAGATTTACTCGGGTTGGATTCCTTACGTCACTCCCCGGCTCAAGCCTTGTCTTACGGCCAACAACGGCGTTTGGAAATTGCCTGCGCCCTGGCTTTGTCGCCCCGTTTGCTCTTACTGGATGAACCGGCCGGGGGGATGAACCCGAGTGAGACGGATGAATTGATGAAACTCATTGTCCAGCTCCAGCAGCAGTTTGACTTAACGATTATGCTCATTGAACATAATATGCAGGTAATTATGGGGATTTGTCCGCGGATACAGGCCCTTAATTATGGGCAAATCATTGCTGAGGCCGAACCGGCGGCGATCCGCCGTGACCCGCGGGTTATCGAGGCTTATTTGGGGCAGGTGGCCGGCGATGTCGCTGCTTGAAATTGAGGATTTACAGGTTAGTTATGGCAATATTCAGGCTTTGCGCGGCATCAGCCTGCGGTTGGAAGCTGGCGAGTTGGTGACGATTGTCGGGGGTAACGGCGCCGGAAAAAGTACAACGTTGTTAACGATCTCCGGCATCTTACGGCCGCGCTCAGGACGTCTCCATTTTGAGGGTCGCGACTTGAGCCAGGCCACTCCCCACGAAATTGTGCGTTGGGGAATTTCACATTGCCCTGAAGGCCGGCTCATTTTTGGTCGGCTGACCGTCACCGAGAATCTGGTGCTGGGCGCGTACAATCGTCGAGACAGGCAGGAAATTCAACGTGACCTGGCTCGGGTACAGGAGTTATTTCCGGTGCTGGTTGAGCGTAAGAATCAGGTGGCCGGTACTTTGAGCGGCGGCGAGCAGCAGATGCTGGCAATTGGCCGCGCCCTGATGAGCCGGCCGCGAGTGTTGCTATTGGACGAGCCATCACTGGGCCTGGCCCCCATTTTGGTCGAACGGATCTTTGCCGTTATCCAGGAGTTGCGCCAGCAAGGAGTCACTATGTTGTTGGTGGAGCAAAATGCCTATCAGGCCCTCCGGGTGGCTGATCGGGCCTATGTTCTAGAAACCGGTGAAATTCGCCTGACCGGTCCGGCGGCTGATTTAACCGACAATCCCCTGGTTCGGGCAGCTTATCTAGGCGGGTGAGCATGTATCCACTTTCATACTTTATCCAGCAGTTTATCAATGGGGTCAACCTGGGCAGCGTCTATGCGCTGGTGGCCATAGGTTTAACGATGGTTTATGGCATCCTGCGTTTGATCAACTTTGCCCACGGCGACTTGATGATGTGGGGCGCTTATCTGGCTTTGGCCATTATCACCACCAGTTTTCTACCTCTGGGCGCGGCCGTGTTGCTGCCGATGTTAGTAATTGGCCTGGTGGGAATGTTGGTGGAACGGGTAGCCTATCGCCCATTGCGGGGCGCCCCCGAAGTAGCGATGCTGATTACTTCTTTAGGGGTAAGCTCCTTGATGCAAAATGCGATGATTATGACCATAACCGCCCAACCGCGCTCATTCCGTCTACCGGGCGGGCTGAACCAACTGCAACGTATCGGCAATGTCAGTTTTTCTATGCTGGACGTTCTGACCGTGGCCCTGGCGCTCGTGTTGATGCTGGGTTTGAGTTTGTTTGTGCGGCGAACCCGCCTGGGGATTGCCATGCGGGCTTCGGCTGAGAATCTACGGGCCGCCCACTTGATGGGGATCAATATTAATCAGGTAGTTGCCACCGCCTTTTTTATTGGCTCTGCTTTGGCCGGGGTAGCCGGCTTCCTGTGGGCGGCTAAATATAGCACGGTTGAGCCTTTTATGGGTTTCCTGCCTGGTCTCAAAGCCTTTGTGGCCGCGGTCATTGGCGGTATTGGAGTAATTCCCGGGGCCGTGCTGGGTGGGTTTTTATTGGGTTTTGCTGAGGTTTTCTTTGTAGGTTTTTTACCTCCCGCTTATTCGGGGTATCGCGATGCTTTTGTCTTTGCTTTGCTACTGGTTGTTTTACTGATTCGGCCCAATGGAATTCTGGGTACATCAACCGAAGAGAGAGCTTGACGCATGGTTAATCGCAACGCTCTGGTTTATCTGCTACTTTTGGTGGGTTTGCTGGCCCTTGCTCAGCAGTTGCTCAATGATTATTATTTGCGAATAATTGCAATAATGGGGATCAATATCATTTTAACGGTGAGCCTGAACTTGACCAATGGGTTCACTGGTGATTTCTCATTGGGCCATGCTGCGTTTATGTCAATTGGCGCTTATACTGCGGCCCTGTTGACTTTACCCGCCGAAACCAAAGTAGCTGTTATCACCGGCTTACCGATGTGGCTGAGGGAGTTAACTTTGCCTTTTCTTTTAGCCACGATTATGGGCGGTTTAATGGCCTCCGTAACGGCTATCATCGTTGGCATCCCGGTTTTGCGTTTGCGAGGACATTACCTGGCGGTGGCTACTTTGGGCTTGATGGTGATTGTGCGGGTTGTAGCTAACAATTGGCAAACGGTCACCCGGGGGGCGCGGGGAATTAACGGTATTCCGGCGCTAACAAATATCTGGTGGGTTTATATCGGGGCCATTTTGACGGTGTATGTGGTCTGGCGGTTGGTCAATTCACCCTATGGCCGGGCCATGATCGCTATCCGGGAAGATGAATTGGCCGCGACGACGCGGGGCGTCTATGTTTTTCGAACCCGCTTGCTCGCTTTTACCATCGGCGCTTTCTTTGCCGGGGCCGCCGGCTCGCTGTGGGCGCACCAAATTACCGCGATTACCCCCAGCTCCTTTTCCTTTCTGATCACCTTTAATGTGGTGGTTATGCTGGTGGTTGGTGGGATGGGTAGTATTAGCGGTTCCGTCCTGGGGGCCGTGCTGATGACCCTGGTCCCGGAGTTTCTGCGTAGAATCGAAACGACGCTGGCGATTGGCGGCAACCCCCTGTATGGTCTCAGTCAAATTGTAGTAGCGATTGCCATTATTTTGATCATGATCTTCCGCCGCCAGGGACTACTCGGCGGCAGAGAGATTCAGTTGCCCCAAATCTTCAAATCAACCCCGGCCTCAGTTCAATCAGAGGCGGCGTAACTGTTCAGGTGACCGGCACTTCAGTTTCAATGAAACACGTTACTTATGGAAAATCAATGTTCTATCGCCTGATTCAAGTGCCGGTCACCTGGTAAATCTGTTACAGAGGCGGTCTCCTGACTTGGCTGCAAATCTCTAATATTTAGCTGGATGCGCTGTTCACCGTTCCACTCGTTAAACTCAAAGTTATAAACAACATCAATGGGCTGGGCGACGGTCAGTTTGTTAGCCCAATGACCTTGCTGGAAGGCGATGGCGCTCCAGCTTTGCCGGCCATCGTGGAGGACCAGCCGTAGATGGTGACCATCCTGGCCTACTGACCTGACATGCTTGACGGTTAAGGCTCGGCTGACAAAGCAGGGGGTGGGATTACCGTAGCCAAACGGCTGTAACTTGGCAATAGCCTCAACCAGGTTAGGCCGAACAGCCTTTAGGTTAACTTGCCCATCAATGTCGAGGGTTGGCCGCAGGTCAGCCACATCGAGCTGGGCGGCGGCCAACTGTTGCAGCCGCTCCTGGAAAGCCGCGACATTTTCGTTTTTGATTGTAAAACCGGCCGCCGCGGCGTGGCCGCCGTATCGCTCCAACAAATCCCGGCATTGATCCAGAGCCTCGGTGATGTGAAATTCGGTGATGCTACGGGCCGAGCCTCTGGTTCGTTCCGGCCCCCGTTCGGCTACCAGCGTAGGCCGGTAGAACTCTTCGGTCAGCCGCGAGGCCGCCAGACCAACCACGCCGGGATTGAAGCCGGGTTGGCTGATGAAGTAGAGCGGGCTTTGGACGTTGTCGGCCAGGATGACGGCCCGGGCCGCCTCGACCATCTCTCGAGTGAGCTTCTGCCGCTCCCGATTTTGCAGGTCTAGCTGCCTGGCCAGATGAATGGCTTCAAATTCAGTGGCGGCCAGCAGCAGCCGGTAAGCCGCCAGGGCGCTGTCAAGGCGGCCGGCCGCGTTCAGCCGCGGCCCCAGCACAAAACCGATGGTCGTGGCGGTGATGAGCGGCGACTTCAATTCAGCCGCCTGCACCAGGGCGCGCAAGCCCGGTCGCAAGGTCGTGTTGAGCTGCCGCAGGCCCCGCTCAACCAGTTTCCTGTTCTCACCGTAAAGCGGGGCCAGGTCGGCTACCGTACCCAGGGCTACCAAATCCAGAAAATTATCGGCCTGCAAGTCGACCGGGCCGCGCCTGGCCAGGGCATCGACTTGCAGCAAAGCCTGGGCCAGCTTGTAGGCCAGGCCGACTCCGGCCAATTCTTTGAAGGGATAGGCGCAGCCTGGCTGCTTGGGGTTGATGGCCGCCAGAGCGGCGGGAATCCCTTCGCCAGCGTGGTGGTGGTCGGTGATGATCAGGTCGAGGCCCAGACGATTGCCATAAGCCACCTCTCTAACTGAGCGGATGCCGCAGTCAACGGTGAGCACTACTTTGACGCCTCGACCGGCCAGCTCGGCCAGGGCCTCGTTGTTGAGGCCATACCCTTCATCAAAACGGTTGGGGATGTAGGCTTCTACCCGGGCGCCCAGGGCGTCCAGCAGGTGCGTCATCAAGGCCGTGGCCGTAACGCCGTCGGCGTCGTAGTCGCCGTACACGGCAATTGGCTCCTGCTTGAGGATGGCTGTTTGCAGCCGCTCCACCGCTTCGGCCATGCCCTTCAAGGCGAATGGATCGTCGCCAGACCAGCGATGGGCCAGGAAGTCGTTGATTGCCTCGGCCTCGGTAATGCCACGATTGTAAAGTATTTGCAGCACCAGCCGGGGAATATCTGGAAATTGGTCAAAGTGACTGTCGGAAAGGCGGGGAGCGACCTCCCACCGTTTTGATTGGATATGCACTGTAATGCTCCGGCCAGGTAAAAATGTGAATTGTGAATTGTGAATTGTGAACGATGAACGATGAATAACGAAATCTTTTGGTTTTCGCCCGTTCGCTCTTCGCTATCCGCTCTTCGCTCTTCGAGCCGTATTATAGTGCAAAGGCAGGTCAGACCAAAACTGGACTGTTAAGCCAGCCAATACAAAAGTCCCCTATCACCTGATGGGGGACCTTTAGCTATCACCCTTAATATTTGATTTTCGAAATCACATCGAGATGATTAAATCCAGCCCTGTCCTTTGAGGAAGTTGGTTAGACCGGGAATCTCGAAATATTCACCCTGGTAGGCTTTGTAGGCCCAGTAAAAAGTAACCAGCCAGAGCAATAAGGGCACGCAGGCCAGAACGACCGTCCAGCCCAAAATAATGCTCAAGACGATTAGGATGACGTTCACGGCCAAAGCCTGGACGGCGTGATATTTTTGGAACGGACGTTTTTTCATATCCTCAACTAATAGGATGATGATGGCCACCAACCCAATCGGGTACGACAGGGCCGCCATTAATTTGTCTTGGTCATTGATATCGTTCATAAACTTTCTCCTTTAGGGTAAAACTACTTTTCCCAGAACCACTGCATATCGCCGATGGCTTCTCCCTTTTGCAGCTTATCGGCCATGATGTAGGCGTCGATAGCTCCAATAATTGATGCAATAGTGGTGACAACACCAAAACTGCACCAGCCCAAAACCCAGACTACAATTAGAATTATACCCTTTTTCTGTTGCCCCAGATATAATTGTCCAACACCACCCAAGATAAGACTCAAAATAGCTGCAAGAATTGCGTTCTTTGGCGGATCACTGGGCTGAATTTGCTGGGTTGAACTAAACATAGAGATGCTCCTTTCAAAAGTATGAGGTCCGATAGACAAGCTGATTCTAACATAGCTTCTCTATCTATGTCAACACCCCTGATGTTAATTTTTTGGAAATTTGGGTCTTTTGCTTCAGATGTGATAAATTGCCTGTCGATAGTGAAAATGTTATCATGCTTTAATGTTCCTTTGTTTCAACTGACTTTACGCAGTCTGGCCATAAAAGTTGTAGCTAGGCCGGGAGACGGTCTACCGGAAAGGGGTTTTCTTTGACCGCACGCATCATTTTTATGGGTACGCCTCAGTTCGCTGTGCCCACGGTTAAAGCTTTGATCAATAGTGAATATCAATTGGCGGCGGTCGTTACCCAGCCGGACCGGCCCAGTGGCCGCGGCCGGAAATTGACGCCCTCGCCGGTGAAGGCAGCGGCGGTCGAGGCCGGCATCCCGGTTTTGCAACCGGAAACGCTCAAAGCGCCGGCGGCCGTAGCCAAGCTGGCTGTGCTCCGGCCGGAGCTGATTATCGTGGCTGCGTTTGGACAGATTCTACGGCCGGAGGTGTTGGAGTTGCCGCCGCACGGCTGTCTCAATATCCACGCCTCGTTGTTGCCTCGGTGGCGCGGGGCCGCGCCGGTGGCGGCAGCCATTCACGCCGGCGATGCTGAAACCGGAGTCACCTTGATGCTGATGGAGGCCGGGCTTGATACCGGTCCCATCATTGCCCAACGAGCCGTTCCCATCAGGCCGACCCATACCCGTGACGTCCTGATGGCCGAGCTGGCCGAGTTGGGCGCGGCGCTCCTTGTCGAGACGCTGCCAGCCTGGCTGACCGGTCAAATCAGGGCCAGACCCCAGGATGAACGCCTGGCGACTCTGGCCCCCCGCCTCACGAAAGAGGCCGGCGCCATCGATTGGCATCAAACCGCGCTGGAAATCGACCGCCTGGTGCGGGCTTTTCACCCCTGGCCCGGCACGTTTACCGAAGGGCCGCGCGGCCAGTTCAAAATTCTGGCGGCTGAGGCGGCGACTGAAATACCCTTGCCCCCACTGGCTGAACCCGGCGTCGTCTTCAGGCACAACCGTGGAGTTTACGTGGTCACCGGCCAGGGGGCGCTGCGACTGGTCACCGTTCAGCCGGCTGGCAAAAAAGAGATGCCGGCCGAAGCGATGCTCAACGGCCAACCGGAACTATTGGGCGCTAAATTGGGAGAACAAGTTGCAGGTCGCAAGTAGCAAATCACAAATCGTAAATCGTAAATCGTAAAATCCATATGTTTGATGCTGTTTACCAATGTTGGAATTTAACCGAAGAGAGTGTGGCCTTTCTGCGCACCATCGAGCAGCAGATGGGGATTGTGGCCGACTTGAGCCGGGCCGATATTTTGCTGTATGGTCGCAAAGCAGAAGAGGAAGCCATTGTGCTGGCTCACGCCCGGCCTCATTCGCTGGCCCACGTTTATCTGCGTAGCCGAACCGGGGTGGTGGTGAATGTCGACCGCCGGCCGGAGGTGGTGCGGACATTGAAATATGGCGTGCCCCAGGGTGAGCAGCGGAGCACCATTGCCGAGGGCGCGCCGGTAGTGCGCCAAACCTGGCCTATCTACTATCCCCATCCCTTTGCCGCCGCCTCAAATCAAGCCGAAAAGCCTAAAGTGGTCGCGGCCCTGGTTATCGTGACCAATCTGATTGAATTTGAGCGGCATCGTCTGCGCAGCGGCGTTTTTCGCAAAGCTTCGAAAAAATTACAGGCAATGCTGTTGTATGGCCAGATCCACGGGGCCGAAACGCTCTCGCCCTTTGGCGAGCAAGATGGCGTGATTTTTACCAATAATGAGGGCATCATCGAATACGCCAGCGGTATCGCCGCCAACCTTTATCGCCGGTTGGGCTACCGGGAAACTTTGGTGGGACGTCCCCTGGCGGCGTTGGAAACGGCCGATGAGGAGATTCGGCGGGAGGCGGTGGCTCGCAATGAAGCGGTTGAACGGGAGACCGAAGAGTCCGACCGGGTCTGGATTCACAAAGCCCTGCCTCTGGTGACTTATTCGTCCCTCCATTGGCTGCGGTTGCAGGGCTTCAGCTTTCTGCCGGTCCGCGAACGGCGTTACGGCGTTTTGTTGGCCCTCAGCGATATCACCGAGATGCGGCGGCAGAGTGAGGAGATCCGGGTCAAGAACGCCATGATTCAGGAGGTTCACCACCGGGTCAAAAACAATTTGCAGACTATTGCCGGTTTGCTGCGGATGCAGGCTCGCCGGGTAAAGTCCGACGAGGCCCGGCAAGCGCTGGATGAGGCCTTGAACCGGGTTCTCAGTGTGGCGGTTATCCACGAGTTTCTGTCAAGTGCGAGTTCCAATATCATTAACATTAAGGAGGTGAGCCAGCGCATCATCACCCAATTCCAGCAGGGTATCGTCGGCCCCGAGCAAGAGATTCGTTTGGATCTGGTTGGGGAACCGATTTTCCTGCCGGCCCGGCAGGCGACGGCTTGCTCGCTGATCATCAACGAATTGCTGCAAAATGCCATTGAACATGGTTTTGCTCACCAGCAGGCCGGGTTTGTCCGTTTGAATTTGGAAGATAGCGGTGATGAGATTATCATTAATGTGGTTGACAATGGCGGCGGCTTGCCTGCCGATTTTAAGTGGGACCAGACGGATAGTCTGGGATTACAAATCGTTAGAATCCTGGTTGAAAGTGATCTCAAAGGCCAGATTCAACTGGCCAACGGCTCCCCTGATGGTGAGGGGCTGTCTGTAACAATTACATTCCCTAAATCAATCTTCACAGGAGAAGAAGGGTGGAAAGAACACGTGTCGTTATAGCTGACGATGAGTCAATCGTCAGGACAGATTTAAAGGAAATGCTGACCAGCCTGGGTTACCTGGTGGTTGGTGAAGTGGGTGATGGCCGCAGTGCCGTCAATGTGGCGCGAGAGCTTAAGCCGGATGTGGTGATTATGGACATCAAGATGCCAGATATGGACGGCATCGAAGCAGCCAAGATTCTTACCGAAGAGCAGATTGCGCCGGTGATTTTGCTGACGGCCTATGGTCAGAAAGAGCTGGTCGACCGGGCCAAGGAAGCTGGTGTGGTGGGCTACCTGGTCAAACCCTTCCGCGAAGCCGATCTCTCCCCGGCCATCGAGATTGCCACCTCGCGCTTCAATGAGTTCAGGATCATGCAGCAGGAGGTCCAGGACCTGCAAAATGCGCTGGAAACTCGCAAGCTGGTGGACCGGGCCAAGGGTATTTTGATGGACACGCAGGGAATGAGCGAGGCGGATGCCTTCCGCAAAATCCAAAAGATGAGTATGAATACCCGCAAATCTATGCGTGAGGTCGCTGAGGCAATCATCCTGGCCAAGCAGGCGGGTGAGCAATAGCATTGCTGAACGAACAAATTGTCATCAACGTGAAACGTGAAACGTGAAACGTAAGGCATAATTGAGCTAACTGTTACGTTTCACGTTTTACGTTTCAGCGGTTTGGTTTGTTCCACTTAAAATCATATGGGTGGCAACAGAAATCATGACCATACTCAGGATTGCCCTGGCCCAGATCAATCTCACCGTGGGGGATATCGAGGGCAACGCGGCCAAAATCAAGGTCAATCTGGCGCGAGCCAGGGAACAGCAGGCCAATATTGTCCTGTTTCCCGAATTGACTCTGGCCGGTTATCCGCCCGAAGATTTACTGCTCAAACCCGGCTTTGCCGCGGCCAACCGGGCCGCGCTTGAAGATTTACTACCTCATAGCCGCGGTTTGACTGCTATCGTGGGCTTTGTGCACCGCCAGGATGATTTGTACAATGCTGCGGCCGTGCTGCACCACGGCCAGTTGGCCGGCATCTACCACAAGGCGCTGCTGCCCAACTACGCCGTTTTTGACGAGGATCGCTACTTTGGCCGGGGCGACACGCCGCTGTTGTTCAGTTTACCTACCCCTTCGTCGGCCTACTCCTACCCGACCGCCTCAGCCGGCGAGGTCGTTTTTGGGGTGAGCGTGTGCGAGGATATCTGGTACCCGGTTGGCCCGCCGGAAACGCAGGCCGCGGCCGGGGCCGAGCTGCTGCTGAATATTTCGGCCTCGCCCTACCAGAAAGGCAAAATCGAGCACCGGGAGCGGATGCTGGCCACCCGGGCCGTGGACAACGTGGCCATCGTCGCCTTCTGCAACCTGATCGGCGGCCAGGATGAGCTGGTTTTTGATGGTAGCAGCCTGGTGGTCGACGAGCGAGGCAATGTGTTGGCCCGGGCCAAATCCTTTGAGGAAGATTTTGTGCTGGTTGACCTCAACGTGAGCAACGTCTTTCGCCAGCGTTTGCGTGACCCGCGCCGCCGCAAAGACAAGCTGGCCCAGATTCAGCCCCGACAGTTCCAGCGGCTGGTCCTGCCGCCCATCGAGAATTCAGCCCCAACTCGCCCCCTACCGCCTAGCCGTCTGGCCGCCGCGCCGGAGCCATTGGCCGAAGTTTACCAGGCGTTGGTGCTGGGCACCCGGGATTATGTGCGCAAGAATGGCTTCAGCAAAGTGACGATGGGCCTGTCCGGGGGGGTCGATAGCTCGCTGGTGGCAACCATTGCCGTCGACGCCCTTGGCCCCGAGAATGTCATCGGCGTGCTGATGCCCTCTCGTTACTCCACCGATCACGCCAAGAGTGACGCCGCGGAACTGGCGGCGCGGCTGGGCATCCGCACCGAGATCATCCCCATCGAGCCGGCTTACCAGGCCTATTTGGAGATGCTAGCCGATTCTTTTGCTAACACCCAACCCAGCGAGGCCGAAGAGAACTTGCAGAGCCGGGCCAGGGGCAACGTGCTGATGGCCCTTAGTAACAAATTCGGCTGGCTGGTGCTGACCACCGGCAACAAAAGCGAGCTGGCGGTCGGTTACGCCACCATCTACGGCGATATGGCCGGTGGCTTTGCCGTAATCAAAGACGTGCCCAAAACGCTGGTCTACCAGTTATGCCGCTATCGCAACGACCAGATCGGTGATGTTATCCCCGCCAGTGTCCTGACCAAACCCCCCTCGGCCGAACTCCGGCCCGACCAAAAGGATACCGACTCGCTGCCGGAATACGATATTTTGGACGGTATCCTGGCTGCTTATATCGAGGCGGAATACAGCGCCGCCGAAATTGTGGCCCTGGGCTACGACGAAGCCACGGTGCGGCGGGTCATCCGCATGGTCGACCGGAACGAGTACAAACGCCGCCAGGCGCCGCCCGGTCCCAAAATCACCTCCAAATCTTTTGGCAAAGATCGCCGCCTGCCGATCACGAACCGCTACGAGGGCTGATGTCACCGCCGATGGCGGACCGCTGACCACAGATCGCCGACCGCCGGTTGGTATAGGTGGTTAAATGGAATTGATTTGAAACTTGGGCTGTGCAGGTTATAATAACCATAGTTTGAGTTATAATTGTGGTGAAAGGGGATAAAGCTCATGGGAGTCAGAACTACTGCCGCTGCGCCGGCCGAGGCTGTTTCAGAGCGCTACTGGCCGCCGCCTCAAGGGGAGTGGACCTACGAAGATTATACCCGCCTGCCGGAAAATGGGCTTCGCTATGAAATCATCAAAGGAGAACTGCTAATGACTCCCGCCCCTCTGCCAAAGCACCAGAGAATTATCGCCAATCTGTATGGCTACTTGTGGGAATATCTACGCCACCAGCCAGTGGGAGAAGTATTCTTTGCCCCCATCGACGTGAATCTGCCCGGCCTGGCCAGCCCGGTGCAGCCGGACCTGCTGTTCATCGCCAACGACCGTCTCGGCATTATCAAAGAGCGGTTCATCGAGGGGCCGCCCGATTTGATTATGGAGGTGCTCTCCGCCGGCAGTGAAATGCACGACCGGCGGACCAAGTTCGAACTGTATGCCCGGGCCGGGGTGCGAGAATATTGGCTGGTCGATCCCGACCGGCGGGCCATCGAGATTTACGTGTTGCGCGGCCAGGCGTATGCGCCGCTGGGGAGTTTTGGCGTCGAGGCCGAAACCCGCTCCGAAGTGCTGCCGGGGTTTGCGGTCAAGGTGGGCGAGGTGTGCCCGGGATGATTGGCCGGGATCGCCCATCTCACCTTATAAAAATACTGTAGGGGCGACCGGCCGGTCGCCCCTACTCATTTTTGTTGGCCTTATAGCCGGGGTTAAGTGACCGGCGCTTTCAAAGTGCCGGTCACTTGTTTTAGCGGAGCTCCTGCAAAATCGCGTCGAAGATATCATCTAACTGGGCGGTTGAAGCCGCCGCATAGAATTGCCCGCCGGAGCCGGGAATGGAGGCCAGGGTTTCCAGGAATTGGGCGTCGGTTCCGTTGCCCAAGCCGATGGTGTAGATGTCCACGTTGTTCTGAACGGCAATCTGGCCATAATAGATGGAACAGTCCTTACCTCTGATTTCATAGGTACTGCCTTCATCAGGCAAATAGAGGCTAGTATCGGCCCAGCAATTGGGGCCGAGGTTGCTATTGTCATAGGGATTCAGATTAGCCACGCCGTCGGTCATCACGATTATGATCCGCCGGGCCGATTCGCCCCGATTGCAGTGATCGGTCGTGGTGTCGCAGTCGTTGGCTTCAGTCCAGATGCTTGCCTCAACGTTAATGGCATTGATACCCAACATCTCCAGCCCTCGCAGTATGCCTTCGCCTATGTTGGTGCTGCCATTAGACGGCACTCGCTCCACCATGTCCAGTACCTCCGTGTAACTGATGGGATCGGTCCCCGAGAAACATTGGTCAGCCGGATAGAACCGTTGGCAGCGTAGCTCCACCCGGGCCTCAGCCGGGGCGTCAGTCGAGTAACCCACCAGGCCGACCTGGTCGAATTCAGGCTCGAGTTTCTGAATGAAATGTTTGACCGCTTCTTTCGTAGCGCGGATGGGTTGGTAGCCGCTGAATAGATAATCTGCCAGGAGTAGATTGGTGTTATCTGCGCCCACGGCACTCCAACCATTATTCAGAGGGGGCAAGCAATCAGCCTGATCGACGGTCAGGCCGTAGATGGGATTACAGCGGTTGCAGGTCTGGCGGAAGGCCGAGCCGGCTGTAGCCTGCACCCGAGCCGCCGAGCCGTCGCTGTAGTTGCTGGTAAAGCCGGTATCGTTGGCATTGCCGATGACGATCTGATCGATATCGTAACCGGGGCCGCCGGCCCAGATTTTGAGGGTATATTTGGTTCTGGTCGTGTCGGCCAGATCTAGACCGGCTTGAGTCAGTTCAACCCAACGCCAGCGGTCGCCATCAGCTCCGCCGTAGTTCGAACCCCGCACCGGGTTAGTCCGGGTCGTTTGAATGGTTCCGTTCAGCGGGGTGGTCCCGGTCGCGCCGTTGTTCAGTAGATCATAATAGTTATAAACCGCCCAGTAAAGATTGGTGGTATCGGCAAAAGTGCCGCCGGCCTGCACCCGACCCCAGATACGGGTATCGCCGCTATCGTTCCAAGGCAGGGTAGGCTGGCCGGAGGTGATGAAGTCGTACTCCAGGCTGGGCACGCTGTCGGGGTTATCCTGCACTTCGGCCAGGGTGTAGTCGTGGCCAGCCAAATTGTGCCAGGGATGATGGGAGACCCACGAGGCGCGGCCATAGCCGGGCAGGATAGGCGTACCGCCGGTTCCGTAGGTGCTGTCCGGATCCCACGTCTCACCTAACAACCGGTGAACGGTCCGCCAGTTGGTGTGTTGGATAGCCCAGTAACCCTCTCCTGGCTGGCGAAGGGCTGGGCTGTAAACTGAATTGTTCAAGGAATAGAGTTCAGCCTCGATGATGATGTAGCGCCGCGAACCGGCCTCAATACCGGTGTAGTAATCCACCACGTTGCCGTCACGGCCTTCGCAGAGGTTGCCGGTGTTGCTGCCCACGCCGCCGAAGGGGTCGACCATTGTGCCGCGGGGCAGGTGGTCGGTGGGGATGGGATGGAGGAAGGCCGGGTTGGGAAAATCGACGCCGTAGTCCAGTTTTTGCCAGGGGACAGCGCCGTCGCCATACGGCTCGTAGCAGCCGTAGCAGATGGTGTCAAACTGTATCGAGCCGGACATATCAAAGACGATGGCTACATCCAAATCAGGAATATCTTTTACCGGAGTGGTGACGGTATTGGTGACGAGCCGGCCGGATTGATCGCTCAGTCTAATCTCATTGATCAGTACCGTGCCGCTGATAACCGTACTATCGACTTGCACAGTCAACGTAACCAGGCCGGTGGTTGGCGGCGCAACTGTACCCAGGTTCCAGTTTACCGTTCCGGCGGTGTGGCTACAAGTGAGCTCGCCGGGACAGGCCATAAAGGTGGTGTTCTGTGGCAGAGTGTCGACCAGCGTCACACCGGGAGCTGGCTCGTTGCCGCCGACCTGGTAACGGATCGTGTAGGTCAACGGCTGCCCGGGCCGGACGCGACTTGATAATGCGCTCTTATCGATGGTCAAGGAATGCCAGGGTCGGCTGGGGTCGTGATCTTTGAGGATGATGGGCAGATAGATCAGGACATCCTCTTCCTGGGCGTGCAGGTCGCCGCCAGGGACAAGGATAACGGCCAACGAGAGGACGGCCAGGGCCAATACAATCGCCAAAAGTAGCCGGGACATAGTTGTCTCCTACTGGAATGTGTGTCCCCCCGTTTCGCTCTATTTTAGCACGATATTGCTGGAAAATTGCAGCGAGATTGAGCAAAACGACCACGGACCGCAGACGGCCGACCGCAAATGCCCGACCGCGGACCACGGACGACCGACCGCCGAAATAGGTTGAAAGCCGGTGGTGGTCAAAGTCAAAGTTAGCACGAGGCTAAAGCCCTTGTGCTGAAAGGGCGAAGCCCTATGGGCTAAAAAGGACGATTTATCGTCCTTCGCTCTCTGAGGGCGATGGCTTTAGCCTCGTCCCCCAGCGGATATAGCCTTGACTTAACGACATTGAGTAATCTGTGATCGGTAATCGGCGGTCAGCGGTCCGCCATCGGCGGTCGTTTTCCCGCCACTTCCTCTCTCAACTCGCGCAGCGCGTCCTCGGCCGCTTCGACCGTGTCGGCTTCCGGGGCTGCCGGGCGGTAGGCGGCGATCTCGGCGGCCCGGGTTAGCCGGGTGAAGGCCGGCAGGTGACCGGCCCGGCGGGCGTATTCGCTCAAGGTTTCCCAGGGCTGGCGCTGATTTTGCCGGCCGGCCAGCAGTTTGACCCCTTGCCGGTAAAGTTTGAGGATCAATTGGCGCTGCGGGTGAACGGCAGTTGCCCGGCCAGGCCGGGCTTTTCGGATAGCCAGCGTGGGCCAGAAGCGCCGGGCCAGGTAAGCCGCCAGCAGCGCCAGCCAGACCACCACCGCTGAACCGGCCAGAAAGGGCACAAAGAAGAGTAACCTGGCCAGACCGGCGGCGAAGTCGGCCAGGGGCGCAATCGGCAGTTGCAGCCCCAACCCATGGTTGGCAAAGAGCCAGTTCTGCACCGGGGTGGGGTAGGGCTGGGGCGTCCAGCCGGGGGTGGGGTCAAACGGCACCCAGCCGGACTCGGGAAAGTAGACCTCGGCCCAGGAGTGGGCGTGGTTGAGGCGGACCTCGTAGTAGTTGGTGATGGGGTTGTAGTCGCCGGAACCGTAGCCGGTGGCCAGCCGGGCCGGGATGCCCAGGCTGCGGGCCAGCACTACCAGGGCGGTCACATATTGCTCGCAAACGCCCTCCTGGTCTTCAAACAAAAAGGTATCGACCACCTCGGCGCCGGGCGGGTGGGGCGGCGGGAAGAAGTTGTACCGGTACTGGCTCAGCAGGTGGTTGGTCAGGGCCAGCGCCCGGTCGTAGTTGTTGTCGTAGGGGGCGGTCAGGTTGCGGGCCAGCTCTTTGACTCGCCCGGAGATGTTGTCCGGCAGTTGCAAGTAGCGCCGGCTGATGTCGGCCGGGTAGGGACCGGCAGGCTCCCGGCGCAGCCGGTCGGGATCGAAGTCCGGCCGGTAGGAGATGGCGCTGTAGGTGAGGCCGGGGCGCAGAATTTCCGGCAGGCGGATGCTGTCGCCGCGGTCCAGGGAGATGCGGGCGGCCAGGATCAGGATTTCGGCCGGGCGGTAGGTGGCAAAGAGCAGGTTGGGCTGCTCCCGGACGATGGTGAAAGATTGGACGATCCGCTCCGGTTCGGGACCGCCTGCCACGGGCCGCTCCAGGGCCGAACCGGGCGGCGGCTCGAGTTTGAAGTAGACGCCGCCCGGGTCGATGGTGGTCAGCGTGGGGTCGCTCTGTTCCCAACTGACGCCGGTGTAATAGTCGTAGCTGTGGCTGCGCCAGTAGCCCCGGCTGGGGCTGCGGACGTACATCACGATAGCGTCGCTGAGGCCGCCGCGGTAACGCAGGTCCAGGTTGGTGTCGAAGCCGTAGAAGTAGTCGCTGGTGCCGTTGCTCCAGCCGTTGATCTGCACCAGCGGCAGGCCGGGGTTGATAATCTCGGCTCTAACGCCGCCTCGCAGCGGAGTATTGATGGTAAAGGGTGGGACGATCGGGTTGTTGGTGAAGCGGGGGGTGAACAGAAAAACGACCACCAGGCTGAGTAGAGCGACTGCTCCGAAACTAATTCCAAACAGGACCAGTGAACGGGTCGGGGTGGGCGAGCGCGGGGCGAGCCTGGCTGTCCGCCGGCCGTCCGCCTGCCCGGCGATGAAAAAAGCGGCCAGCACCAGGCCGGTAAAGAGGAGCAGGTAGAGGACCAGCTCGTAAGTGCGGCTGAGCGAGGCGGCCACGTAGAGAATGGCCAGGCTGTGCAGCAGGGTATTGAACAGGCTGCGGCGGTAGCGCAGGTCGAAGCTGGTGATGCCCTGGCTGAAGATGGCAAATTGGGCCTGGGGTACGGTGAAGCCCCGGAACAGGCCGATGAACAGCCACAGCAGGGCCAGGTGGATGGCTACAAAAGTGATGCCTTGCACAATTCGGTTGCTTTTGTCCAGGTGACGGTAGCTGTACCAGTGGCCAGCCAGCATCAGCAGCGCCGTTGCCAGCACGTGAGGCCATAGCGGCGGCGCGACTCGAGCGATAGCCAGCAGCGGCGTCAGCATCGCCGCCAGGATGGCGAGCCGGAGGGGGAGAGACCGCTCCGGTTGGTTGGATCGTTTTCGATAAAGATTCATAAGCATCTACGTTATAACCGCTGACGGCTGACCCCTCGGGCTGAGCCTCGGGACGAAGCCGCAGACCGCCGAAAGCCACTGACTGCCGTCGGCTGTCTGCGGTCGGCGGTCCTCACATCTCCGCCAGCAGCTCCGGCCAGTTATGCGGGCTGACCGCAGCCACGTGCAGCTCTGCCCCGGTAAGCTTTGCGGCTGTTTCCGGCAAAGTTCCGTCCGGGGTAATGAAAATAGCCAATGTACCGACGCCGCCCCGGGCTAAGGCGGTCAGAGCCTGGGCTATGGCCTCGTCAGGGCGGCTGATCAGAACCACCGCAAACGGCGACGGCGGCAGGCTGTCCAAAAGCTGGCTCAAGGGCTTGCCTCCATCGTTTTGCACTTTGGCCAGGTAATTCAACACGGCCCACCAGCTTAACGGCATTTTGAGAACAGTTTGCTGCTGATTTTCCCCCGCCAGATAAAACGGGATCTTCTTGTGAGCGGCGTAATAGCCAAACGTGGCCGCCAGGCGGACGGCGGTTTCAAAGGTGGCATATTTGCCCTGGCCCACACTGCCGCCCGCCGAGAGGTCGAGCACAACGGTCAGGCTCAATTCTTCTTCGTCGGCAAATTCTTTGACCACCAGTTTGCCTCGCCGGGCGGTGCTACGCCAGTGGACGTGCCGCAGCGAGTCGCCGGGGCGGTAGTCGCGGGCGCCGAGCAGGTCGTCACTGGCGCCTAGCCGCAGCCGGTGCGGCTGGGTGTAGCCGCGCCGTTCCAGCAGCCGCAGCCGTTTGAGCGGTACATAATAGGGATAAATCAGGATTTCACCGGGGACGGCCAGGCGGCGTTGGGCGCGAAAGAAACCGAAGGGGCCGCTCGAGGCGAGGGCTAGAGGGGGGAAGCGGTACAATCCCCGCCGGTCGCAGACGGTTTGGTAACTCAAATTGAGGGGTTGGTTTTTGAACAGGCTGGGAATAAACAGGGATTGGGCCTGCTCGGCCGGCGGAGCGCAGGGGCAGCTTTCGGTTCCGCTAACCAGCAAGAGCGGTCGCCAGCCGGTGTGGTGGAATTGGAGGATTATTTCGAGGGGGTCATCTTCGTGAAAAATGGGCAGTGACAGGTCGGGTTCGGGCTGGCCAGCGGTTGTTGGCGACAGGTTGTGAAACCAACGGCTGGCCCGGAGCGATTTTAGCAGCCCCCAACCATAGAAAAGATTGAGGAGCAGCAGCCCAACCAGCCCGGCCACCATAACATAGACCCACCCGACCTGGGTTTGATTGGCCAGCAAGTAAAGCAGGCCGGCCAAAATCAAAAAGGTCCAGGCGCGTCGGGTGGGCATTGAGCAAACCTATCCCTCACATATTCAGTCTCAGTAGATCCAATTTTCTGGTAGCAGAGGCATCCTTATGCCTCTGCGGGGGGCATAGGAATGCCCGCCCTACGGTAAATTTGGATCTACTGAGTTTGGCTTTTTGGCCTAGCCAATTATTGCGGCTCTTTCAACCTCGACCAGGCCTCGGCCAGCACAGCCAGCCGGGTTTCGACTCGTTGGTTCACACTGCCGGCCGGAAAGTTGCCCGTCTCGTCCCTTTCGCCGGCAGGCAGGCCGGTCAGGATTTCGAGGCCCTGGTCGATGGTCTCCACCGCGTAGATGTGGAACTGCCCGGCCTCGACCGCGGCCAGCACATCCGGCCGCAGCATCAGGTGTTTCACGTTGGCGGCCGGAATGAGGACGCCCTGGTCACCGGTTAGCCGCCTGGCCCGGCAGATATCAAAGAAACCCTCGATTTTCTCGTTGACCCCGCCGATGGCCTGGACCTGGCCGTGCTGATTGACCGAGCCGGTCACCGCCAGTGACTGCTTGAGCGGCGCTTCGGCCAGGGCCGACAGCAGAGCGTACAGCTCGGCCGAGGAGGCGCTGTCGCCATCGACGCCACTGTACGATTGCTCAAAGACCAGGCTGGCGCTGAGCGACAGGGGCTGATCCGGCACGTAACGGGCGCTCAGAAAGCCCGACAGGATGAGCACCCCCTTAGAGTGGAGCGGCCCGCCCAACTCCACTTCGCGCTCGATGTCGACGACCTTGCCCCGGCCCAGGCGGACCGTGGCCGTAATCCGGCTGGGCCGGCCAAAGGAGAATTGGCCCAGGCTCAGCACCGACAGGCCGTTGATCTGGCCAATCCGCTCGCCCTGGGTGTCGATGAGAATGATGTCCCGTTCAATGGCCTCGTAAGCCCGCTCGCGGATACGGCTGGCCCGGAATATCTGGGCGTCGATGGCCTGCTGCACGTCGGCGGCGGTCACTGGGTCGTGGCCGGCCTGGCCGGCCCAGTAGTCGGCCTCGCGCAGCAAGTCGGCAATGCCCTGCATCCGGGTAGACAACTTTTCGGCGTCGCCCACCAGCCGGGCGCTGTGCTCGATCACCCGGGCCACGCCCATCCGGTCAAAATGGCGCAGCTGTTCCTTGCGAGCCAGGGTGCCAATGAGCCGGGCGTAGAGCATGTTGGTGTTGGCATTGCGGGCCATCTCCTCTTCAAAATCGACCACCACTTTGAACAGTTCGTTGAAGTCGGGATCGTACTCACTCAGAAGGTGGTATAACATCCGGTCGCCCAGTAACACAATTTTGATGTTCAGGGGGATCGGTTCGGGTTCAAGGGCAATGATGTTGACCAGGCCAAGCTGCTGCCCAGGCGACTCAATCCCGATTTCTCTAGCCCGTAAGGCCCGTTTGAGCGCTTCCCAGACGAAGGGCTGGGACAAGACTTTGTGGGCATCCAGAATCAGATAGCCGCCATTCGCCTGCTGCAATGAACCACTTTTAATCAGGCTGAAATCGGTCATCACTACGCCCATCTGGGCCATAATGTGTTCGATCCGCCCGATCAGGTTCTGGTAGGTTGGGTTATCCTGATAAACCACCGGGGAGCCTTTGGCCTCGCTGCGGTCGACCAGCACATTGACCTGGTAGCGGCGAAAGGGGGCTGGTCCCAACAGCGACCGGGGTAAAGGGATGCCGGCCAGAGGCGGAGGCGCTTCTTCCTCTTTTCTGCGGAAATCATCGACATTTTCAACCACATCTTTTTCCACCGCGTCAAGGTAGGTAATTACGGCAGGCTGTTCACGGTGTTTTTGACGCAGTTCGGTAATCAGGTGGCCGACGGCAAACCTGGCCACTTCTCGATCTAGCGACTTCATCTTTTCCCGATGTTCTCGCTCCCGCTGCTGGACCCGGCCAATCGTTTCCTCCAGGTAGACCTGTAAATCGCTGATGGCCTCCTGGATGCCCTCCTGTTCGGCCTCGGGTAACTGTTGAAACTCCTCGGTTTTGAGGACTTTGTCGCCCTTGAGGGGGGCAAAGGCCAACCCGGCCGGGGTACGGATAACGGCCAATCCCCGTTCGTAGGCTTGTTGCTGCAAATCTTTGAAGGCCCGTTCCTGCATATCGGCGAATTCCTCCTGCAGGGCCTGCTTCTGGGAGCGGTAGTCATCCTTTTCAAAGGCAGCCGGAATGGCTGTGCGCAGTTCCTGGATCAACTTATCCATATCTTGCTGCAAGGCGATTCCCTGGCCCGGGGGAAGCTGCAAGACGCGCGGCCGGTGGGGCAGGTCAAAGTTATTGACATAACACCAGTCATCCGGCGTAGGTTCGGTGGCGGCCTGCTGCTCCAAAAATTGGCGCACGGCGCTGTATTTGCCGGTGCCGTGCGGACCCAACACAAACAGGTTGTAGCCTTCGCGGCGGATGCCAATGCCAAATTGAACCGCCTCAACCGCCCGGGCCTGGCCGATCAGTCCCTCTAAATCCTCCAATTCGGCCGTAGTTTCAAAAGCGAATTGCTGGGGGTCACAACGGGTGTACAATTTTTGGGGTGGTAAAGATTGGATGGTCATTGTTCAGCTCCTTAAGGACAAGTGATCGGACCTTTTTTTGTGCCAGTCACTTTTGTATTTTGCTTACTCAACCGGCACCGGTACGGATTTGAGAATAGCTTCGATCGTGTCGCTGGCCAGCTCGGTCGAACGTTCGTGGGTGATCAGGCGGTGGGTCAACACGCCTGAAGCGACGGTTTTGATGTCATCGGGGATGACGAAGTCACGGTGATGTAACAGGGCCATCGCCTGGGCTGCCCGCTGCAAGGCCACGCCACCCCGCGGACTGACCCCCAATAATATGTCGGGGTGGTTGCGAGTGGCGGTTAGCAGGTGGACAATGTACTCCTTGAGTGGACGTACCACGCTCGTGCTCTGCACCAACTCCTGCAGGGCCAGGATGTCGGCGGTAGAGAGCACAGCTTCGATCTCGGCGAGGGGGTCGCTGTGTTCTTCTCGTTCCAAAATCAGCACTTCATCTTCAAAGACCGGGTAGCCCAGGCTGAGGGAGATCAAGAAGCGGTCCAGTTGGGCTTCCGGCAGGGGGAAGGTGCCGCTGGTTTCAACCGGATTTTGAGTGGCAATTAGAAAGAAAGGCTCCTCCAGGATGTGCTGGCGGCCATCGACCGTCACCTGGCGTTCGGCCATACTTTCCAGCAGACTGGACTGGGTGCGCGGGGTGGCCCGGTTGATCTCATCGACCAGCACAAATTGGGCAAACAGGGGGCCGGGAATAAAGATGAACTGTTGTTCTTTTTGGTTGTAGATGGTAGTACCGGTAATATCGCTGGGGAGGAGGTCGGGCGTGCATTGAATCCGTTTGAAGCTGGCGCTAATTGAGCGGGCTAATGTTTTGGCCACCAACGTTTTGCCAATACCCGGCACATCCTCCAGCAGCAGGTGACCGCGGCCCAGAATGGTCGCCAAAATGAGTTGCAGGATCTGCGGATCGATCACCACTACCCGGTTGACATTGTCTTGCAACTTCTCGATAAGTTCAACCGCGGCAGTGACCGTCAGTCTGGGCCGGAGTTTTTGCAGGAGCGTGCCTGATGCTCTTTTTTTGGGCTGTTGGGTCAAGATTTCGGTCATCTAAACATATACTTTTTGGTGACCGTTTAACCGGCAGGCAATTTGCTCTTTAATGGTAACCAAATCGGCATCAAAGCGGACAAAATCCAGATCGTCAGCCGGAACAGTGAGGATGGGGCAGAGGGTAAAATCTTCAATCCAGGCGTTGTAGAGTTCGTTGAGTTGCTGCAAGTAAAGGGGCGAGACCTCCTGTTCAAAATCTCGGCCGCGGCGGTGAATTCGCTCAATCAGAGTCGGCACGCTGGCCTTGAGGTAGATCATCAGATCGGGCGCCGGGAGGAACTGAATGAACTCTTCGTACAGGCCGCGATAAACTTGAAAATCCCGGGCCGACATATTACCCCGTTGAAATAGATTACGGGCAAAGATTTCGGCATCTTCGTAGATGGTTCGATCCTGAATGACCGGGCCGGGATGGTTGAGCATATTACGGATCAGACGTAGCCGCCGGGAGAGAAAGAAAATCTGGGAGTGGAAACTCCATTGGGGCATGTTCCGGTAAAAGTCCGCCAGATAGGGATTATCGTCCACGGCTTCGTAAAAAGGGGTCCAGTCCAGGTGGTCGGCCAGCAGCCGGGTGAGCGTACTTTTACCAACGCCTATATTGCCTGCAATCGCCACAGAATATTTTTTGGTCATTGCCTGCCCTCCTGTTGGTAGCTGAGTATCATATCTACTTGCAGACATTATACTACTGTATTTAGTAGCCTGTAAAGTAGATTACCACTAAATATAGGGCCAATTACTCAAAGATAGAGACCGCTATAACGTCGTTGTCATAGCGGTCTCTGGATTTTGGGGTGGAACGGAGGTGATGGTTCCCACCCTCACCGCGTAATAGGAGGTGATGCAGTTGTTGGTTATTGCTGTATCGTCAGCCATAATCATAACTGAGCGGTTGGCTCAGACTTACTATAACACAATCCGGCCAAATTGAGTAGAAGCAATCAGCGAAATAGGCAAATTTTTAAGGAATCCCGGTATCTGCTCAAAAAATTGGGAGGCGGTACCCTGAGCCTATCCCTGGTCAAAACGGGTGGTTTATACAAGTTGGCGCAGCGCCTGCCAACCCTGCTTGAAAGCGACATATTGCGCCCCGGTCAGGCCCATATCGCCGAGTTCAATCCCATCGTGAGCGCGGCCATGAAAGTCGCTGCCCCCGGTTTTGAGCAGCTTGAGTTCATCGGCCAGGATGTCGAGGCGGGCGATCCAGCCACTCCGCTCGGTGGCCGAATGATACCCCTGGTTGTAAGGGTAGAATACCTCGATCCCGGTCACACCTTCGGCTGTTGCGTTGCGGACCACAGTGGTTGGATCGGCTCTGGTCTTGTAAACGCCCGGATGGGCCAGAACCGCCACCCCGCCGGCGGCCTTGATAATGGCAACAGCCTGGGCCAGGGTCAAGGCAAAATCACGCCCAACATGGGCTTTGGCGTGAGTGGCCAGATATTCGTCAAAAATCTGCTGAACATCGGTGAATTTTTCCGGATTTCGCTCCAGCAGCACTGCGGCGATGTGCGGCCGTCCCGGCACCCCGGCGGCGCGGGCCAAAACCTCCTCGACTGGCAGATCGAAGCCGAATGACTGGAGTTTTTCAATCTGTTTGATCTTTTGCTCGATCCGCCCCTGGCGAACCTGGGCCATCACTTCAACCAGGTTTGGCGCGTGCGGGTCGATGAAGTAGCCCAGCAGGTGCAGGCCGATAAACTGCTTGTCCGGTTCGTGGCGCAGGCTGAATTCAACGCCCGGTACAATTTCCACGTTCAACTGCTCACCGGCAGCCATCCCTTCGACCAGACCGTCAACCGTGTCGTGGTCGGTAATGCCGAGGGTGCTGAGACCGCGTGCAGCGGCCCGTTCGACCAGTTGGGTAGGGCTGAAGCTGCCGTCGGAGGCGGTGGTGTGCGCGTGCAGGTCTACCTGAAAAAAAGCCATTTCAAAATAATCAAAGAGCCAATGAGCCAATAAACCAATGAGCCAAAGAGCCAATGATCAAATTGATAATTGGCTCATTGAAAATTGGCTCATTAAGTTTTCTGCCCAATGCGTCGTTCGGTGCCGGCGCGTAGCCGGGCAAAGTTGGGGCGGAGCGCGTTGAACATCAGGAGCAGGTTGAGTATGCCGGCGGTGATGAATTGGTACGGAATGTAACCCAGCCAGGCCGCCACAATCAGGCCGAGGAGAGACAAAATGGCAATCGTGGTTGACAGGATCGAGGCGTAGCGGCTGATGGCCAGGGCGATCAATCCACCCAGTCCGGCCGCCAGGGCTACCGGAAGCGACAATCCGGCGACTGCGCCCAGAGCTGTCCCGGCCCCAACTCCGCCTTTGAAGCCCAGGAAGATGGAGTAGTTGTGTCCCAACACGGTTGCCGACGCTACCAGAGCCGTGACCCAGGGCTGGCCAAAAAAGGTCACAAAATAAACCGGCAGCAGCCCTTTGAGAATGTCACCCAACACAGTCAACCCGGCCGCCAGTGGGCCGGCAGCGCGCAAGACGTTGGTGCCGCCGATGCGCCCGCTGCCAACTTTGGTGACATCAATCCCATACAGCCGGGCAACCAGATAGCCCATTGGAATTGAGCCGAACAAATAGCCAATCAGAATGGCGATGACAGGGAAGATAATAGTCACTTGTATTTCCGCAGCTCAGTTAGTGACTTGAGTATATCAAATATTGTCGGATACAACAAAAAAAAATGGGATATTCGGTGAGGCCAATTTGCCCGAGCTGGCTTTTTTGGAAAGTTGATTGTCAGGAGTTTTAAGTTTGTGATATGATATACGGAGAACTGCTTGAATTCTTGTTCCTGCCCTAAATCCGGCGAAAAAGGCAAAATTTATGACCGAATTAACCCAACAACAAGTGGAACAACTTATCGCAGCCACCCGCGCTAAAGGCGAAAAGCCTGATTTGCGCCGGCGTGATCTTAGTGGGATTGGCCTGTTTCGAGTTGATCTGCACCAGGTTGACCTGACCGAAGCCAATTTACGCCAGGCCAATTTGATCGAGGCTAATCTGAGCCAGGCTAATCTGAGCAAAGCTAATCTGACCGAGGCGAATTTGGTCAATGCCAACCTGAGCGGGGCGAACTTGAGCCAGTCGGTTCTGTTCCAGGCCCGCTTAACCGGGGCGAATCTGAGCCAGGCCGACCTGCGTGAAGCAAACTTGAATGGGGCTACTCTGGCCCAGGCCGATTTGACCGGAGCGAATCTTCAGGGGGCAGTCTATACCAGCTATACCAAATGGCCGCTGGGCTTTGACCCGGTTGCAACCGGGGCCAAGAAGGGCTACTAAACCCTATCTCTTTTGGAATTATCTTCGAGCACCTGGAAGGGCCAGCCCACTCAAGCTGCCAGCCTCAAGCTGCCAGCCGCTGTTCCACATAGGCCCGGATTGCCTCGGCCGAGTCCAGTTGTAAGGCAGCCGCCGCAATCTCCCTGGCCTCAGTCAGGTTCAACCGGCCAATCGTTTGTTTAACGACCGGGATGGCCGGGGCGCTCATACTGAACTCGTCCAGACCCAGACCTAATAGAATCGGCGCGGCCAGGGGATGGCCGGCAAACTCACCGCACAGCCCTACCCAGATACCGGCCGCGTGAGCGACCTCGATGGTTTGTCGGATCAGGCGGAGGACGGCCGGCTGGAAGGGGTCGGCCAGGCCGCCGACGCGGGCGTTGGTGCGATCCGCGGCCATGGTGTACTGGCTCAGATCATTGGTGCCAATGCTGAAGAAATCCACCTCAGCCGCAAGTTGATCGGCCACCGCTACTGCCGACGGCACTTCAATCATAATCCCCACTTCCATATTGGGGTTATAAGGCTGGCCGGCCTGGTCCAGCTCGGCCTGGGCTTCGGCCAGCAGCTTCTTGGCGGCGCGCACTTCCCCCACCGCGGCGACCATTGGGAACATTACTTTGACCTGGCGGCCATAGCTGGCCCGCAGGATGGCCCGGAGCTGTGTTTTGAACAGGTCAGGCCGGTCCAGGCAGTAGCGAATGGCTCGCCAACCCAGGAAGGGATTCTCTTCGGATCCCAAATCCAGGTAGGGCAGCGGTTTATCTCCCCCAATATCCAGCGTGCGGATAATCAGCGGCCGCGCCCCCAAAGCGGTGGCAATGGCCTGGTAGACTTCGTACTGCTCTTCCTCTGACGGGGCCGTGGTTCGATTCAGGTAAATGAATTCGGTCCGCAGCAGACCGACTCCCTCGGCGCCGTTGTCCAGCGCCGGCCGAACATCTGCCAGCCCACCGATGTTGGCCACGACTTCAACTTGCTGACCATCCCGGGTGATGGCCGGCTGCTGGCTGGTCGCTTTGGCCGCAGCCTGAGCCTCTAACCAGGCTGCCCGTTGAGCCTGAAGCTCGGCCAGTTTGGCCGCGGCCGGCGCCACCCAGATGCGTCCCCGTTGGCCGTCTAGGGCTAGTAGGCTACCATTCTTAAGCTGCAAGAGGGAAGCTCCGGCCCCTACCACCGCCGGAATACCCAGGGCCCGGGCCAGAATGGCGCTGTGGGAGGTGGCGTTACCCAACTCGGTGCAGATGCCTAATACTTTTGCCGGGTTCAACTGGGCCGTATCGGACGGAGTCAAATCAGCCGCCACCAAAATGGATGGCTCGGTGATTTCCAGGGAAGTTGCGGCCACGCCGGCCAGCAACTTCAAGACCCGTTGGCCCACGTCGGTGACATCGGCTGCCCGGGCCTGCAGATAGGGATCGTCCAGGGCGCGATAGCTGGCCGCCATTTCTTCAATCACCGCTTGCCAGGCCGCTTCGGCGTTGATCCGGCGTTCGTTGATCCGTTGCCGGGTCGTTTCAACCAGGGCCGGGTCCGACAGGAAGAGTAGATGCGCTTCAAAGATGGCTGCTTCGTAATCACCAACCTGGCTGAGCGCCTGACGATGAAGATTCTCGATTTCTTGTTGAGCCGTGGCGATGGCGGCCTGCAGGCGTTGCCACTCAGCCTGGGGATCAGCGTTCGGCCGTTCGGCTACCTTGATTGGGGCGAGTTCGTAGCGAACGATTGGGCCGATGGCAATGCCGGGCGAGGCGGCGATCCCGGCCAGTTCACCCTCGGCTAGCGATGCAGCCACGGCGGGAGCTTTTAGGGCCGGGACGGTAGCTATGGTCTTCTCATCCTCGCCAAAATTGGCCTCTACCAGGGCTTGCAACGCGGCCAGGGCCGCGGTCGCGGCCGGTCCCTGGGCCGCCACCGCAATCTGGTGACCCTGACGGGCGCCAATGGTGGCGACCTGGTTGATACTCTTGGCATTTACCGGGCTACCCCCCCGCGTCAGATTGCGCACGGTAATCTGGGCATCGAAGCGGCCGGCCGTGCCGACAAATTGGGCCGCCGGCCGGGCGTGCAGTCCCAGTTTATTGCGGATAGTCAAACGAATTTCATATTCCGGGGTGAGGTCAAGCTCGGTCGCAGGGGCCGCGGTGAGGTCGGGGACGACCTGCTGGAGTTGAGCCGCCTTGGCTGCCAGGGCCCCGCGCGCTTCGACCAGTACTTGCTCAATGTCGGCGCCGGTCATAGCTTGAACGGCCGCAGCCATCGCCCCCTCCACCAGGGGCGCCTCGCACAAGCGAATCTTGGTCCGCTGTTCCTCCGGCAGAAATTCCAGAGCCATTTCGGCGCTCAAAAGGGCGCTGCCCAGGTCCATCAGCACGATGACCCCAGCGTCGCTGTAAACAGATTCGATGGCGGCCAGCACTCGCATTGGGTCGGTGCCGATGGGGTTTTCGGCATCCTCGATGCCGCCCGCAATCGCCATGGGGACCTGGCCCTGGGTCATCTGGCTGATTAATTCGTGGACGCCTTCGGCCAATTTGGCGCTATGGGAAACGATGACAATGCCGATCATAGCTTTTCCTTTTGGGTGTAATCAGGTTCTTTCAGCTTCTACTGCCTCAATCAATTTGTGCGGTTGGTTTTGGTAGTCGGCCCAGTTTAGCTCACCGGCCACCAGGCCACTCAAAATCTTGGTGAGGGCCTGATTGACGGGTGTAGCAATCCCAAATCTTTGGCCCGCCCGGACAATAGCCCCGTTCAAAGCGTTGATTTCTGAAGTAGGCCGGCCGGCGGCCAGATCCATTTGGAGTGAAGGTATTTTGCTGCCCCGCCCGCTGGCCATGAATGGGCGCAAGATGGCTCGCTTGAGTGCGGCCGGCAGCCACTCCGCCGCCGTCAGCCGGGCCAGCCAATCGACCGGATAGCCGGGCAGCCGCACCGCCCGGATGCCCTGGGCTGCCATCACCTGCCCACATTCCCGCAGGGCCGCCAGCTCCAGCTCGAATAGCTCCGGCCGGGCGATGATGTCCCCTGCTGGTTGGTTGAGGATGGCGCAGGAGGCGTTGGTAACGATGTTCAGCATTAATTTGGACCACTTCATGGCCCGGTAGTCAGCATAAGTTTGGGTCGTCAGGCCGGCCTCATGCAACGCCTCGGCCAGCCGCCCGACCGGCTGCGAATTTGCCAGGGGGGCGACCCCAATGCCTCCTTTGGCTTTGCTCACCTGAATGAGACCCGGCTCAGGCGACTGAATCGGGATGGTGAGAGTGCCGGCGATGACCGGCCGGCTTGAAAAAATTTCGACCAGTTGCTCCTCGTTGCCAATACCGTTCTGGAATGAGACCAACCAGCTTTGGTCCGATATCCCGCCCCCGGCGACCAATTGCTGCGCCGCCCTGGCCGTGTCGGGCGATTTCACCGTCAGGAGGATGAAATCATAACCGGCCCCGGCTGCTTCAACCCCGATCGCGGTTTTTGGAAAAACGGTTTGGGCCGGTTGGCCGGGCCACTGAATTACCAGGCCGGCGGCCCCGATTTGCTCCATCAGGCGAGGGCGTCCGACCAGGGTAACCTCATGGCCCTGCCCGGCCAAAGAGCCGCCGATAAAGCAACCAATGGCCCCGGCGCCCATAACCAGGATTTTGAACATCTTTATTCCGACATCTTCAACACGGCCCGGGCCGCAATGTCATCGGTGACCAGGCAATTGATCACCCCCAGCCGCAAAGCTCCCAAGATCGAGGCGGCTTTGTCGATGCCCCCGCCCACCCCGATCACACACGGGGTCCGCTTCAGGCGCTCCAGAGTGATGCCAATCAGCCGTTGGTGTAATTCAAGCGGCAGCACGTGGCCATGGAGGTCGAAATGATAGGAGCAGATATCGCCGACGCCGCCCCGGCGGATGATCTCTCTCAATTCGGTTTCGGTAATGTAGCCGGCCGACAGCAGGCCGGATAAGGCCGGCGAGAGGCTGCCAATTCCGACCAGGGCCATATCCAATTTTTCCATTAACGCCAGCGGTTCACGAATGGAACGATCCTGGAGCAGCGCCTCACGGGTGGCCGGACTCTCCACCAGCAGCGGGGCCGGCAAATATTTGTACTGTCCGCCCAGGTTTTGGGCCAACCAGCGGGTCAGGTCCGGTCCATCGAGCAGCGGGTTAATTGAGCCAACTGCGCCGGTTAGCTGAACGACGGTTACTTTCTTTTGACGGGCGGCCTGCAGAGCATTGACCACCTGGTAGACGCCGGTATTCCAGGAAATACCCAGGATCATGCCATCTTGCAGCCGGTCTTCCAGGTAGCGGGCCGCCAGGGTGCCCAGCCGTTCAACCAATTGAGCATAGCCCAGGTGGCCGGAGGCCAGGACCAGAGTTTCAGTCAGTCCAAACCGGTGCTGTAATTCATGCTTGAGCGCGGCATATTTATCGGGGGGGTGGTGAATAACAATCTTAACGACGCCTTCCTGGCGCCCTTCGGCCAACAGGCGCGATACTTGAGGCCGCGAGATATGAAGCTGCCGAGCAATTTCTGCTTGAGTCAGGTTCTTCTCGTAGTAGAGGCTGGCTACTCTGGCCAGGAGGGCGTGTTTTTCTTCAGATAAGGCGTCCATCTGTGACATAAGTCAGTCAAGCTATGAATCCGTTTGGATCTGGTCAATGTTTCAGTTCTTATTCATCCTCGATCCAGTCAAATGAGCGAGTCACTGCTTTTTTCCAGCCGTTGTAGAGCCTGGCCCGGGCCTCACTGCTCATCGCCGGCGTCCAACTTTTATCAACTGACCATTGCTGCTGGATTTCGGTGAGATCTTCCCAAAATCCAACTGCCAGGCCGGCAGCATAGGCTACTCCCAGCGCTGTCGTTTCGGTTACTTTGGGCCGGATCACCGGCACTCCCAGCAGGTCGGCCTGAAACTGCATCAGCAACTCGTTGTTGGTCATGGTGCCATCAACCTTTAACGATATCAAGTCCATCCCCAGATCGGCTTTCATCGCCTCCAAGACATCGCAGGTTTGGTAGGCAATGGCCTCCAGGGCGGCGCGAGCCAGGTGCCCCCGATTGGCAAAACGAGTTAGCCCAACAAGAACGCCGCGGGCATCGCTGCGCCAGTAAGGCGCAAATAAGCCTTTGAAGGCCGGCACCAGGTAGATGCCGCCATTATTGGCTACGGTTTGGGCTAGCGGTTCGATCTCGGCAAATTCCTGGATAAGCCCCAGGTTATCTCGTAACCAATCAACAATCAGGCCGGTACAGGCGATAGAACCTTCCAAAGCGTAACAAGTCGGCTGGTCGCCAAATTTGTAACAAACCGTGGTCAGTAAGCCGTGGCTGGAAGGTACGATCTCGGCGCCGGTATTCATTACAATAAAGGAGGCCCCGTCGTAACTGTTTTTGACTTCGCGGGGTTGTAAGCAAACCTGGCCGACGGCGGCGGCTTGCTGTGAGCCTAAGATGCCGCAGATGGGTACGCGGCTGCCAAAGGGGCCATCCGGTCGGGTATAGCCGTATAGCGCCGGGTCGCTGGAGGGGCGAATCTCCGGCAGCATTGTTTTGGGGATGGCCATAAGCTCACAAATTTCCTCGTCCCAGGTGGTGGTAGTCAAGTTCATCAGCATAGTGCGAGAGGCATTGGTGACATCGGTGATATGGACGCCACCCTCGGGGCCGCCGGTCAAATTCCAGACCAGCCAGCTATCCATATTGCCAAAGAGGGCGTGGCCCTGTTCGACGGCTTCCGGTAAACCGGCCACGTTCTCCAGCAGCCACCTGAGCTTGGGCGCTGAAAAATAGGTGGCAATGGGCAAACCTACTTGCGGTCGAAACCGGTCCTGCCCCTCTGGGCGCATCAGTTCATGACAGATATCCACGGTCCGGATATCTCGCCAAACGATGGCATTGTAATAGGGTTTGCCGCTTCTTTTGTCCCAGACTACGGTTGTTTCACGCTGGTTGGCGATGCCAACTGCGGCCACCTGGTCGCCTCGAAGCGAGGCTTTATCCAGCGCTTCTTTGATAACCACCTGAGTATTGGCCCAAATTTCCAGCGGATAATGTTCCAACCAGCCGGCCTCGGGGTGGATCTGACGATGCTTCAAAGCGGCCTGGCTGATCACCTCACCACGGCGATTGAAAATCAGACATTGGGTATTGTGGGTGCTTTGATCAATGGCAACAACGTACTTGGTCATAAATCTTTTTCAGTTATAGAGTCAATACGTCATGGGCAACTTTTTTAACATGGCTCACGGATTCACACAGATTTTTTATATTTTTGACCTGAATCTGGGCGCTTCGCGGTCCGTGAAAATCCGTGAGCTAATCTCCTATTTGTGTTTTATTATGAAAAGTTGCACATAGTGTTCAGTATATTTTGGTTCTTCAGGATTTTCCGTACAGCATACTATATATAGTGGTGGTTAATACGTACCTCCAAATGAAATCTTCTAAAGCAACCTCGATATATAGTGCATCTACACTGGAAGTACACTAGATGTTGTGATTTTATACGAAGTTTACTTAAAAAATCGCCTCACTATATATAGTGGTATGCACGGAAAATACCAAAGAACCTATATTTTTTGTGTCTCGCGGGTCGCTTCTGCTGCCAGTTGGACTTGCTCAAGACCGTGTCCCAGGGAGGCTTCCACAGCCGCAACAATGGCGCCCTCAACCATTGGGGCGCGACTCAATCTAACGTGCGCTTGCTGTTCGATTGGCAGCATCTCGATGGCCAGTTGGGTACTGAGCAGGGCGCTACCCCAATCGAACAGGATTAAAACGCCTTCAGGTGAGTAAGCGGCGGTGATAGCCTGATAGATTCGTTCGGCATTGGTGCCCAGGGTCTGGTCGTCCAGGCCGCCAGCAGCCACAATTTTTACCAGACCTCGGGACATCTGGGTGACCATTTCCTGCAGACCGGTGGCCTGCAAATGGCTGTGCGAAACCAGAACAATTCCTATCATCAAACAGAATATCTATTGGGTTGGGCTATAACTAGGCTAACGCCGCGGCCCTGGCCAGGGCAACGGCGTGGTCATCTTCAACGTTACTGCCACTAACCCCGATAGCCCCAATAATTACCCCGGCGCCATTTTTAAGCGGCAGTCCGCCGGGAAAGGTGATCAAGCCCTCGTTGGAGGATTCAATGTGGTAGAGCGGCTGACCCGGTTGGGCCAGCGCGCCCAGGTCGCCGGTCGGCATATTAAAGAAACGAGCGGTCTTGGCCTTTTTAATGGCGATGTCGATGCTCCCCAGGAAAGCTTCATCCATGCGAATGAAAGCCTTTAAATTGGCCCCGGCATCGACGACGGCGATGTCCATTTTGGTGCCCTGCGTTTCCGCCTTTTGGCGGGCCGCTGCTACTACTGCCAATGCTTGCTCCAAAGTAATGTCTGACATAGCCATTTCCTCCTTAGCCCTAAATCGGGTAAAAACCACCCCACTATTTCTTGTCGTTTTAGCCAAACCGCTAATAGCCTTTAAGTTTCCGGTTCAGAAAATACGAAATCAGAATGACAAACAACGCGCCCCCGCCATAGGCCAGCCCGATCAAAATCCCTTTGGTTACCTGGCCCGCAGCCACAATTGGGTAGCCGTAAGAATAACCAAACATAACACAGACAATGACCACGGCTACCCAGAATATTTTGAGGAGCAAAGCTCGGCGTTGTTCCACCGCATCAGCTTGCTCTTTTTGTTTTGATTGGCGTTTAGCCATAGATTATCCTCTCTTCCTGTCGATCACAGGCCGGGCACTGTTCCACTTCGCTCACCCGCTCCATGACTGCTTCCGTCAACTGGTCGGGTGGACCGGGGACAAAGCCGGTTTGCCCGCAGCTACAGGCGTACCAGCCAATGGTGACTCTGCGCCAGGCCAGGCGCGGCCCTAAATCCACCAGTTCAACCCCCATCCCCCAGCGGGCGTTCGTCACCAGGCGGCGACAGCCAATAGCCCGCAGACGTTTTACATAGAGGCCAAAATGGGTACAGTGCCGCATCAGCAACACCCCCAGGGTAATACCCGGCGGCCAGGGAATCTGCCGGGCGTCGGCGCAGATCACCACCAGATTGGCCGCCCTCAGGAGGGGGAGGGTGTTACTTAGCAAATTGGGTTGCCGCTCGATGGCAAATACCCGTTGGGCGATTTCAGCCATCCGCCGGGCCAGGCGTAAATCCCCGGCGCCGATATCCAGTACCACGTCATCGGGCTGCACATAACTGAGCGCGGCCTGGTAGGTTGGTTCATCGTAAGGCGCCCAGCGGCCTTCCCACAACTCTAGAGTTTGCACGCCTGGTTGCCAATAGCTCAGATCGGTAGCTGTGATCGGATCAAAAAGGCCAGGATGACCCCATACACGGCGGTCAGCACACCCAAAATGGTCAACCCCGTTGAGACCTTGCGCCGGGTCGAGTCGCTGAGCTTGAGGTCGAAGATGACGGCCTTGATCCCTAACAGGGCGTGGTAGGTAACCACCAGCACAAATAACAGCTCCAGGATGAAGATAGCCGGATTGGCAACATGAGCGATGACCTGATTGGTGGATAGAAGTCCCTCCTGGAAATGGTGAAAAATCATGTGCAACAGCACAATGATAATCAGCAATATCCCGGAGACTGCCTGACCGATCCAGCCCAGCGACTGGCGTACCGGCTGTTTTGAATCACGTTGTTGTAGCGCCATAGTCTTACCCTCCTGATTTAGCCGTGTCCAAAGATAAGAAACGCGCCGTACAGGGTCAAGACCACCGACACGGCCACCACGGCCCAAAACTGGCTGCGATGTTGTTCGATTTTGCCGGCCACGGCCGCGTACATAATTCTGAGGCCATTGAGGCCGTGGTATAGCAGCAGCAAGAGCAAGCCAACGTCAAAGAGCAGCCCCAGCGGCGAGCGGGCAATCACCAAAAATTGCTCGTAGGCGTTTGGATTAATGGCGATGGTGGTCAGAATGCCCAGGTGAACATACAGATAGACGGCCAACAGAACCCCGGACCAGCGATTGAAGACAAAAGCCCAGGTCCCAACGCTCCGTTTGAGGGGCAGAACCCAGCGCTGAATCAAGAAATTAACGCCTCCCGGTCGAACGGTTGTTTTTTCCATCGCTCGCTCCTTATTTCAGCCCAAACAGACTCTTGATTTTTTGCATAATCAACCGGCGCCGCAGCTCCATGATGTGACCGGCCGGGTTGACATCGGAGGGACAGACGGCGCTACACTCAAAGGCGCTGTGACATTGCCACACCCCCCGTTCGCTGCCGGCCAGGTCGAGCAGTAAGCTTTTGTCGCTGCCATTGTTCACCAGCTCGCGGTTGATGGCGGCCAGAACGGCCGGACCCACGTAGAAATCGCCGGCTGCGGTTACCGGGCAGGCCGACACGCAGCAACCACATTCAATGCAGTTTTCAAATCGCTCATAATGCTCCACCTCTGGCGGCGTTACCGCTTCGGGATACCATTCACTGTCGCGCAGGTAGGTCCACTCAACCGAGTAGTCCCGGTAAAAGTCGGTCATGTCGACTACCAGGTCGACGATCCGGCCCAGACCATCCAGCGGTTCAACCACAACCTCGTCCGTGCCCAGCTCCAGCACGTTGGTCACGCAGCCCATGCCTTCCTGGCCGTTGATTTTGTAACCGCATGTCCCGCAGCAAGCGTGGTGGCAGGAATGGCGGTACATCAAGGTTGAGTCCTGATCCACCCGGATATCTTCCAGCACATCCAACACAGTCGTGCGAGGCCCCACCGTGACTTCAAAAGTATCATAACGGGGCGGGTCGATCAACCCCGGTTTATACCTTAGCACTTTAAAACGAACTTTTTTCTCGGTCATCACAGAGCCTCCCTAATTGTAATAGGCGCGGTAAGGCAATAAGACTTCTTCTTTGGTGCGGCAGGGAATCTCTAACCCCAACTTCTTACAGACCACATCTACCGTAGTCTCAGCCATGCCGCGCAGAGTGGTAGCTTTGCCGCCGGTGATGGTGACCAAACCTTCCACGTTATCCCGTTCTTTGTGGTCGAAGCATTTGAAGGTGCGGCTCAGTTCGCGGCCTTCATCCTCGCCTTTACTGCCAATCAAGGGCCGCGCCGCCGACCAGGCTGCCCGGAACTCGGCATTTTTGATCACCGGCACCATCTCGGCCCCCTTTTCAAACATAAGCTGGATGTGTTCTTCCGGCACACCCAACTTGTCGGGATCGTCCACCACCCAGGAGCTGGTGCCGATGACCGACAGGTTCCGCTGCGGCACGATAATATCGCCATCACCGGAAGCGTGCAGGCGGTTGAGGACCATGTTGTGCAGGCGGCCGCGCACGGCCACCATAACTCCCGGCGAAGGCCGGATCGGCACCTCGGCCTCGGCCATCACGGTGACTTTCTCGGCCCAGGGACCGCTGGCATTGACCACCAAATCACCCTTCAGGTCATATTCCTGGCCGGTGCGATGATTCAGCACTCTGACGCCGCTGACCACCCCGGCTTGTTTGATGAAGCCAATCACTTCGTTATAAGGCCGGATGTCGGCGCCGCGATGCTTGGCGGTGGCAAAAAAGTGCAGCGGTAAGCGCCAGGCATCAAAGGTGGCGTCCGGCACTTGCACGGCCATGCGCAAATCGGGATTCAACATCGGTTCCATTTCCAGCACTTGCTTGTTGCTCAACACGCGGGTCGGAATACCACATTCCTCACAGCCGGCCAGAAAGGCCTCACTGTAGGCGGCGTCCTCGTCCGTAACAGCCACAAACAGGCCCTCGTTGATCTCGATGGCTTCACGGGCAATTTTACGGAGAATCATATTCTCTTCAATACACTCGATGGCCGACTCTTGATCTTTTACGGCGTAACGGCCGCCGCTGTGCAGCAAACCGTGGTGCCGGCCGGTGGTGCCGGAGGTCAATTCGCCCCGTTCCACCAGCGTGGTTTTGAAACCGCGCTGGGTCAAATCGTGGATGACCGCGGCTCCGGTTCCCCCCCCGCCAATGACAATAATATGAAAATCGTTTTTCATAACCTGCTCCCCGTAGGAACGAGAAAAATCTTCTCGGGCGATAAAAGTTGGGGGAGGGAAACCCAGGCTTCCCTCCCCCGTAGACAGTTAACCAGGGTCGTGATGACCAGGTTCAGATTGTTAGGCTGCTGCCCTAATCGTTTTCCACCCAACCAAAGGTGCGGGTGACCGCCTTCTTCCACTGAGCATACAGCTTGGTGCGGGCGGTGTCATCCGCGGAGGGTTGCCAGGTCTTGTCCACCCCCCAATTCTTGCGGATGTCGTCCTCACCGGCCCAGAAGCCGACGGCCAGACCGGCGGCATAGGCCGCGCCCAGCGCCGTGGTTTCGGCCACCTTGGGCCGAATGACCGGCACACCCAGTACGTCGGCCTGGAACTGCATCAGCAGGTCGTTGTAAACCATGCCGCCGTCCACCTTCAGGGCGGTCAGGTCCACGCCGGAGTCTTTGTTCATCGCATCCAGCACCTCGCGGGTCTGGTAAGCGGTCGCTTCCAGAGCGGCCCGGGCAAAGTGACCGCGATTGACGTAGCGGGTCATGCCGACGATGGCGCCGCGGGCGTCGCTCTTCCAGTAGGGCGCAAACAGGCCGGAGAAGGCCGGCACAAAATAAATGCCGCCGTTGTCCTCAACCGTTTTGGCCAGATCTTCGATGTCGGGCGACTTCTCGATCAGTTTCAGGTTGTCGCGCAGCCACTGCACCAGCGCGCCGGTGATGGCGATGGAGCCTTCCAGGGCGTAGACGGTGGGCTTTTCGCCAAATTTGTAGCAGGCCGTGGTCAGCAGGCCGCTCTTGGAGGGCACAATCTCCGTGCCGGTGTTGAGGATCATGAAGCAGCCGGTGCCGTAGGTGTTCTTGGCTTCGCCGGGGCTGAGGCAGGCCTGACCCACCGTGGCCGCTTGCTGGTCGCCCAGGTCGCCGCAAACAGGGATGCGCCCGCCGAAGGGGCCGTCCTCAGGGGTGTAACCGTAGATCTTGGGATCGCTGGAGGGGCGGATTTCCGGCAGCATGGATTTGGGAATGCCCATAATGCCGACAATCTTATCATCCCAGTGGGTGCCGTCCAGGTCCATCAACATCGTCCGGGAGGCGTTGGTCACGTCGGTCACGTGGGCGCCGCCTTTAGGCCCCCCGGTCAGGTTCCAGATGACCCAGGTGTCGATGTTGCCGAAAATGGCGTCGCCCTTTTCAGCCGCGGCGCGCAGCCCCTCAACATTGTCCAGCATCCATTTGACTTTAGGGCCGGAGAAGTAGGTGGCCAGGGGTAACCCAACTTGCGCCCGGAAGCGATCCTGCCCGCCATCCTTGGCCAGCTCATTGCAGATGCGGTCGGTGCGGGTATCCTGCCAGACGATGGCATTGTAGTAGGGTTTGCCAGTGTTCTTGTCCCAGACCACGGTGGTTTCGCGCTGGTTGGTCACACCGATGGCGGCGATGTCAGCGGCGGTGGCCCCGGCTTTTTTCAAGGCGCCTTTGATCACATCCTGGGTGCGGGCCCAGATCTCCAGCGGATCGTGCTCCACCCAACCCGGTTTGGGATAGATTTGCTCGTGCTCCATCTGGTCAATCGCCACCGACTCGCCAGCATGATTAAAGAGCATACAACGGGTACTGGTAGTACCCTGATCTACTGCTGCCACATATTTAGCCATTTTTGGTTCTCCTTTGAAATCATAAATGTTTTTCGCCGGACGAACGATCGTTCGCCCCGGAGATTTTGTAATACGTCGTAACGTAGTCTCAAAGCGCAAGGGGCCATTCTCGTTCCCAAACCAGATTTGGGAACGAGAATGACTGTAAAGGATATCTCCTTAGCCCTTTGAGTTTGTTTGTGGAGTCAGCCGAATAACCCCTAACTCCAGACTTCGGCCGCGGTTCGATACATGAGGTAGGATGAGGTGGCGCCGGGGTCCTGGTGACCGATACTGCGCTCGCCCAGATAGCTGGCCCGGCCTTTTCTGGCTTGCAGCGGAATGGTATTCTTCATCCCTTCTTCAGCCGCAGCGACGCCGTGCTGCAATACTTCAGCCAGCGAGGCGCCGTTACCCAAGGCTTTTTTCATCGCCTCCAGCGCCGGCCTCTGGGCATCGACCATGGTCTTGTCATTGAGTTCGGCTTTGCCCCGCAGCAGTACGCCTTCCAGGCCGGCTTCAAACAGGGCTACCACATCAGCCGCGTCCAACTCCGTTTTGTTGGCGCAGACGGCGCTGGCCCGCATAAAAAACGTGCCGTACAACGGGCCGGCCGCTCCGCCCACGGTCCGGATCAGGGCCATGGCCACGGTTTTCAGCACGCCGCTCATATCGGACGGGCTGTTTTTCTCCAGATCGGCCACGGCATTGGTAAAGCCGCGATTCATATTGATGCCATGATCGGCGTCGCCAATGGCCGCATCTAAATCGGTCAGATACTGTTTGTTTTCGTTATAAACTTTTTGCAGAGCCAAAATCCAGGCTAGCAGGTTATCTCGACTGACCATTTGTTACACTCCCCAACGTAATCCTGGCGTCAGGACCGGGTCATCCCACAGTCCGAGTAGCTCGTCGTCTGCTTTGAGCAGGGTGATGGAGCAGCCGGCCATCTCCAGCGAGGTGATGTAGTTGCCGACCAACGAGCGGGCAATGGCAACGCCTTTACCCTGGCAGACCTTGTTCAGTTCGTTGTAAACCAGATAAAGCTCGATCAGGGGCGTGCCGCCCATGCCGTTGACCATAGCGATGACCTTATCGCCGCTCTTGAAGGGCAGGTCGGAGATGACCGCATTGGCCATCATCTCGACGATCTCCTGGGCGCTCTTGACTTTCATGCGCTCCCGGCCTGGCTCGCCATGGATGCCGATGCCGATCTCCATCTCGTCGTCGCCGATGTCAAACGTCGGCTTGCCGGCCGCCGGCACGGTGCAGGAGGTCAGGGCCATGCCCATCGAGCGGCCATTGGCATTCACCTTGCGGCAGAGGTCGGCCACCTTCTGCAAGTCGTAGCCTCGCTCGGCCCCGGCCCCGCAGATTTTCTCGGCCAGCACGGTGGTGCCGACCCCACGGCGTCCGGCGGTGTAGAGGCTGTCTTGCACGGCCACGTCGTCATCGATCACCACCGCGGCCACCTCGATGCCTTCGGCCTGGCACAGCTCGGCCGCCATTTCAAAGTTCATCACGTCGCCGGTGTAGTTCTTGACGATGTGCAGGACGCCGGCGCCGCCGTTGACGGCCTTGGTGGCCGCTTCCATCTGGTCCGGCGTGGGCGAGGTGAAGACGTCGCCGGGGCAGGCTGCATCCAGCATACCCTTGCCCACAAAGCCGCCGTGCATCGGCTCGTGGCCGCTGCCGCCGCCGGAGATGACGCCTACTTTGCCCTTGACCGGCGCATCGGCGCGGACCACAAAGTTCGGGTCATAGTGCACTTTCACCAGGTCGGCGTGGGCCGCAGCCACACCTGCCAGAGATTGTTTAACCACATCCTCTGGCTTGTTGATTAATTTTTTCATACCATCCTTCCTTTCCTAGATTCGTGATCTCTTTATTTAGAACCTGTCCCCACGGGGTTGAATTGGCATCCCCCGGCCTGAGCTACTGCCGGGGGATGCATCAACCCCATCCGTTCAAGACAGGTTCAGATCGGGGTGAAAGCTGGCTTAGAAAAGCGGCAGGAAGACAAATTGCCACAGCACTGCGCCCAGGATACCACCGATGACCGGGCCGACCACCGGCACCCAGGAGTAGCCCCAGTCCGAGTCCCGCTTGCCGGGGATGGGCAGCACAAAGTGGGCAATGCGCGGCCCCAGGTCACGGGCCGGGTTGATGGCGTAGCCGGTCGGCCCACCCAGGGACAGACCGATACTGAAAACCAGGATACCAATCAGATAGGGGCCGATGCCGCTGCCGAGGCCGTTATTGGCATTCGTAATCCCCAAGACGCCCCAGAGCAGCATCATCGTGCCGATGATTTCGGTAACGAGGTTCCAGCCGTAGTTGCGGATGGCCGGGGCCGTGCAGAAGACGGCCAGCTTGAGGTCAGCATTGGTGCTGGCTTCAAAGTGTCTGTTATAGGCCAGCCAGACCAGCACCGCGCCGATGAAGGCACCGATGAATTGAGCGATAATGTAGGGCACCACCTGGGCTGCCGGGAAGGCTCCAATAGCTGTCAGCCCAATCGTCACTGCCGGATTGATATGCGCGCCACTGACCCAGCCGGTTGCGTACACGGCCATGGCCACGGCGAAACCCCAGCCTGCGGTTATGACGATCCAGCCGCCGCCCTGTCCTTTGTTTTTGTCCAACACGACGTTGGCCACAACGCCGTCACCCAACAGGATCAGGATCATCGTACCAACGACTTCACCCATAAAGCCGCTCATAGTTTTTCTCCCTCACTTTCAAAAATTTTGAAATTTTATGTAGAAGATTAGGTTTACCTGAAACCCGGCTACAATGGCTCCCAGTGGCGGCAGAGCCGGCGGGTTTCTTCCCAATAGATATATCGTTGATCTTGATTAGTTGATAGGCCAAATCCTCCTTTCTGAGTCTGATATCGAAATTAACCATTCCAGGTCCTGGCAGGGGACTACCTCAGCTTCTGTGATGGCAACTGGCGTCGCCTCCCTGCCGGGGATTGCGGACCTGGCCAAAATCAAAAAGGCACAAGGATAATTAGCTTTTGGCTAATGGCTCCTTATGCCTTTAAGACTGCCAGCATAGATTAGGGCCTCACTGTGACCCCAACCCCAACAACCTTGATTTGTATTGAAGTGGTTGACCGCTTTGTCAAACATAACCAATCTACAGGGTGCTGCTGGTTGAATGGCTTGAACCGGGTTCCCGAAAAGCCCAAAAAAATCAAAAAAAGATTTCGTGACGGGCTAGATCAGGAGAGCTTCAGAACTTTTTCAGAGAAAAGTCGAAACAGAGGTTGGTTCTAGAAACCAGAGATGTAGTCGAAAGTGAAGCGTTCGCAGTTGAACAAATGTAAGAATGATTTTTTTAGATGAACGTTTGCTATACTAGCACTTTTTTCCCAGGCTGTCAAATGGATTTTGTCGAATAAGTAACTTTGAGAGCACAATAAAACAATTATATTGGGTGTTTGACCGGATCGAATTTTGAGCAAATGTTCAGATAATAATATAAATGGAACATTTGTAATAATAGACCTGTTTTGAAAGCCTGTCAAATATTCAAAGCGGTAATTCGGGATAAGGTGACCGGCACTTGCACCACTATTTCCGAGCTAAATTACAGGCGCGTGGGCGGCAATTCTAAGCGAAAATTAATTGTAAGTGCCGGTCACCTAAAAATTTGGGTAGACCCGGGTGGTAATTCGGTCTGTTTCAGACTATTCACCTTTGACAGAGGTTATCAGTCAGAGTATAGTTGGGTCCATAAATCTGCTCTCTGAGGGAAAGAAAGTATGCCTGCTCTGGTTTATGTCAGCGATAACAGTTTTGACGCCGAAGTGCTCAAATGCGATATCCCGGTGTTGGCCGCATTCCTGACCACCTGGTCCGCCCCCAGCCAAACGCTGGCCGAGCAACTGATCCAGCTTGCCGCCGACTATCAGGATCGGCTCAAATTCGTGGGGTTGGATATTGAAGCAAACCCAACTGTTACCTCTCAATATCATGTTTTCAACGTGCCAACCCTCATTCTATTCAAGTTTGGGCAGGAAGTGGCTCGGCTCAGCGGCATGATTTCCACGACGGAACTGCTGGACCAGGTTACACCTTTCTTGGATGAATAACCCCCAGCCCGGCTGAAAGTTACTCCGAACTGCCGGTGAACAGTAATCAGTGAACAGTGAACAGTAATCAGTGAACAGTGAACAGTAATCAGTGAACAGTGAACTGACCACTGATAACTGATAACTGATAACTGACCACTACCCCCTTCGCCTGCTTCAACAAACTTCTCAAACGTGGTATACTTTAACCATGCACGTCATTGTTACTCACCCCAATGCCGATTTTGATGCGGTGGCTTCGTTGCTGGGCGCCTGGTTGCTTTATCCCGAGGCTATGCCGGTGTTGCCCAGTCCTCTCAACCGCAATGTGCGGGATTTTGTCACTCTTTATGAAAACCGGCTGCCCTTTGTACGCCAGCATGAATTGGGCCGGGAGCCGGTCGACCGGATCACGGTGGTTGACAGCCAACAGGTGCCGACCATGAAGGGGCTGGCGGCTCAACCCCAAATCCACATTATCGATCATCACGATTTGCACCAGCAGCCGCCCGAAGGGGCCGTCCTCAGCCTGACCGATACCGGCGCCACCGTCACCCTGCTGGTCGAACAAATTCGGGAACTCCCCATTCGGTTAACCCCCATCCAGGGCACGCTATTGCTGCTGGGCATTTATGAAGATACCGGCTCGCTGACCTACGCCAACACCACCGCTCGCGACTTACAGGCCGCCTCGTGGCTGCTGGCCGAGGGACGGGCTCGCCTGGACATTGCCCGCGACTATCTCAACTATCCGCTGAATGAACCGCAGCGGGCTTTGTACGAGCAGTTGGTCAATAATCTGGAAACTCACACCATCCACGGCCACACGGTGATGATTAGCCTGGCCAGTGTGGACCATTACGTGGAAGAGATCAGCAATCTGGCCCACCGGCTGCGGGATTTGTACCGGCCCGATGCCCTGTTTACGATGGTGCAAATGGTCGATCACGTCCAGATGGTGGCCCGCTCCACCACCGACGCCATTGACGTGGGCCGGATCACCAACTTCTTTGGCGGCGGTGGCCATCCCCGGGCGGCGGCGGCCTTGATCAAAGAGAAACAGTTAGCTGCGCTCAAGAAGGAGCTGACCAACCTGTTGCAGTTGCAGGTCCAGCCGGCCGTCACCGTTGGCCAGATTATGTCTAAGGGCGCCCGCACCCTCTCCCCCACCGATACGGTTGGCCACGCTGCGGCCATGATGGACCGTTACGGCCACGAAGGTTTTCCCGTGGTTGAAGCCGAGACCGGGCGCATTGTCGGCGTCGTCTCCCGCCGCGAGATCGATAAGGCTCTCCGGCACAAGCTGGCCGGGGCCGCCATTGACCATTTTATTACCAAAGGCGAGTTCTACGTGACCCCGACGGATGGGATTGACGCGGTCCAAAACCTGATGGTCGAACAGCAGATTGGCCAGGTGCCGGTGGTCGACCGGCCCGGCGGCGAGATCATCGGTATTGTCACCCGGACCGACCTGATCAACTTCTGGCATCTGGCCAAAGAGGAACCGCCAGCCCGCCTCAACCTGACCGGCCAACTGGAACAAACCCTCTCTCAGCCGTTGCTCAAGTTGCTGCACGAGGCCGGGGAACTGGCCACCGGTCAGGGCGATTCGCTCTATATTGTCGGCGGCTTTGTACGCGACCTTTTGTTGACGATGCTGAACGAGAATGGCTCTGCCGCAGCCAGAACCAGCCCTCGCTTTGATCTGGATTTAGTGGTGGAAGGGGATGCTATTGCCCTGGCTCGTCGCCTGGCCGAGCGCAACGGCGGACGGGTGGTCAGCCACAGCCGTTTTGGTACGGCCAAATGGATTCTGGATCGGCCGGTCCCTTTTGACTCTGGCCGGGGCAGCCAGAGCGCCCGGTTAACCTCGCTTGATTTCGTTACCGCCCGGACCGAGTTCTACCAGCATCCCTCGGCTCTGCCGGAAGTTGAGCGCAGCTCGATCCGGCAAGACCTGCACCGCCGCGATTTCACCATCAACACCCTGGCCCTGCGTTTGTCGCCCGACTATTTTGGCGAGATGCTAGATTTTTACGGCGGCCAGAGCGACCTGGAAGCCCGACTCATTCGGGTGCTGCACAGCCTCAGTTTTGTGGAAGATCCCACCCGTATGCTGCGGGCGGCCCGCCTGCTCGCCCGGCTCGACTTCTACCTGGAGGAGCGGACCGCCGAACTGCTGGACAATGCCCTGGACTTGTTGGAACGGGTCAGCGGTGAGCGAATCTTTAATGAGCTGGCCTTGATTTTTCGTGAGCGAGCCCCCGAAAAAGCTCTGCAGCAGCTCGAGCAACTGGGTATCCTCAGCGCCATTCACCCCGGCCTGATGGTGGACGACTGGTTGGTCGACCGGATCCAAAAATTACATCGCGGCCTGGCTAACACGCCCTGGGCCGGTCTCTCGCCCCGGCCTATTCATTACCTGGGGCTGATGACCTTCCACTTTGCCAAAGATGAGCTGGAAGCCTTTATGGAGCGTTTGAATTTGCGCAGTCAGCAGCGGACTCTGCTGAAGCAGGTTTACCTCATCAGGCGCAACCACGCTGAAATTGCCCAGGCTGAGCGGAATAGCGACCTCTATCACTGGCTGGCCGCCACCTCAGAGCAGGCCCGGCTGATTGCCTGGCTGGGACTGGATGATGAGTCCGCCCGCGGCAAGATCATTCATTTCCAGACCACGCTGCGAGACGTAACGCCGATGATCGATGGCAACTATCTCAAAGAGGAGTTTCAATTGCCCGGCGGCCCGATCTATCGGCAATTGCTGGCGGCGCTGCGTGATGCTCGCCTGGACGGGCAAGTTACCACCCTGGCCGACGAGCGGGCTTTGGTCGAAAAGATGATTAAAGAAGCGAGGCCAGATTGACTCTCTTCCGTGAGCGTTCGCGTAAAACAAATGAAGGCCATTAAAACAAACGGAACACGCACTACGAACCGTGGTGCGTGTTCCGTTAAGTGTAAGGGGCCGGCATACTTTTTGAGAAAATTCTCGTATTGATGCAGGCTGCTACGCCGGCTGGAGTTCGATATCTTCCAGGCGAGTGCCGGCCATCATCAAGCCTAATTGTTCCACAGTGGCTTCATCTGGTTTGACGATACCCATAATCTCCCCTTCGTACATTACCGCAATCCGGTCAGACAGGTTACGGATCTCATCCAGATCTTCGGAGATGAGCAGGGTGGCTGTGCCAGCGGCCCGCTGCTTGAGCAAGGTCTGGTGGATATATTCGGTACTGCCAATATCGACGCCGCGGGTTGGCTGGGCGGCAATCAACACGGCCGGCCGCCGCGACAGTTCCCGGGCCAGAATGAGCTTCTGGATATTGCCGCCGGATAGATTGACCAAAGGGGTTTGTCGGGACGGCGTTTTAATCTTGAATTCCCGGATCAGTTCGTCGCAATGTTCGGCAATCTTGGGAAAATTCAAAAAGATGTTCCGGGCAAAAGGCGGCTTGATGTGATCCTCCAGCATCAGGTTTTCCTCAACCGAGAACTGCTTGATGCCGCCTTCCAGCAGTCGCTCTTCGGGGATGTGGGAGACCCCCTGCGGGATCAACCTGTCCGGCTTCCAGCCGGTCACATCCACCTCATCAACCAGGATGCGCCCCTGGGTTGGTTCGCGCAGCCCGCCGATGGCCTGGGCCAGTTCCCGTTGACCATTCCCCGAGACGCCGGCAATGCCCAAAATCTCGCCGGCCCTAACTTCCAGGTTGACCTCTTTCACTGCCAGGATATCTTTGTCGCCCATCACCGATAAGTTCTCCAGGCGCAACCGCACCGGTCCTAACTCCACCGGCTGCTGCTCCACCCGCAGCAGCACCTCCCGGCCAACCATCAGCCGGGCCAACTCCCGCCGGTTCGTCTCGCTGGTTTTGAGCGTTTGGACCACCCGGCCGCCGCGCAGCACGGTCACCCGGTCGCTGATCGACATCACCTCGTGGAGTTTGTGGCTGATGAAAATGAGCGAGTGCCCCTCCTGGGCCATCCGCCGGAAGGTGATAAACAGCTCATCCACTTCTTGCGGCGTGAGGACCGCGGTCGGCTCGTCAAGGATCAACAAGTCGGCCCCCCGATAGAGGGCTTTGACTATCTCGACCCGCTGCTGTTCCCCCACCGCCAATTTCCAGACCAGATGGTCGGGGTAAACCCTGAGGCCATAGGATTTGGAGAGGCGAGTGATTCGTTCCGACACCCGATCCAGGTCCAGCAGGGGGCCGCGGCTGGAGGGCAGTCCCAGGGCCACATTGGCCGCCACCGACAGGGTTGGCACCAGCATGAAGTGCTGGTGAATCATGCCGATGCCCTGCCGGATGGCGTCGGCCGGCGAGTGAATCGTCACCGGCTGGCCGTCGATTTCAATGGCGCCCTCGTCCGGCTGGTAGATGCCGTAGAGAATCCGCATCAGCGTAGTTTTGCCGGCGCCGTTTTCGCCCAGCAAGGCGTGGATTTCCCCGGCGTGGACCTCAAAACTGATGTGGTCATTGGCTAAAACGCCCGGAAATCGTTTGACGATGTCTTTTAGCTCAACCTTGCGAATGCGCGGTTTATAGGTGATGGCTTGGTCGCCGTTGCTCACTTGCTCTGTCATCCTCATCTCCAATTCAAGAGATTGATGATAATAATCCTCAGAAAAATTATTGCGCGGATTAGGAGACACTTGTACCTGCGCCGCAAGTGCAGGTGTTAGGGCATGAACAACAAGGGGCAAAAATCCCCTAATCTCCAAATCTCCGCCCAAAATGATTGAAAAATTTCTAGACATCTTTGCTTGATCATTGTTACTTGTCAGGTGACCGGCACGTAAAAGGGTGCCGGTCACCTGAAGATTACCGGCTAACTACGTTTATTCAGGGATGCTGGCATCAATTGAACCGGCGATGATGCCCTGGATGGTTTCCTCGGCTTTGGCCTTGACTTCAGGGGGGAGGTTGAAGTTGTCGTTGAACTCCATTTTGAGGCCGCCGTTGGCCAGGGTGAGGGAGTAAGCCTCACCGCCGAGCTTGCCGCTCTGGATGGACTGGATGATGGGGTTGAGAGCCACGGTCCAGTCGTAGACCTGGTTGGCCACCACCAGGTCAGGGGCGAGGGAGGTTTGGGAAGCCTGGTTGCCGAACCAGGGCACGCCCTTTTCTTTGGCCACGCCGATAGCGCCGACGACCATTTGAGCGGTGCCGGTCAGGAGGTCGGCGCCGGCCTCGATGTGGGTTTGGGCGGCCTGGGCAGCCAGGCTGACATCGCTGAAGGAGCCGGTGAAGACTTCGAGGACTTTGACATTGGGGTCGGTGTCGGTGACGCCCTTGGCAAAGCCGCGGACGGTCAGCTTGGCGTCGCCGGCGTCGATGGGGCCGATGACGCCGACGGTGCCGGACTGGGTCAGCAGAGCGGCCATCACCCCTTCAACATAGCCGCCCTGGTTGGACTCGGTGGTGTAGGCGAAGACGTTGGTGATGCCCTGGTCGGCGAAGGTATCAACGGTGGTGCCCCAGGCGAAGCTGGTGTCGGGGAAGTCGGGAGCGATTTCCTGGAGGGAGCTGCCGTATTGGGAACCGTGGGCGATGATCAGGTCGTAACCCTGGCTGGCGTAGTCGCGGATGGCGGCGGAGGCGTCATCGACGACGAACATGCCATCGGAGTAGGCGATTTCGAAATTGGCTTCGCCCCGTTCCTGTTGGATGGCCAGGAGGGAGTCGTACATACTCTGGCTGAAGGCCAGGTCGTTGATGGCGCTGGGCATCACCACCGCCACCCGGATTGGCTCCTGGGCCGGGGCCGGCGTGGCTGCAGCCGCGGCCGGGGCGGCGCCCTCTTCAGGAATAGTGGCATCGATCCTGCCGGCGATGATGCCCTGGATGGTTTCCTCGGCTTTGGCCTTGACTTCAGGGGGGAGGTTGAAGTTGTCGTTGAACTCCATTTTGAGGCCGCCGTTGGCCAGGGTGAGGGAGTAAGCCTCACCGCCGAGCTTGCCGCTCTGGATGGACTGGATGATGGGGTTGAGAGCCACGGTCCAGTCGTAGACCTGGTTGGCCACCACCAGGTCAGGGGCGAGGGAGGTTTGGGAAGCCTGGTTGCCGAACCAGGGCACGCCCTTTTCTTTGGCCACGCCGATAGCGCCGACGACCATTTGAGCGGTGCCGGTCAGGAGGTCGGCGCCGGCCTCGATGTGGGTTTGGGCGGCCTGGGCAGCCAGGCTGACATCGCTGAAGGAGCCGGTGAAGACTTCGAGGACTTTGACATTGGGGTCGGTGTCGGTGACGCCCTTGGCAAAGCCGCGGACGGTCAGCTTGGCGTCGCCGGCGTCGATGGGGCCGATGACGCCGACGGTGCCGGACTGGGTCAGCAGAGCGGCCATCACCCCTTCAACATAGCCGCCCTGGTTGGACTCGGTGGTGTAGGCGAAGACGTTGGTGATGCCCTGGTCGGCGAAGGTATCAACGGTGGTGCCCCAGGCGAAGCTGGTGTCGGGGAAGTCGGGAGCGATTTCCTGGAGGGAGCTGCCGTATTGGGAACCGTGGGCGATGATCAGGTCGTAACCCTGGCTGGCGTAGTCGCGGATGGCGGCGGAGGCGTCATCGACGACGAACATGCCATCGGAGTAGGCGATTTCGAAATTGGCTTCGCCCCGTTCCTGTTGGATGGCCAGGAGGGAGTCGTACATACTCTGGCTGAAGGCCAGGTCGTTGATGGCGCTGGGCATCACCACCGCCACCCGAAAGGGGCCCGCGGGCGCGGCAGCTTCAGCCGGCGCCTCCTCTTGGGCCGGCGTGCCTGGAGCCTGTTCTACAGCGGGCGCCGGCGTGGCCGCGCCGGTGCAGGCCGCCAACATAGCCAAGATTAAGATAAGACCAATAACTACCCAAAATTTATTCTGCTTCATTTTGAAATATCCTCCTTTTTTTCTCTCCTGAAAATGACCGCCGACGGACAGCCGACCTCCATAAATCATTCTTATGGCCTGGGGCTGGACTCTCATTCGTGACGGCTCTTTGATAATTTATTTCCCCACGATATTGACTTCGAAGATATTTTTCTATCAATCTTCTAATCTCTTAATCTCTAATCTCTAATCTCCTCCTTTCTTTATTCCCCCCGAGTGAAGGGTTTGGTCAGGGCGTCTGGTTTATTCCGCGAGCGGGTGGTGGCCACAGCCAGAGCGCCGATGGTCAGTACATACGGCATCATCACGGCAAAATCAGACGGGATGGGAATGCCCAGGGTTTGTACCCACAACTGCAAGGAGTTGACCATGCTGAAGATAAGCGCGCCCAACATCACTCCGATCGGGTTCCAGGCCCCAAAATAAACCAGGGCCACGGCAATAAAGCCAAGCCCACTGGTTAAGTTGAGTTGGAAAACATTCAATAAGGCAATCGACAGCGAGGCCCCGGCAATCCCGGCGAAGGCGCCGCCGATGGTGACCATAAGATAACGGATACCGCTGACGCTAATGCCCAAGGAGTCGGCCGCGGCCGGATTTTGCCCCACTGAGATGATTTTCAAACCCAGGGTAGTTTTGTTGATGACGAACCAGGCTATCGGCACCAGGGCAAAAGCGGCATAGGTCAATAGATTTTGGCTGAACAGGATTGGCCCGACAACCGGCAGATCGCTCAAGATGGGGATGCGGATGGTTGAAAAACCGGCGACCGTTTGGACTGTGCCCAGGGTTTTCTGAAACAGCAGGTCGCTCAGGCCCAGCCCAAATAGAAAGAGGCCAATCCCGCTGATGCCCTGTTCAGCCTTGAGGGTTACGCTGATGAAAGCCATCATCAGCCCCAGCAAGGCCCCCACAATGATAGCCGCCAGCAGCCCCAGCCAGAGATTGCCGGTTAGCACCACTACATAGAAGGCGGCAAAGGCGGCCAACAGCATAATCCCTTCCACCCCTAGATTCAAAACACCGCTAAGTTGGCCAAACGTTTCGCCAATGGCGGCAAAGAGATAAGGCGTGGCCAGGCGGATACCGGCAGCCAGGATGCCAATGATGACAACCGGAGTAAATAGTTCGGAAATCATGAGGCCACCTCCGTCGATTTGATAGTGGGTTCATCCGGGGTTGTCGGTTTCTCGGCCGGCTCACTCTCGGCCACGTCGACCCGCTTGAACTGGCGATAGCGCCAGATTTGCGTGGCAACGACAAAGATGACGATGAGGCCGTTCAAGGCGATGGCTAAGGATGAGGGCACCTGAACGGTCCGCTGGAGTTTGTTGGCCCCAACCAACAACCCGCCAAATAAGATTGAAGAGGGAATAGTACCCAATGGGTGCAGCCCTCCGAATAGGGCCGCCACAATCCCATTGAAGCCGGCGCTGCCGGTAAAGCCGGCGGCCGAACCGTCGGTAAACATGCGGTGGTGCAATCCCAGCACCTGCACCGCGCCGCCCAGCCCGGCCAAGGCTCCACTGAGGGTTAGGGCCAACATCGCATAGCTGCCTACCGGAATGCCGGCAAAACGAGCGGCGTTGATATTCAGCCCAACGGCGCGAATCCGGTAGCCAATGGTGGTTCGCCACAGCAAAATCCAGACCAGCACGGCCAGGACAATAGCGATGGCAAAACCCAGATGCAGGCGAGTAGGCACCAGCCGGGGTAAGTCGGATGCCAGGGGAAATCTGGCCGTTTCTGGAATGCGTGTCCCCCGCTCAATTTGAACCGGGTCGATCAAGGGGCCGGCCAGCAAATAGTTCATCAACTGGACGGCGATGGCATTCAGCATGATCGTGCTCAGGATTTCGTTGACATCCAGCCGGGCTTTCAAAAAACCGGCAATGCCACCCCAGAGCGCCCCACCCAGAAAACCGAAGATCAACGCCAAAATGATGATGAGCCAGCCCGGCGCCCAGGCCATATTGATGGCTACTACAGTTGCAGCCAGGGCGCCCATAATCAGTTGGCCCTCCCCCCCGATGTTGAGGACGCCGCCCCGGAAAGAGATGCAGATGCCAACCCCCACAAAGAGCAGCGGCGTGGCTCTGACCAGCGTGTCGGCCATAGCATTGGTGTTGCCAAAGGCGCCTTCGTACAAGGCAACATAAGCCTTGATCGGGTCGGCGCCCAAAGCGATGAGCATGACCGCGCCAACCAATAAGGCTAAGAGGACGGCTCCTAACGGTACGAGGACTTGAGGCGCATTTTCGATAATTTTCGCCTTCACATTCATACCTGCCACCTTATAAGTTAACTAATATGTTGCTGGATACGGTTTTATATCTGGCTGTTGAATATAAACGAGCAATAATAAGGATTTGAATAGGCAAATGAGTGGGGTTGGGCTACCGTTCACTCTCCCCCGGGTCGCTGGGGGAATATCGACCCTTCAACTGGCGGGAGATTCTAGTTCAGGCGGAGTTTCCGGGTTGTGGACGAACAGACAACCCAACGGTCATTGTAGAGTCGTGGCCCAACCTAAACGCAGCTCCTCCACGACGTAACAGTGCCCCATTATACTTGACTCCGTTCAAAGCGGCAAAGTGGTGATTGATCCAACCCCTATGGTAACTACTTAAACGCTCTCAGTTGTGTTGAGTAAATGATCTTCGTGTTTGCGGGGTATCTCAGCATCTCCTTTGATACTTTAAAATATTTGTTTGAATATCGAATTGGCCGGATAGTAGTATGGTAGGGTGGTAGGGTGGTAGGATGAATCACTAATCCCAAAGGCGCGTGAATATTATCACAAAAGACCGCATTTGTCAAATTAAGGTTCCAACCCGGCTGGCGCAACATTTTAGACGGGCAGCCAGCCTCAACAAAAGCGACCCCCGGCTCTATCTCAGGGAGAAGAGCCGATGGTGAACGACGGGATGCGAATCTGCCGAAAGCTGACCTGGCTCCCTCGAAAGTGATGGAGGGCATAAAACAGGGCCGTTTGTTCCTGGCTGTAGCCAATCTCTTCAACTTGAAGTAAGGGATCACCGGTTCGACAATCGAGCAGCTCAGCCAAACTAACGTCCGCCAGCACTGCTTTGATCTCGCTGGTTTGATGATGTACTTTATGGCCACAGCGTTCTTCGAGCACTTTGTAGATCGGGTCGCGAAAGACTTCTTTGGTGAGGTTGAGATTTTGGGTATCTGTTTCCAGAAGTTGGCAGGGCAGTAAGGTGTGGGAATAGATGACCGGGGTATCGTCGGCAAAAAAGAGTTTGTTAATGGAGACAACCTGGGCCTGACTGGAAATCCCCAGTCGTTCGGCCACGGTTTCAGCCGGAACGAGCATAGTGCTAGCTGCCAACAGTTTACACTCGGCGGCGTGACCGGACGCGGCGATAAGATCGACAAAGGCCGGCGCTTCATCCAGCCAGCCCCGCACCAAGCCGGGTTGGTGCTGCCAGGCGTGGTTCACAAAAGTGCCCACGCCATGGCGACGAATGATCACCCCGGCCAGTTCCAGTTTAGACAGGGCTTCCCGGAGTGTGGCTCGACTGACCAAGTAACGCTGGCACAGCTCGGCCTCAGACGGCAAGCGGCCGCTGTCACCGACGATCTCACCCGTGGCTATTTGAGCCGTTAACTCGCTGACCAGTTGCTCTGCCAGCGGCGCGCTACGCTGAACCATGTGCAAACCTCAATGCTCAATGCTCAAAACCCAAATTTCAAATCACAAATCACAAATCCCCAAACCCTACTCCCTACTCCCTACTCCCTACTCCCTACTCCTTACTTCCTACTCCCGCCTTGAGCGCCTGCAACACCTTCTCCGGCGTAATCGGCAAATCCCGGATTCTCACCCCAATCGCGTCGTACACGGCGTTGGCAATGGCCGGGCCAATGGCGATGATCGGGTCCTCGCCGACCCCCTTGGCTCCAAAGGGACCCTTGGGATCGGGCGCTTCCTCCAGAATGACCGGTTTGATCTTGGGCATATCCAACGACAACGGCATCTTGTAATCCACAAAACCGGCGTTGAGCGGCCGGCCGGTTTGTTGGTCTATGATCAAATCCTCGGTCAGGGAGTGGCCGATCCCCTGCTGAATACCGCCCTCGATCTGCCCTTCCACCCCCAGCGGGTTGATGGCTTTGCCAATCTCGTGGACCGCCACCACCTGCAACACCTGCACCTGGCCGGTCTCCGTATCGACTTCCACTTCGACAAAATGGGCCGCGCTGGAGTAAGCTTTGGTGGTTTTGTAGGTGGCTGTCGCCACCAATGTGCGGGGCGGCGTGCCGCCTTCGCCTTTGACCACATCTTTCAGGCTGATGGTCCGTTCCGGCACCCCCTTAATAAAAATCTGCCCATTGCGAATGACCAAATCCTCAGGCGCGGCTTCCAACTTATCAGAGGCCAGTTCCAGCAGTTGCTTTTTGACCTCTCCGGCGGCCTGCTTGGCCGCCCCGCCGCATAGAAAGGTGGTCCGGCTGGCGTAGGCGCCGTTGTCGAAAGGGGTCACATCGGTATCGCCGGTCACGCAGCGCACATAGTCAAGCGGAACGCCCAGCTCCTCCGCCACAATTTGGGCCAGGGCGGTGTGCGCGCCGGTGCCCAGGTCGGCGGCGCCGGTAAACAGGTTCACCGTACCGTCCTCGTTCACCCTGACGATGGCGTTGCCTTCTTCCTGGATACCGGGATAGGCGCTGCAACCGTGCATCTCCGTACCGACGCCCCAACCCCGCTTGATCGGGCCGCCCGCCGCGGCGCTCTTTTTGCGCTCAAACCAACCTGTCTCCTCAGCCCCTCGCCGCAGGCTGGCGGCCAGGCTGTGGCCAATCAGGGGGTGGCCCGACGGGGCGATGTCGCCCTCGCCTACGGCGTTTTTCAAGCGAAATTCGACCGGGTCCAGCCCCAACTGGTGGGCAATCTCGTCCATCTGGCTATCCAGGGCAAAGTAGGCCTGCACCGCGCCATAGCCGCGAAAGGCTCCAGCAATGGGATTGTTGGTGTAAACGCTCAAGCCTTCCACCCGCACGTTATCGCAGCGGTAGAGCGAGGTCAGCGCGCTGGCGCCCACCCGGGTAATGCCGTTGCCGTGCGAACCGTAGGCGCCGGTGTTGGCCACATAGCGCGCCTCCCGCGCCGTAATGGTCCCATCCTTTTTCACGCCCTGCTTGAGATAGACTTTGACCGGGTGGCGAGTCCGGCCGGCCAAAAAGGTCTCGGCCCGGCTGTACTCCATCTTGACCGGCCGGCCGCTCTGTTTGGCCAGCAGGGCACAGATGAATTCGTGCTGGAACAAATCCTGCTTGGCCCCAAAGCCGCCGCCCATATTCTCCACAATGACCCGGATATGATTGACCGGAATATTGAGCACTTCGCTCAAAATGCCCCGGACCATAAAAATGGCCTGGGTTGAGCTCCAGATGGTCAATTTGCCGTTCGGGTCGAATTGGCAGACACAGACGTTCGGCTCCATGTAGCAGGGGACCGGCCGGCCGGTGCTGTATTCGCCTTCAAAGATGTAATCGGCCTCGGCAAAGCCTTTTTCAATATTGCCCCGCTCCTCCACCACCGGCGGCATCATCAGGTTGCGCTCGGTGTTGTGAATCTTGGGCGCGTCCGGCTGCATCGCTTCGTCGACGTCGAATACCGCCGGCAGCAGCTTGTACTCCACCTCGATCAGCTCCAGCGCGGCGTCAGCAATCTCTTCGCTAACCGCCGCTACCGCGGCGACCCCTTCGCCCACAAAGCGGACCTTGTGGTCAAAAATGTGTTGGTCCGGCCAAACTGACGAGAAGCGCGGCGGCGGCGCCCCGGCGTGGCGCACCCGGGGCGCGTTGTCGATGGTCAGCACCGCTTTGACCCCCGGCAGGGCCAGGGCGCGGCTGGCGTCAACTTGCACCACTTCGGCGTGCGGGTGGGGGCTACGCTTGATTTTGCCGTGCAGCATGCCCGGCAGCCGGTAGTCAACGGCGTAGCGGGCTTGGCCGGTGACCTTGCCCCGCCCTTCCAGCCGTTTGGGACTGCTGCCGATCACCGCAAATTCGGTTCGACTGAGTTCAGCGAAGTCAGCGGTCATGTCAACCTCCTTGATTAGCCGTGGCCAGAATAGCCGTAACGATCTTGGCATAGCCGGTGCAGCGACAAATATTACCGGCCAGACCAAAGCGAACTTCGGCTTCGGTGGGGTGGGGATTTTCGTCCAGCAGAGCTTTGGCCGCCATAATGATCCCTGGCGTGCAGAAGCCGCACTGCGCCGCGCCGTATTTGAGAAAATTCTCCTGGAGCGGATGCAGCGAGCCGTCGCTGCTGGCCAACCCTTCGATAGTCAATATCTCGCTGTCGTGGGCCTCGACGGCCAGCACCAGACAGGAGTTGACCGGCTTGCCATCCAGAATAACGGTACAGGCCCCGCAGTCGCCCACATCGCACCCTTTTTTGGCCCCGGTCAGGCCGGCTTCGTTGCGCAGGGCATCCAAAAGGGTGTGGTAAGGTTCAACAACCAGTTCATACGGCTCGCCGTTGATGGTCATCGGTACAATCTGTTTCATATGTATGCTCCTAAAATACCCCTCCTCCTGATAGGGGGGCCAGGGGAGGGGGTATCGCTTTAGCTCCTATCACCTGCTTTAGCCAATTCCAACGCCCGGTTCAAAGCCCGGCCGGTCAACACCCTGACCATCTCCCGGCGATAGTCGGCGCTACTGCGCACATCGCTAATAGGGCGGGACTCGTTCATAGCGGTTTGGGCCGCCATTTCGATCAAATGCCCATCGATCACGGCGCCGGCCAGGGCTGCTTCAGCTTGCCTGGCCCGGATCGGGGTGGGGGCAACCGCTCCCAGCACAATTCGTGCTTCCTGGCAGCGGTCCTGGTCAAGGGTCAGCGAGACGGCCACGCCCACGGTAGCCAGCTCCATGGCCTTGCGCCGGCCGTGTTTGAGGTAGACCCGGCCGGTATGGGGTGGCGGCGGTGGGACGATGATCTCGACCAAAAGCTCGTCTCTGGCCCGGACCGTCTGGCCGGGGCCGGTGAAAAAATCTTCGAGCAGGATGACCCTTTCGCCGGTGGAGCCAAATAACTTGACCGAAGCGCCGGCGGCGATCAGCGGCGGTGGCGTATCGGCCGAGGGTGAGGCCCGGCAGATGTTGCCGGCCACGGTCGCCCGGTTGCGCACCTGAATCGAACCCAACTCGCTGGCCGCCTGGGCCAGGGCCGGATAGTGGGTCCGCACCAGCGGCGAGGTCTCCACTTCCCGGGTAGTTACCAGCGCGCCAATCTTCAGGCCGGTCAGCTCATCATAGGTCAACTGAGCTAGGCCGGGCAGCCTTTTGATGTTGATCACGTAATCCGGCTGGCGGATCTTTTCCTTGATCTCGACCAGCAAGTCGGTGCCGCCGGCCAGCACGCTCGCCCGGCCGTTATATTGGCCCAGGAGAGCAACGGTTTCCGTGAGGGTGGTTGGCTCAAAATATTCAAAAGGTCGCATAGTCACTCCCTCAGGAGATTGAGAGATGAGGAGATTGGAGATTACTCAATTGCAAATTGCAATAACCAATCTCCGATCCCCAATCTCTAATCTCTAATCTCCAATCTCTTTAATCAATAAACAGGTGCCAGTTTCCTACCACTTCCGTGTCAGGCGGCGGGGTCGGTTCCAACCCCAGCAGTTTGGCCGCATTATTGCCCAAAAAGCCTTCCAGTTCGTCCTCGTTCAGGTTGAAACCCTGCGGATAATTGTTGCACAGGATCTCCAGCATATGGATCCAGACCCCCGGCTCGTTCGGCGGGGAGTCGGTCCCCAGCACCATCCGGTCGCGGGGCATCTGCTCGCCAAACTCAACCAGCCGGGATTGCAAGCACCAGCCGGACTCGACGTAGACGTTGGGGTTGTCCATGACCATCCAGAAGGCTTCAAAGCTGTAGACGCCGCCGGTCTGCACCCCAAAGTGGGCGATGATGAAGTTGACGTCGCGGAACTCTTTGATCAGGGGATAGAACTGGGTGGGGATACTGTACGGCCCGTCGCCGGTGTGCATCATCACCGGGATGCCGAGGTCGGCGCATTTCTTCACCGCCGGGCGGACCCAATCCAGGGCCCGGTCGGGCCGGTAGGCGTGCATGTTGGAGTGGAGCTTCATCATCTTGTAACCGTACTCTTTCACGTGAAACTCCAGCTCGGCGATGCCTTCCTCTACCCCAAAGCGGGGGTTGTAGGTAAAGTTGCCGATAAAGCGGTCGGGATAACGCTGGACCAGCTCGGTGCAGTAGGCCATGTAATTGCGGATACCCTCCCGGCCGGGCAACATCCCTTTTTGCATCACGGTGGCGCCGGGTGGGGGCTGAATGACGCCCCAGTCGATGCGCCGCTCTTTGCCTTTGACCAGATACGGCCCATCCATCATTTTGAGCATGCGCTCGCCGGTGAAGGGGGTGCCGCCGTGCCGCCAGGCCGGATCGACCCAGTTGGTCGGGTGCATATGAACATCGATAATCATTGTTTCGCTCCTTACTCCATCTTAAAATTTCAATAACCAATATAAAAACAAAACCGCAAAGACGTGGCAACAGAACTTAAGGCTCTGTTGTATTCGACTTTGCGGTAAATTTGACTTGAGAAAAAAATCGCTTCATTGCGGTTGGTCACAATGGTTTTTATTGTCGTGGCGCCAGTATATTGGTTGATTGTCACCCGTAGTAAAGTCAAATTGAAGTTACGATTGGGGGAGGTTAGTTGATAGTCGTCTGACGACTTGATCTCTACTATAACATACTTTTGCTGGAGAGTCAAGGGTTTTGGTGGAGAGAAATTGTGAATTGTGAATAGTAAATTGTGAATGAATTCACAATTTACTATTCACAATTAGACACTGTAGCCGTCGGAGAAGACTTCAATCATTAAATACGGATCGCCCAGCGGGTAAAGGATGGGGCAGGTGCAGCCGTTGGCGACATACTCCCGCACCTTAGCCTTCACCTCCTCCGGCGTGCCGCTGGCGGTGATCCGCTGCACCAGATCGTCCGGCACCAGCTTCATAGCCTCTTTGATCTGCTCCTTCGTCGCCGGCCAACCCAGGATCGACTGGATTTTTTCCACGGTTTCGGGCGGCGTGTTGCTGGCCTTGGTGATGTGGGGCTGTTGGGCAATGTATTGGGTCAGCAGCCAGCGGGCCCCATCGAGCGCTTTGGCCTTGTCCATATCCACCGAGCAGACGACCAACTGCGGCCGGTCAATATCGGCTAAGGCCCGCCCAACTCGTTCGGCCCCGGCCTTGAGTCGAGCCAGGGCCTCGTGGTTGTACTCCGGCGGCACGCAGTAGTTCAGCACGGCCCCATCGCCGATCTCGCCGGCCAGTTCCATCATCTGCGGCCCGGTCGCCCCGATCATGATCGGCACATTGCGAGGCTCTCGCCGGCCGTGGACAACGTCCAGCTCGATCCCTTTGACCCGGTGAAACTCACCCTCATAGGTCACATTTTCCATATTCAACAAGCGGCGCATCACCTCGATGGTTTCGCGCATGGCCTGCAACGGCTTGCGCCGCTGGATGCCGACATTGGCCGCTAGCGGGTCCCACCAGGCCCCGATGCCGCAGATGATCCGGTCGGGGGCCAGGTCATCCAGGGTCAGGAAGGTGGCCGCCAGCAAGCCGATGTTGCGGGTCCAGTTGTTGATGACTCCGGAACCGACTTTGATCCGCTCGGTGACCGCGGCGAAAGCGGCCATCGGAACGATAGCGTCCCGAACCAGCCGGCTTTCGGCCTGCCAGACCGCCTCAAAGCCGTGCTTTTCGGCAAATTGGGCCAGTTTCATCCCTTCCCGCAGCTCGTGGGCGTCCTGCAAATACAGGGCTACTCTATCTTGACTCATGGCTTAACTCCTTTGTTTGGCTAATATTTTTCAAAGTTGATCTTAAATGCCGGTAATCTTGATACCCGCGCCCTTAACCTTGTGCCGGATATTAATGCCGATCAGGACGGCGGTCAAACCTTCGACCACGACGCCATTTCTCAGCGGCCCGGCGTCGATGCCGCGCATGCCGGCGGCTTCGGCCAGGGCGATGGCTGCGGCTTTGGCCTCTTTGTCGTCACCGCAGACCAGCACGTCGCAGTCGATGTGGCTGTCCCCTTCGGCCAGGTGGGCCGCGCCCACATTCTGAAAGGCCGACACCACCCGCACGCTCTCGCCTAAAATGGCCTGGGCCTCCTGGCCGGCTGAGCCGCCCGGCGGCACGTGGACGTGGCTGACCTTGGGCGGCTGAAGCGGCACGGTCACGTCGATCAGGATTTTGCCTTGCAGCAGCTCGCGCAGGCCGGTGAGGGTTGGCCCCTGGGCGCTGTAGGGGACGGTCAAGACGCAGATGTCGGCGGCCTGGGCGGCTGCTTCGTTGGGTAGCCCGCGCAGCAGATTTTGGCCCAGCTTTTGATTTAATTCAGCGGCCACTCGTTCAGCTTTTTCCGCTTGCCGGGAGCCAATGATGACCTCGTACTGGCCTGATTTGGCCCAGCGGAAGGCCAGGCCGGGACCTTCGTTGCCGGTGCCACCGAGAACAGCGATTGTTTTTTTCATTTTTCAAAACCTCTCTGTTTTTAATTTAGTAACCGTTCAGGGATAATGCCCCGAAAAATCTAAACAACGTCTAACGTTTCTC
>CAYNLK010000015.1:0-120227 GCA_964398055.1 uncultured Caldilineaceae bacterium
TCCTGGTAGGCACCGATGAAGTACTTGGCATCGTCAGGGTTGTAGCCGCCCGCTACGTACTCCTCAACCGTTGCCGTACCGTAGGGCGGGAACCAGTCATAGGTGGTGCCGGGGTCAACGCCGGTCCAACCGTAGGCCACGTTCCAGTGGTTGATCTCAGGCGTCGCCTGCCAGGCCATCCAGTAATAGGCCAGGTCCGGGTTCTCAGCGTACTTGGACAGCACCGGGTGCCAGGAGCAGCCAACCTGGTTGCCGACCATGTTTGGCTCATCCAGTTCCAGGAATTCGCCTTTTTCCATATCATAAGGGCCCTTAGTGCCGGGGATGCCGCGCGCTCCCAGCTTGCCCTGGATAGCGGATTGCGTTGGATCCTGCGCCAGCGAGCCGACATCGCCCCAGGAGAAGGTCATTACTGCATTGCCGGAGAGGAAGTCGGCCCAGGCCTCGCCGAGGCTCCAGCCCCACATAGCCGAGGGGCCGGCCTTGGACAGCGCCAGCAGCATTTCCAGCGCCTTCACGTGGCCCGGTGAGTTGATCAACGGTTCCATCGTCTCGGGGTCAAAGTAGTAGATGTTGTGATACCTGGTGACCTTGGTTGGGTCATCGCCGGGGGCGGGGATCACCACATAAGGCGCCGACAGGGCCATGAAGTGGAAGAAGCCCTGGCCACCGACCTTGAGATGCAGAGTGATGCCGTCATCCGGATCACCATCACCGTTCCAGTCCTTACCGTTGAAGAACTGGGCAATCTCCAGCACATCTTCCCACGTGTCCATAGCCACCGGCATGGGATGGCCCATCTCTTCCTCAAAGGCGGCCTGCCACTTGGGATCTCCGATGATGTCCTTGCGGTAGTAAAGAACCTGGGCGTCGTGGTCGTTCTGGGTACCGTAGTACTGGCCGCCCCATTGCAGCAAGTTACGCACCGCCGGGGAGATCGACTCGCGATCCCACTTGGGCATCCGGGGATCATCAAAGTACTTGTCTATCGGTTGGATAAAATCGTTGGCGATATAGTCACCGTAGAAGTTGGAACAGTTGAGGATGACATCGTACTGGTGCGCGCCGGTCTGGAAGTCGGTAAAGATTTTTTCACGCATCTCGGCAAAGGGGATTTCGACGATGTCGTAAGTGGCCCCGGTCAGCTCCTCAAATTTGGACCGCCAGAAGTAGGTGGGGCCGGAGATGGCCCCGCGCTGCCCGGCTGAGTAAACGCCGATGGTAAAGGATTTACCGGCCCACTCCGGATCGGGCTGGCCTTTGTCGGCGGCTTCAAAAGCGGCCTGGGCTGTCCTGGCCTCTTCCTCAACAGTCGTGGGGAAACCTTGAATAACGGTCTGCTCGGCTGCCGGTTCAGGCGTGGGGGTGACCACCACCTCTACCTCAACTTCCTTTTCGACCACAACTTCCTTTTCGACCTCGACCGTCTGCACCACCTCGACCACTTTCTCAACCTCTTTTTCAACAACGACGGTCTGGACTACTGTTTGTGGTTGCGCCGGCGCGCAGCTAATGACCAACAGCGCGGCCAGCAATACAATCAATACAAGCACTATTTTATTGTGTGACATCTTTGTTTTCTCCTCCACAGTGAGAATGAATAGAAACTCCTCCTAAAGAAAACAATTCCCGGCTTAGTTGGATGTACGACTGGCTTTTTGAATCACCTCCTTTCAATACCTTGAGGATGGCATCCGGGCTAATGGGACGCATAGTCGGTTGGGATAAAGCACTTACATTGGGGTAGAAACTGTCTCCGACTCGGCCAAAGCCAAGACGCCATAAAAATGGTTTGATCGGCAAGCTCAAATCTTCCTGCTATCTCCCGTGTGGGGACCAACAGGAATATGTTAGGAGTCAGTAGATGAATTGAAGTGGTTATCACTAATATACTACAATTAACCAGGTAAATCAAGTGTTTGACCGTGCCCCTTACGGCGAGCGTCACCGGTGACCATTCTGTTGGGGTGTGGCTACCTTAAAACCAAGATAATGGCTCAGGGCTTCCTTGAGCGGCGCTTGAAGCCAGCCGGGAGTCAGGTTGACGTGATGGCGATGGCCGGTCCGGCCGATGTGTAGCAAGACCTCTTCAAGATTCTCCACCTCGGCCACCCCGGCGCAGCCAAAGAAGTTGCCGGGGACGGGATCGGTGGTGATCCGGCCCTGCCCCAGGTAGACCTCCACCTGACCGGCCTGGGTCATGATATTGCCAAAAGTGAAGTCCATCTGGGCGATGCGGCCAACGTGGCAGCCATAGGAACGGCCTGGTCCCAACTCACTTTGCAGGATGAGATGATCGCTGATCTGGCCCTGATCGGTCATCAGGGCTTTGGGCACCGGCCCGCAGTGGAACAGGATGCACTTATTTTCAGCATCGCCGTAATTGTTGTTCCAATCCAGGCAGGTGGCCGGTTGGCCCGAGGCGAGGCTCAAGGCGTGCATGGCAATCGAACTGCCGATATCCACCTCACAGGCCGATGAGACCAGCCGGTTGTTCAGCTCGCCGACGACTACGCAAGGGGAGATGCCCAACTGGGTTTGTAGCTCCAGCCAGCAGCGCAGGGCGATGGTGTCCATGCGATAGGCGTCGACTAACTCATCCAGCACAACTCCCAGCTTGATGATATTCTCAAAAGCGCCCTCGGGCACGCCATCCCAGGCCGCATATTCCTTGAGTATAGCCGCTTTGGCCCGGTAAGCGTCGCTGCCGGTCGAGGCGGCCTTGACCCGGGCGATCACCTCGGACAGGTCAATGGTTTCGACGACGATGCCATACTTTTGCAAAGTAATCTCATCGATCCGGACTGTTTTGAAGGGCGTGGTCCGGGCGCCAATGGCCCCGACGACCATGCCGCGCATGCCCTTGATGACCCGGCAAACTCGATCAAAATAGTCGATATTCTGTTTGAAGGCGTCGCTGTTGGGGTCAACAACGTGCGGCTTGAGCGCGGTGAATTTGAGGCCATATTGTTGGAACACATCCATAATCGATAACTTGCCGCAGTAGGCGTCTCGCCGTAGGGCCGGTTCCATCTTGTCCAGCTCATCGGGATAGGCCTGGATCAAAATGGGCACATCGGCCTCATTGAGAGCGGTCACCGCGCCGAACTCATCGCCAAAGTTGGGCAGGCTGACGATGACGCCGTCAAACTGGCCGTGATGTTGGCGCAGAAAATTGGCGTAGATTTCGCCCTCCTGGCGGGTCTCGACCGCGCCGTAACGGGTAGCGGCCTCATCGAGCATGAGCACGTCGTGGCCCCAAGCTTGGAGCAGCCGGGGCAGCTCTGCCCGGGCCTGAGCAATCAGCGAGGCCGGGAAAAAACCTCGATTGCCGAAAAATAAGGCGAACGTTGATTTGCCATTGTTCATAAGCTATCTCCTGAGTTCTTGAGGAATTGGCATGATTTCCCCATTATTTCGTAGGGGCGTTCGGCCGAACGCCCCTACCTTTACCTCAGCGCATCCACGGCGGCTCGTTCGATGACGAGTCCCTTTTTGTAGCGCTCTATGAACGCGGCAAATCCGGCCACATCCGCCGGATCAGGCGCGATGGTCGTGCTATGTTCACCGGCAAAGACCTTGTTGGCGAGATAGGTTTCCAGAGGCTCATTTGGCGCCTTATGGAGCATATAGGCGGCCAGCAGGGCGATCCCCCATGCGCCGCCCTCGCCGGCGGTCTCCATTACGGAAACAGGGGCATTCATCGCCGCGGCCATGATCTTTTGACCCACTTCCGGTGTCTTGAAGAAGCCGCCATGGCCGAGAATCTGGTCGATCTTCACCTGTTCCTGTTCAAAGATGCCCAGCCCGATCTTCAAGGCGCCGAGTGACGCGAACAGGTGCACCCGCATGAAATTCGCCAGGGTGAAGCGGCTTTCGGGTGTACGGACGAACAGGGGACGCCCCTCTTCCAGGTGGGTGATATGCTCGCCCGCAAAGTAATTGTACGCGAGCAGCCCGCCCGCGTCCGCATCGCCAGCGAGACCCTTGGTATACAACATTTCAAACAGCCTGGATTCGCTCATCTCCACCCCAAGCGCCTGCGTAAATTCATGGAACAAGTCAACCCAGGCATTGAGATCGGTTGTGCAGTTGTTGCTATGGACCATAGCCACAGGCTTGCCTGCGGGCGTTGTCACCATGTCAATCTCGGGATAGAGCTTTGACAGCGGCTGCTCCAAAACGATCATAGCAAAGACCGATGTTCCGGCGGAGACATTGCCCGTTCGTTCTCTAACGCTATTCGTCGCCACCATGCCGGTGCCGGCGTCGCCCTCCGGCGGGCAGAGCGGAATCCCCGCTTGTAACTGTCCCGTGGGATCGAGCAGTTTTGCGCCTGCTTCGGTCAGAACGCCGGCGGCGTCTCCGGCGACAAGGACTTTGGGCAGGATGTCTTGGATCTTCCACGAGATGTTTTCGGTTTTAAGCCGTTGGTTGAATAGCTTGATCTTGCCGGCATCGTAGTCGTTGGTCTGGCTATCGATGGGGAACATGCCCGATGCTTCGCCAACGCCCAACACCTTTTGGCCCGTCAATTTCCAATGGACATAGCCGGCCAGCGTAGTGAGATAGCTGATATCGTTGATATGGGCTTCCTTGTTCAATATCGCCTGATGGAGGTGGGCAATACTCCAACGTTGGGGAATAGCAAATTGGAACAGCTCCGTGAGTTCCTGGGCCGCCTGCCCGGTGATGGTGTTGCGCCATGTTCGAAACGGGACGAGCAAATTTTCGTCCTTATCGAAGGGCAGATAGCCATGCATCATGCCGCTGAAGCCAATCGCGCCAACGGTCTGGAGCGAGACGTTATAATTCTTGAAAACCTCGTTGTTAAGCTGCCGATAGCTATCCTGCAAACCGGTCCAAACATCTGCAAGACTGTATGTCCAGATGCCGTTTTCGTATTGGTTTTCCCACTCATGGCTGCCCGAGGCGATCGGCGCATGATCCTCACCGATCAACACCGCCTTGATGCGAGTTGAGCCGAACTCGATGCCAAGAATGGTCTTGCCGCTCTTAATTGCTTGGGGGATATCATTTTGATTCATCTTCAACTCCTATGAATAAGCGTGGTGCGTGGTGCGTGTTGCGTGGTGCGTACGCAAAGCGAACGAAACACACACCACGCCACACGATATGGGAAAATTTATCCGAACATAATTAGCGGTGGTAGTAAACTTCCCAACCCAAATACTTGCCTAAAGCTTCGTTAACCGCGGCCGCAGTGAGCGACAGGTTGACGGCGGTGTGATGCTCAAAGCCGTTTTCGCAGATGTAGCGCAGCAGGCCCTGTAAATTAGGCACGCGCACCACCCCATAACCGCCAAAGGTCTTCAGCGGGTCGTTGGTCAATTCGCCTTCGCCCACGTAAGCCAGCATTTTGCCGTTCAGATCATCGGTCGAGACCCGGCAGTAGGTGAACGGTTCGGCCCGCATCCGGCCAACCACCGTACCAAAGGTACTCGCTTTGCCGACCGTACCGGCGATAATCTCCTGGAAATCCATCACCGGGATGTCATCCGGGGAGATCAGGCCGGGATCATCTTGATCGGTGAAAACACCTTTGGGCAGGTTGGAGCAGTGGAAAATCACGCCTTTATCGGGGTCGTCGCCGTAGTTGTTGTTCCAATCGACCAGGGCGCTCGGCTTTTGCGAGGCCAGGGCCAGGGCATACATGCCAACTACCCCGGCAATATCCGTTTCGCAGGCCGAGGGCATCAGCTCGTTGCTCATCATGCTCATCAGGGTGCAGGGCACGATGCCGTAATACTCCTGCATGGCGGTCCAGCATTGAATGGCGCTGGCTACCAGATTATTGGCCGCCATCCAGTCATCGATGACCACACCGAGTTTGGCCATCTTGGCCAGCGACTCGGCCGGGATGCCTTTGGTGGAAACATAGGCCTTGATTTGTTCCAATTTGGCCTTGACCTTGGCGTCCCCATCGGTCAGGCGGCCGGCCATGCCAAAGGCTTCAAACAGGTCGAGGGTATCGACTGAGATGCCGGTATGCTCTAGCAGTTTCTCGCTATAGCGGACGGTGTTAAAGGCGGTCGGTCGAGCGCCGATGGCCCCCAGGCGGGCATTGCGCAAGCCGCCCACCACCCGGCAGGTGCTCACAAACTGGCGCAAGTCGGCCCGAAAGCTGTCGGTTTCCGGATCAACCGTGTGCAGGCTGGTCAGCGAATATTTGATCCCATATTGGCGCAAGTTATTGCAGGCCGACATCTTGCCGCAGAACGAGTCGCGGCGGTCGGCGATGGTCATTTTTTGGGCGTCGTCGGCAAAGGCGTGGATCAACACCGGCACATTGAGATTGGCCCAGCGCAGGGTATTGGCGATGGCACGCTCATCGCCAAAGTTGGGCAGGGTGACCAGTACGCCGTCGATTTCATCCCGATGTTTTTTGAACAGGTCGGCGCATTTTTGGGCGTCGGTCAAACTCTCGACGCTGCCAAAGGGCGTATCTTCGGGCGTCAGGGCCACGGCGTCGATGCTTTCGGCGGCCAACACTTTCAAGATAGTTTGGCGGCCTGACTCACATAGATGATTGGGGAAAAAGCCCCGATTACCAACAATCACCCCTAAGACTGGTTTTTTCATAAGATCAACTCCTTTTTGAAAGCTAAATAATTTGAGTGTGATTAATTTTTAAGTTAGTCTGGCTCACAGACTAATTCGTAAAGCGTAAAACGTAATGCCATAAATCTTCACGTTTTACGTTTCACGTTCTATGGTCAACCCAATTCGTCAACTCCTCTTGAATTACCTCGTTCCCAAACTAAGTTTGGGAACGAGGTAAAAGGGTATGGCTTAACGCCACTGTTCCAGCCGTTTGATGATGGCCAACTCTTCAGCCTCGTTTTTGGTGGCAATCCACAAGAACAGACCGGCCGGTTCCATCTGCTCGATGAACGGCTCCAGCTCGTGCTGCTGCAAATCGACGATCACCGGTTTTTTGGCTTGCATAGCCTTGATCAATGGCAGCCATTGGAGAATGGGATAGTCGGCGCCCACCCCCTGCACCCATTGGAGGGCGTGGACTTGAGGCACCGACAAGATGGCCTCAAGATGTTTGGCCACGCCTTTGCCATCAACGTGAAAGATATTGTGGCTCATCGTTTTCACTTCCCGCTGCAACACGGGCAGGCAGAATTCGGCAAAGAACTCCTCAGAGATCATCGCCGCAAAGTCACAACTGGGGATGTGCATCCGGCCGTAAGAAGGGATGCCCATCCAGCTCACCGATAACTGCCCGGCGGCTTTGAGCATGGCGTCAAAATGGTCGTAGATCAGCTCAAAATCGGCGATGGCCAGCTCGATAAGCTGTTTGGCCTGGTTGGGATGATCGTACAAATCCAAACAGAACTGCTGTGGGTCTCGCCAGGCTGCGGCGCAATCGACGCCGGGGTGAAGGTCGGTATAGCCGACCATAAACTTACCCCGGCATTTTTCCAGGGCGCAGCGGGTCAACTCGGCCAACTTGTGAAAGTACTGATTGGTCAGATCCAACTTCAATTGGTCCATGTCGGCCCAGTCGCGCACAACCGGTTTGGACCATGCGGTGACCTCGCCGTACTCTAACTCGGCCCCATAGAAGGCGGCGTAAACTTCCGGCCCCAGATTGGGCCAGAAAACGGGAAAAGTTTCGCCGTGGAAGGTCTGCCCTTCAATCGACTTGAGAAAAGTGTCTACCTGGAACTCGGCGTCGAACCAGCGATCCCGCAGGTTAGGGGAAGGATAAGCCTGATTGGCCTGCTCCACAAAGGCGTTGTGAGCCACAAATCGAACCGGCGCCCGGTCGATGATTTCGCCTTCGTACCAGGCATAGACCCGCTGCATCGCCAGCTCAAAGCCCGGCACATTCTCAAGTTCAAATTCCCACCGTTCACTTGGCGGCGTAACGGTCATATTGCTGCACCTCTGAAGTAGGGAGTAGGGAGTAGGGAATATTTGCCTGCGGCTTTAAGCGGTTATTTTTCATAGCGAACTGTAAGGCGTTTTGGTAATGGTATTGACCATAGCCCAAAAGTTTTCCAGGGGGGTGTCAAGTTGAACATGGTGGGTCGGCCCCAGGATTAAACCCCCATTTCTCCCCAACGTTTTGAGGCGGGTGATCACTTCGGCGGCAACGTCGGCAGGGCTGCCGTAGGGCAGGGTATATTGCTCATCGATGGAGCCCCAAAAACAGAGCTTATCTCCATATTTTCGTTTGATTTCGGCCGGATCCATCGAGCGGGGTTGGATGGGATTAAGCACATCTATTCCGATCTCAATCAGATCCGGAATGATCGGCGCAATGTTGCCATCGGAGTGATAGGCTACCTTCACGACCGGGTTGATCTCCTTCAGAGCCGCCACAAAGGTTGCCATGCGGGGTTTGAGGAATCTGCGCCACGTGTCCGGGGCCATCAACATCTGCTGTTGAGCGCCGATATCATCCCCGGTCCAGATCATATCGACGCCCAATTCCACCAGCTTCCTGGCTGCGGTTAGATGATAGTGGAAGGGGATGTCAAACAGCCGGTCGATCAGGTCGGGATCGAGGGCCAGGTCCAGCAAGGTTTGCTCGTAGCCGCGCAAGGCCCAGGCCGTCTCAAAGATGGTGGTGACGGTAACGCCCACAATCCAATATTCGTCTTTGAATTCTTTGACGACCCGTTCGGCCTCGACGTACAACTCAGGCCGGGTCGGGTTGGGTGGTTGGTAGGCGGCGATGGCGGTGTCATCGGCCAGGGGATGGCCCACGATTTCAGTGTAGTGACCCTGGCCGAATTTGGTCTGGTAAGGCGTATTCCGCCAGGTGACACCCCATTCGTCGGTGTAGCTCTGGCCGTCGGCACTGTAAGCGGCAGTGGCGTAATAGGAGTTGGCCCAGCCGACCGAGGTCAGGAGCATATCCTCGTCGAGGACCCGCTCCATCACGTAGGTATTGCCCCCACCGTGAGGATTATGAAAATCCTCATCTTTCAACCCCATGGCATTTTTTAGCCGTGCGGCAAATTCCGGGGTAAAACTGACTTGCAACGGGCAGCGATCAGGCTTCTGGTGGTTCAAAGCCATCAACACTCGCTCGCGATGTTTCATTCAATAGCTCCTGGTCAGTTATCAGTTATCACTGAATACTGATCACTGAATACTGATCACTGATTCCTGATCACTCTATCCTGCGGCGCAAGATGGCGTGCATCGAAACAGATAGAGTGATGATCAAACCGTAGATCAGCTCGGTCCAGCCCAAACCGGTCAGACCAATGGCGACGATAGCCGCCTGGATGGCCCCAATAATAAAGCTGCCGATAAAGGTGCCCAAAATAGTGCCAACCCCGCCAAAAACCGAGGTGCCGCCCAAAAAGACCGCGGCTAGGGTGCTGAGCAAGTAACCATCGCCCAGGGAAGGCCAGAAAAAGGAGACCTGCAAGCTGGCCAGGATACCGGCAAAGGCCGCGGCCATGCCAACCAGGGCAAACATCAACATCCGGGTGCCAGCCGTGTTGATACCCATCAACTCGGCCGTCTGTTTATTGTCACCGATCACATAAATATTGGCTCCAAATCTGTGGCGATTTAGCAGCACCCAGGCAACGATGGCGATGAGCACCAACCAAACCATTTGCATGGGGATGCCCCACAATTTCCCAACCAACAGGCTATAAGTAAAACTGTCTCTGGCCGCAACCAAGGTATGACCTTTACCACCCAACAGCACCAAAACCGCTCCCCGCCAGAAGAACTGGGTGCCAATGGTCACCACCAGAGAAGGTAGACCAATCCCCACCACAATAACCCCATTCAGCAAACCGGCCAAGAAACCGGTCACTAAACCGGCCAGCAGAGCCAAAAAAACATTGCCGGTGGGGTTGAAGACCGACACAAAAGCTACCATCCCAATCGCCATGATTGACGGAAATGAGAGGTCCATTTCGCCGGCGATGACCAGCATCGTTAACATCAGGGCGATGATGGCAAAGAAGGGGATGGTTGACATAAAAGCCAAATAGATTTGAGGAGACAGGAAGGTGCGCGGGGCAAAAATGATGAAGAAAACCCACATCAATCCAAAAACCGTCAGAATCCCGATCTGGGGGCCATTCATCCGCAGAAATCTGGTAAAGTTAAATTTTTCTGGAGGGCTGGGCAGGCTCTGTTCAGCCCCGGTATTGTCAGCGGTGGAGTTCATTTTTTTATCATCCTCTATTCAAGACTACCTGTTTCGGCCACCCGGTACATCTTATCCATCAGATCATTCAAGGTGATGTCGGCGGTCATAAATTCACCCGCCACCCGACCGCGATCCAACACCACCACCCGATCGGCCACCGAATAGACGTGGAAAATATTGTGGTCAATAAAAATGGCCGATTTACCCGCTTCTTTGATACTGCGCACAAAATTGAGTAATTTACGGGTTTCCTTTAATGACAAACCCATCGTTGGCTCGTCCAGAACGATGATTTCCGCATCAAAATACAATGCCCTGACAATGGCCACACCCTGCTTTTCGCCGCCGGAAAAACTCTTGATGGTCGAGTCCGGATTAACTGCGGTGGAGGTAAAACCCATCGATTCTAGCATCAACCGATTGGTTTCTGCCTTCATTTCATTGACCTTAAGAAAGCCCAAGCGATTACTTAACTCACGGCCAATGTAAATGTTACGCCAGAGGGTTTGGAGTTCAGCCAGGGCTCGTTCCTGATACACAGTTTCGATCCCCAATTCGCGGGCCTTGGGCACAGTTAAATGCCCAATTTTTTGGCCATTGCAAAAAATCTCGCCTTCGTCAGGTTGGTAGTAACCGGTGATAATTTTGATCAGGGTAGACTTGCCCGCCCCATTATCCCCCAGCAGGCCAACCACCTCATTTCGACCTAACCAAAAATCAACATTTTGCAGCGATTTTACTTCGCCAAAAGATTTTGAGATATTCTTCAGTTCAAGCCTGTGATCGGCATCCATGCAATTCACTCCTGAAATATGATCTTCTGTAGGGGTCGCTTGGCGTGACCATTTACCTCATTCCCAAACTAAGTTTGGGAACGAGAGTAAATCTCGTTTTATTCTCGTTCCCAAACTTCAGTTTGGGAACGAGAAAATTTTAAGACAGACTCTTAGCGGATTTGCTGGTTGACCAGGTCGGCCAGTAATTCCACGTTATCCTTATGGGCAAAGCCAGCGCCCGTGTCGACGTGCAGGCCGGTAAAGGCAAAGTTGTGCGTGAGGCAGATCTGCAAGATAGGCAGATACCCTTGCAGCCACTGCTGCTGGTCAATCACCAGATCGGTCCAGCCGCCCCGAATGGCTTCGACCGTAGCGGAGGAGAGGTCGAACCCGGCGGTATAGATATCATCCGGTCCCAGACCCGCGGTGGTCAAAAAGGTTTCAAGGGTGCCGGTCAGGTTGCCATGGTCGGTCACCACCAGCTTGACATCCGGGTTGGCCGATACGTAGCCAACAAAGGTGGGAATGCCGGCGGAAGCATCGGCGTTGGTGGCGTCATCGATCTCCAGGTAATCTACCGTCAGCCCGGCCTCTTCCAGGGCATCGACGACACCCCTGGTGCGCTCACCGCGACCGGCCTGAGCCAGCAGACCCCAGACCAGGGCTTTATCCCCGGCCTGCAAGCCAAAACGATTGACCGCTTCGGTCCCTAAGGCATGTCCGGCCGAATACAATTCGGCCCCAACGTAGCCAAAGCCACTGGAACTATATTTGGCCTCCAACTGGGGCAGGGTGGTATTCTGGCTGGTCACAATAATACCCTGAGCCCGGGCATCGTCAACCACGGCCTGAAAAGCGTCATCACCGGGGTGGCCCATAATGGCGATACCATCGGGTTTGGTCGCGGCAGCCTCAGCAAACTGGGTCACCATTTTTTCCGGGTTCCAATCGGACCACACGTATTCCACCCTGGCCCCCAGATCTGCCGCAGCCCTGACGGCACCATTGTACACCACCGTCTCAAAGGGACCACCCGGCGCACCACCCGGGAAGAAGATGATCTTGGTATTGCCGCACCATTTGTCGCCGGCTTGAGCTGCCGGAGCCGGAGCCGCTTCTTCCGGCGCGGCCGCCTCAGCCTCAACCTCAACGGTCACAATCTTCTCAACTTCTTTTTCCACCTCAACGGTGACGATTTTTTCCACCTCAACGGTTTGAACCTTCTCGACCACCACTGGTTGGCCGGCGCAGGCGCTGATCAGAACTAAAACTGCAACAACTAGCAGCAACTTTACTATAGTTTTGACACTCATTGTCTTGTATTCCTCCTTTACTCAAAAACAGTACCAGAGATTGGTGTAAAACAGTTTTTCCTTACAAAGATGATCGAAAGAGCTGTCAATTTCTTATTAGTTATCCTCACCCCCTTTCCAGGCAGGAACCGTTGAAAAACCGTGGAGGTCAACCTTAAGATATCATTCCTCCTTAATTGCACCTGCGGTTAACCCACCAACTAACCAGGTCTGTACAAAAGAGAACAGAATAATAGTGGGGACGATGGTCAAAACGGTTGCCGCTGCCACCTGCCCCCAGCGAACGAGCAACGAAGCAGAAAGCCGTTGGATAACTAAAGTAATCGTTGCGGTCCTCTGACTCTGGCTGATAATCGAAACAATCAAGTAATCTCCCCACGAAACCACAAATGAGAAGAAAGCAGCCACCATAATCCCTGGCGCGGCCACAGGCAGGACAACATATAATAAACGTTGCAAAATGCCGCAACCATCTATTCTGGCGGCATCGTCAAGCTCCAGGGGAATATTATCAAAATAACCCTTCAACATCCAGATTTGAAAGGGAAGCACCAGAATCATATGTCCCAGGACCACGCCAATGACTTTATCGAGCAGGGCTAGAGAAAATACAATGAGATACATCGGAATAATGAGCAAAACCTGGGGGAACATTTGGGTGGAAAAGATGCCAATAATCAGGGTATTTTTTCCTTTTATATCGAACCGACTCAAACCGTATGCCCCAACAATCGAGCATAACAGTGAGAGCAGGGTAACTGTAAAGGCAATCTTAAAAGAATTCAAAAAATAGGTCGGAAAGTCGGTCACCGATAGAATGGTGGCATAATTCTCCAGGGTGTAATCTTGGAGGGGAGAAACCACCTGACCGGTAAAGATGGAGGCCTGGGTACGAAAAGAAGTGTAAATAATCCACAGCATGGGTAAGATAAAGAAAAGTAGAGAGATAATCATCACCAGATAGGTGAGGGTTGCTGTTATTATTTTACGTCTCAATTTACTTTTCATTGTTGAGAAAATTACTCACCTTTCAGAAATTCTCAGGTAGACCACAAAGTAAATCATCAAGATTACCAACATAACTACCCCGATACTCGCCCCATACCCCAAGGCATAGCTGTCCCATGATTGGCGATACACATAGACGGGGAGCACCTGCGTCCTATTGACCGGGCCGCCGCCGGTCGCCAGGTAGACAAAGTCAAAATTGTTAAAAGTCCAGAGCACGTGGATGGTGACCATCACAATAATCATACTGCGAATTCCGGGGAGGGTGATATGGACGAATTTGGCCCAGGCATTCGCCCCATCAATTTCGGCAGCTTCGTAATAACTCTTGGGGATGGCTTGCATTGCCGCCAGAAAAGCGATCCCGTAGAAAGGTACGTTTCGCCACAGGTGAAGCAAGATGATGGAGATCAGGGCCACATTCGGGTCGCCAAACCAGTAGCGGGTAAAACTGCCGAGGCCAATGAATCTTAGAATGAAATTAATCAAACCAACATCTGGCTGGGCCATAAATTTGAACATAATCACCGTGGCCGCCACGGGAATTACCCAACTGGCCATAATGATACTCTTGAATAAGGCTATGCCGGGTAACTGTTGCTGCATGGCCAAAGCTAAGATCAAACCTAAAACAAACTGAAGCAAAATGACCACGCTGGTGAGGATAAGAGAATGATAAAAAGATAGCCAAAAGATGTCATCTGAGAGGAGCCGGGCAAAATTATCCAATCCGACATAATCGAAGCTATCTCTCAGCACACTCTTGTTGGTAAAAGCGATCCGCAGGCTATCCAACAGAGGATAAATGGTAAACAGCGCCATGATCATCACGCTGGGTAGAATGAGGAGATAGCCTTTTTGCCTCTCTTTCATAAGCTAAACCTGTTGTTTTGGTGTGCTGATGATGGGATATGTTTTACAAATGCCTGGATAAGTTTTGTCCGCATTTCGGTGTCGTGTTGCGTGCTGCGTGCCTTGGCCCTAGCTCAGGGCTGGGCTTCATTCAACTTTTAGCAGCACGTAACACGCAACACGTGTCCCTTTGGGGCAAAAACTCCTCCAGGCGACTATAACATGCTCTATCTTTTCGCTCTGCGCTCTTTACAAGACCTTGTTCTTTTCCATTTCCTTGATCTGGTCATACAGCCATTGGGCCGCGTCTGCCGGCGGTTTCTCCCCGTAAATCACGTAATTTACCGCCTGGAGATTAGCTTCATTGACCGGCCCCCAGTTCACCGGTGAGAGAGCCACCGACTGCGGCAGCAGATCGGCAAAGCCCTTGATCCACCAACTGATGTCGCTCTTGGTGAACTCATCCATTTCCAGAGAATCCTTGCGGGCGGGAATACCGCCGGAGTCGGCCAGCCACATGCCCATCTGTTCTTTGGAGCAAATGAACTTGATCAGCTCCCAGGCCTGGTCTTTGTTCTTGGAAAAGGCGTTTAGCATAATCGGCTTGACTTCCAGGTAGGTGGCCGGTACGCCGCCTTCGGCCACAGGTAGCGCCGCGATAGCGGTCTTATTTTCCAGGATATCCTTGGCCGTATCGCTTTCTGTACGGCGACCCCACAGCCAGGTACCCATCGGCGCCATCGCCCACTTGCCGGCCACATAACCGGGGTCTTCAACCGGCCAGCCGGTGCCGCGCTGATTCGGATCACAGGCCGGGTTGTCTCCCTTGAACAGCTCATCGTACAGGGTCAGGACCTGCTCGAACTGGTCGACCGTCGCCACCAGGGTCGGTGTCCCACTTGATAGGTCGAACATATCCTTCTTGTTACTGACCTGGTAGTACCAGGATATCCATTCCTGCGGCGCCCGCGGGTCTCCGACCAGGGTGCAGACAAAGGCGCCAAAAGTTTGCTTATTCGTTTTTTCGGTGATGGTGCGGGCGGTCTCGACAAATTCCGTCCAGGTGGTGGGCACTTTCAAGCCATACTCGTCCATGAGGTCTTTCCGGTAGACCATGCCGCGGGCGTTGGTATTGTAGGGGATACCGTAGAGTTTACCATTGATTCTGAGCGGGTCAACCGTGGCTTCGACAAACAAGTCCTTGTCAGCCCAGGCGTTAAAGCGGTCATCCAGAGGCTCAATCAGTTCATTCTTAACATATACGGCCACGTCTTCCAGAAGACCCTCAATCACATCGGGCGTACCGCTTTTGGCCTGCAAGAGGAATTTGTCCCGTTGTGGTTTGTACTCGCCTGGCCCATAGAAGTTGTCTACCGCCAAGTTGGGCAGTGTCGTTTTGACCGTCTCTTCCCATTGTTTGACATATTCGGGTGAGACTTCCTGGGTTACAAAAGGCATGTTCCAAAAAGAGAGACTGACTTTCTCCCCGGCTGCGGCTTCAGGCTTGGTCTCGGCTGCTGCCGGCTCTGTCGGCTGTGCGGGGGCTGGGGCTGCCGGGAGCTGCTGACACCTGACCAACGCCATACTGGCTGCAGTCAGAGCGCTCAACCGCAAAAAATCTCGCCGATTCAACTTTTTTGTTGACATTTTTTCCTCCTTGAACCCTGCAAATAGTTTGGTTAACTTCTACTTGTGTGGTACAAGCTCCACACGGATGTGAGATACAGGCCCTCTTCCTTCGCTAACGGGCGAAAGATGACCTGCCCACAATTTTTATTATTGTATTTGGGGTTTCCACCACCTCCCTTCCAAAGCTTCTCTCCTGCACTACTGGCAATCTTCAGCACTAGTCAGAACTCAATCTGTCCTGGCTGGATTTCAAACAAGAAAGTGGTGGCTAGTTCAAAAAAGAAAGAGGTGTCTTTACTAAGAATAATAATGACGGATGTCATTTTGGGTACAGACAGACGTCATAGCTTTAGACAGTTTATCTATTTAACCAAGTGCCAAGAGACAGCCAGCTTCTGAAAAAATTTTGGCTTTAAAACAAAGCCACGGAACTCCCTCTGACAATTAGCTCAGGCTTGAGCCAGACAATTCCTGGTTCATAATTGTTCTCCCCCCCCTGTCTCGCTTCAATCGTATAAATCACTTGTTCCACTGCTATACAGCCCAACTCATGCAGGTTCTGCCGAACGGTGGTCAGGGGTGGGCAAAAATAAGCTGCCTCGGGAATGTCATCAAAACCAACTACAGCCAGATCTTGCGGCACCCTTAACCCCCTGCGACAGGCCACCTGCAAAACGCTAAGCGCCATTTGATCATTAGCTACAAAAACCGCTTCCATCTCAGGGTATTGATCCAGCAACCGGAGAATAGCTCCTTCGCCACTTTCAGAAGACCAATTCCCTTCGGTCCACTGTTTGTCATCAGGAGGTATGCCGGCATTTTGCAGGGCATCTTCCCAACCAGCTTTGCGTTGCCGGGCTTCCCACCAGACCAACGGACCGGCGATATGGCCAATGTGTCGATACCGCTGCTCAATCAAATGCTCGGTGGCTATGCGGCCGCCTTGGTAGTTATCCACGGCCACAATGGATAGGCCCTCTTGCGGATGCATCGTCAGGAAGATGATAGGTACAGGTAAATGGGGTAACCGATCTTGCAGCCAGTCCCGATTATTGCTCACCTCAGGCACAGCCCAAATTATGCCGTCTACCTGTCGGGCCAGCAATGCATTCAGGATCGACACGACATCACCGCTATCAAATTTTGGCAATTTCTTGAGCAACAACGAATAGCCCAGCTCTTCGGCCTGGGCGGTAATACCGTTAAGGGTACGGGAAGGACCAATGTAGCGCAACCCGGCGGTGACGACTCCCAGGGTATGCGTCCGCTGCCGGATCAGGCTGCGGGCGAGGGCGCTGGGTTGATAGCCAAGCCGGTCGATGACGGCTAGAACTCGTTGGCGGGTCTCGGGGGCCACATCGGGGCGATCATTGATCACCCGGGAGATGGTTTGGGTTGAGACGCCCGCCTCGTGGGCAACCTGTTTGATGGTGACTCTTCTCAGCATCATTGCCGTTGACTCGTTATGTTATCGATACCGTTATCGATAACGGGAACGATCACACTATAACATGGATTGCGTTGGCTGTCAAATACGGCCGCGGTGAGGGTGTCTTTCTAGGCCAATTCTGTAGTAGTCAACAAGATGTTGAACACCGGGAAGCTGCAATGTATCCCTCTGGAGTCGAGGCTTTAAAAAACCGGCTGAAGCCTCGACTCCAACTGTTCAAAATGTCTCTGACTACTACACTTTCTAGGCCAATTCTTTATAGTGAACTTCGGTCGCGGCGCGTAACCGGGCGGCGGCCTGCTCGGCGGTCAGGTCCCGTTGGGCTTCGGCCAGCATCTCGTACCCGACCATGAATTTTTTTACCGTGGCCGAGCGCAGCAGGGGCGGATAGAAGTGGGCGTGCAACTGCCAGTAAGAATAGTCAGGGGCCTGTCCTGCCGAAGGTGTCGAAGGACCGGTCGGCGCGCCGTGCCAGCCCATCGAGTAGGGAAAAGAAATCTCAAAGAGGTTGTCGTAGCGGGTCAGCAGCCGCTTGAGGATGGCGGCCAGGGCCGCCCGCTCGACCTGACTCAAATCCGGCAGGCGCAGCACGTGGCGGCGGGGTAATAGCAGCGTTTCAAAGGGCCACACGGCCCAGTACGGGACCACGGCCAGCCAATGGTCGTTTTCAACCACCAGCCGCTCTGACCGGGCCAGCTCGAGGTTGGCGTAATCAATCAGCAGCGGCGAGCCGTGGGCGACCAGATAGGCTCTTTGCTGCTGCTCCTCCTTGGCCGGCTCATTGGGTAAGGCGCTGCCGGCCCAGATTTGGCCGTGGGGATGAGGATTGGAACAGCCCATAATGGCACCTTTGTTCTCAAATACCTGCACCCAGCGATACTGCTGCCCCAGCTCGGTAATCTGGTTGGCCCACACCTCAATCACTTGCTGAATGTCTTCAACCGCCATCTCTGGCAAGGTCAAATCGTGGCGAGGGGAAAAGCAAATCACCCGGCAGGTACCCCGGATACTTTCGCACCGCAAGAGCGAAAGCCCGGAGTCGCCGGCATGAGGCGTAGCGGGCAAGAGCGCCGCAAAATCGTTGGTAAAAACAAAGGTGCTGGTATAGTTAGGATTTTGGGCATCGCCGGCCCGCTTGTTGCCGGGGCAGAGGTAGCAGGTGGGGTCATAGGCCGGGCGCTGCTCCTGCGGCGGTCGCTCCACCTGGCCTTGCCAGGGCCGCTTGGTGCGGTGCGGTGAAACCAGCACCCACTCACCGGTTAGGGGGTTGTACCGTCGATGCGGATGGTCGGTGGGATTGAATTCCATGCCAGTTCTGACCTTTCTTTTGATGATGCGTGATGCGTGAAACGTGAAGCGTGAAATCATCACGTTTTACGCATCACACGAGTTGGATTTATCGAAAAATTGTCACTACTCATGCATGTCATTTCGAGCGACAGCGAGAAATCCCTGAAGCCGTTGCCATAAAGCTTGGCGTCTGGTAAAAAGCGAGATGAGTACGCCAAGTGGCCTTGAATTTGAATCAGCCTACTCAGGGATTTCTCGGCCTGCGGCCCATTCGGCTATGCTCAGGGCAGGCACTCGAAATGACACGGGGCCGAGTAGCAACGAAAATTTAAATTAACAAGTCACGTTTTCGCAACGCCGCCTGCAACAGCGGTTCCATTTGGGATTGGATCTGTTCATTAGCGTACCCCACCCAGGCCACCTCAGCCTCAACCGACAAGGGAGCGCGCAAAGGGCCGCCGGCGGGGTCGGTGACAATCACGCCCAATTCCCGGGCGATGAGTTCGGTACACAGATCATAGGGATGGGCGCAGAGACCCACCGCCCGCCCCTGCCGGGCCAGCAGCTTGTCTAGCCGCGGCCGCAGGTCGGCCACAAAGCGGTCATGGCCGGCCATCAACTCATACAGTTGGCCGCCGCTGCAAATGTATTGGTCTTCAAAACAGTGGGCCTGGCCAAGCTGAACCGGCCCCAGCGCGCTGATGACCATTTCTTCGTCGATAGCGGCCAACTCTTCGCGGGCGCCCGGAAAGAAGCGAGCCACCGTGGCAAAGCCGTGGGCAATCGTTCTGGCCGCGGAGGGGCGCAGCAGCAACGGGCGGGTTTCGCCGGTCAGGCGATTGTACCGCTCGGCCTGCGCCCCCTGACCACGGTAAGCCCAGAGCACATCGGCGAGATGCTGTTTGACCAGCGGGATCTCAGTCTGCACGGCCAGTTCGATATCTGGCAGGCCGGTGGCCGGGCCGCGATTGGGGGCCACACCGGTCAGAATCCAGCCGCTCCGTTTCTGGTACATCAGGCCGCGGGTGCCGTCGATGGGATCAACGATGATCCGCCAGAGGGCTTCATCGGCCGAGCGGCCGCGGGGCAGGACCACCTGCCCGCCCGGCAAGCCTTCGGCAATCAGGACCAGCGGTCCTAAATGAGTAACCTGCCGTTCAAAAAAATCGAGCAGCACCGTCTCGCTGACCCGATCGATGGCGTAGATGGTATCGCTCTCAGCCTGGTGGGCCACTTCGGCCAGCGTCTCCGGCGTGGTTTGCTCGCATGCGGCGACGACCGCGTCGCGGATAAGTTGGTGCAACTGGCGGATAGGCGCTAACAGATGATTCATACGTTACAGAAATTCAACGTGGTTTTTCATCTCCTCAGCATTCATTAGTTGATAGATGAAATGCAAACCTCGCACCATATTGCCAATTAAAGTTCCTTGGTGGACATAAACAATTCCTGCATGCTCCACTCCTGCCGCGTGCAACCTGAGAAATTCATCGTCTTGGCTAAACAATACCCTTTCTTGCGCGGTGGCAAAAGCCAGTTAAACTTCATCGGCCGCCCCCAACAGCCCTGCTTCAACGGTAGTCAAGGTATCTATGCCACGTCGCCGCAACCCTTCTACCACCGCTGTGGGGATATGTTCATCGGTGTAGTATTTTATTTCTTGACTCATTGATACTTGGCGGGCAACTTGGAAGGTATTTTCTGGCGTATCTCTTCAACAAAGGCTTGACTGGCTTTGATGGCTTCATCAATCTCCTGGGGATTATCGAAGTAATAGGCTAAAGCGGCATAGATTTCGGCCAGAGTCAAGTTGTATTCAGTGGCAATTTCATCAGCGGTGTACCCCATCCATTCATGCCAGATAAGAATATTCTGCACGGTGATACGACGACCAGCCAGGCGTGGCTTGCCGCCAACTATGCCTGGAGTAATTTGAATATAGCGATCTAAAGTCTGAACTGTCATTTTTTATTTACCCTACATTTCAAACGTATAAACATTCTACCACAACATTGATGCGAGATAAATGGGTAGTGGTCTGCTGAACCTATAAAACTAAATTATTTTGCATCTTCTTAAGGCCGGTCAGATCAATGATAATCAGGTAGCCAATTGCCGTGAGCCTCGATCAACTCGTCGACCAGGCGCCAGATTTGCTCCAAATCCAGCTCGGCGGCGGTGTGGGGGTCGAGCATGGCGGCGTGGTAGATGTGCTCTCGCTTACCGGTGAGCGCCGCCTCAACGGTGAGGGCCTGCACGTTGATGTTGGTTTGCATCAACGCGGCCAGGTGCGGCGGCAGGCTGCCGATACGGGTCGGCTGGACACCGTTTTTGTCCACCAGGCAAGGCACTTCCACGCAGCACCCTTGCGGCAAGTTATCGATGAGACCCTCATTCATCACGTTGCCGTAAATGGCGCGGGCCGCGCCGGTCTCAAGGCTGTGGATAATTTGGCTACCGTATTCCACACTGCGCTCCACAAGGTTGATCTTTTCCAGGGCGCCGACCGCCCATCCTTTGGACCGGGCCATCATTTTGAGCGGCTCCAATTCCTGGCGGAACGCCTCCATAGTTGCCGGGCCGGGATTTAGGCCGGTTTGTTGAGCGATTTCCCAACCTTTTTGCTGGGCCTCGCAGCGCCCCAGATATTCATCCAGCGGGATGTTGTATTTTTCGATCAGGTCAGGCCGGTCTCGTTTGATGAACCAGGGCACGTACTCGGCAAAATGTTCACTGGATTCGGTCACAAAGTAGCCCAGCCGGTTGAACATTTCGTACCGCACCCGGTTCCACTCGGGCACGCGCCCCTCCTCGATCACTTTTTGAATGAGGGGATACAGATCCTCCCCATTCCGCTCAAATTTGAGATAGAAGGCCATATGGTTGATGCCGGCCACCCGGTAGTTGATCTCTTCGACCGGCACGCCAATATCGGCGGCCAACTCGGCGGCGGTGTGGGGCACGCTATGGCACAGCCCCACGGTTTTGATCCTGGTGGCCCGGTTGACGGCCCATGTATTCATGGCCATCGGGTTGACGTAATTTAGTAACAGCGCATCCGGGCACAGTTCTTCCATATCATGGCACATCGCCAGGAACACGGGAATGGTGCGCAGGCCGCGCATAATCCCGCCGATGCCCAACGTGTCGCCGATGGTCTGGCGCAGGCCGTATTTCTTGGGGATTTCAAAATCGATGAGCGTGGCCGGTTTGTAGCCGCCCACTTGAAACATGGCGATGGCGTAATCGGCCCCGTCCAGGGCGGCCCGCCGGTCGGTGGTGGCTTCAATGGCAGGTTTAACCTGCAACAGATCGGCAACTCTGTGGGCGACCAGTTCCGACTCTTGCAGACGTTTTTCATTGATGTCGTGCAGACTGATGGTCGACTCGGCCAGTTCGGGGTAGCTGAGAATATCGCCCAGCAGGTTTTTGGCAAAGACGGTACTCCCGGCGCCAATGAAGGTGATTTTGGGCATAGAAGTCTCCTGCGAAAACAAATTATCTTGAAGGCTTTTGAGCCATAGGCCAGGTTACGTGGTGCGCAACGGTTCGTATTTTATCAGGAACGATGGTTTTTAAACTTGTTTGATGTACAACGTCCGGCTGAAGGCGACTCCCCGGCCGGCGTCGCCGGGAAAGCCGACGGTCATCAGCTCGTAGCCGCTGGCGCGCTGAACCTCGGCCTCGTGCCGGTCGAGCACCACATAAGTGGCGGCAGGGTTCAGACCTTTGAGCGGCGTGGGTGGTCTAAACCAGCCCAACTGGTGCTCATTCACGGCCATCGAAAAAACGGCCGCCCGGCCATCAGGCAAAACATATTCAATTACCGACGCGCCAAACTCCTCCAACCGCTGCAACCGATACAGATCGCCTTCTTGAATCACGTGACGGATGCGCTTGTAAAAGGCGATGTATGCAGCATACTCGGCCAACTCCTCATCATCAAGTTCGTTCAGGTTAGCTCCAATGCCCAACGCGCCGCGCATTGCCACATCAAAACGAAGACTCAACGGGCTGATGCGGCCGGTCTGATGGTTGCGGGCGTGGGTTACCCAGGCCTCCATACAGCGAGCGGGATAAGCCAGGCTGAAACCCTCTTGAATCCGGATGCGATCAAAGGCATCGGTGTTGTCGCTGGTCCAGACCTGATCGGCGCGACCCAAGATGCCCAGGTCGATGCGCCCGCCGCCGCCGGCGCAGCTTTGAATATCCAGCTTGGGATATTTTTGGCGCAGCCGGTCCATAACGCTGTAGACGCCCTCTACGTGTTTGCGCCAGATGGCTTTGCCCGCCACCGAACCCGGCTCGCTGGCGTAGCGGTTCATATCCCATTTGATAAAGGCAATGGGATACTGCCACAACAGGCGGTCGAGCGCCTGAAAGATATATTCTACCACTTCCGGGCGGCCAAAATCAAGGATGAGCTGGTGGCGGGCTTCAGTCCGCGGCCGGCCGGGAAAATGGAGCACCCACTCCGGGTGTTGGCAGTAGAGATCGGAGTCCGGGTTGACCATTTCCGGTTCCACCCACAGGCCAAATTTCATGCCCAGGCGGTGAACTTCGGCAATCAAAGGGTTCAGCCCATCCGGGAAAACATCGGGGCTAACCAGCCAATCGCCCAATCCGGCCTGGTCATTCCGCCTGGCTCCAAACCAACCGTCATCCACACAAAACAACTCTACACCAATGGCCGCGGCTTTACGGGCCAGCTCGATTTGCCCGGTCACGCTCAGGTTGAAATAAGTAGCTTCCCAACTATTGTACAGCACCGGGCGAAATGGCGACTCCCGTTCCGGCCAGGGCAGCACCCGCTGGCGGGTAAAGGCGTGGATGCGCCGACTGGCCCCCCCCCAGCCATCGGCGCTGACGCCGCAGACCAGGGCCGGGGTGACGTGTCGCTCTTGGGGGGCCAGCGCCAATTCAAAATCAAAGGGGTTGTAGCCGGCGTGGATTCGCACGTCCAGGCTGGGTAACTGCTCCACGGCAATGCGCCAGTTGCCGCTGTAAGCCAGCAAGCCAAAGTAAACAACGCCACTCTCTTCCCAGGCCTGACCGGGCCGGTTGAGCAAAAAGAAGGGATTGGCGAAATGGCTGGTGGTCAAGCTGCGGCTTTCCAGAATACGCAGGCCGATGGGCAGGCGTTCCCGCTGCGTGGTAAATTCTCTGGCCCAGGCCCCGTCCACACTGGTCAACTCGCTGGTACCGTTGGGCAGGTGAAGCGTGGCAAAACTGCAAACCTCGATGGTTACAGTCTCCTGGCCCAGATTTTCCAGCTCGCACCAGCGTTCGATGATGTCGTGTTCCGGGGTGAGCCGGTAACACAGGGTCAGGTGGAAGGGCTGCGCCGGGTCTTGCAAAAAAACGCGCAGAGTTTGGCGGGGGGCGGGGTTGGCCGGCGGCTGGCCGTGGGTGGGGGCCAGGCCGGGTTGGGCATCGCTGACAATTTCGTGGCCGGTGTAGCGCAGGCGCACATCTCGAATCGGTAGGTGCGGCGACTCGCCGGGGTTGGCCGTTTGGAAGCTAACCTTCAGCGAAACCTCGTGAAAGCTGACATCGCCAAAGGTCACCAGTTCATCCCGCCGGGTTTGCCAATCAAAACCGGAATCCGAGGTCTCATAACCGGCCCGCCCGCTGATCAATGTTGTGTTACCGGCGCCTTCAGGACGCGGCCCCCAGGCCAGATGAACCAGGCGATTTTCTTGATCTACTTGAAAGGCATAATAACCGGTCTTTAGCAGCAAATTGAAGGTTTTTGTTTCCGGGTTAAAGTGGATCATACGGCCCTTTTTAGGATTTTTTGTTTTTCGTAAAAGAGGGGGTACGCCGCCGGTCGTCTGGACGCACCCCCTTCTAAAAGGAGAAAAGATAAACGCACCCCCTCCTATCCGGCTCAAAGTAGATGAGGAACGGGTTAATCTGGAACCCTATTTAAACAGGGCGTTGATCTCCTCATTGGCCGCTTTCAAAGCCATGGTAGCGTCAACCTCGCCCAGGTCAATTTTTTCCATAGCCTGGGTCATAATCGTGGTCACCTCGGAGGCATGGTCGGCCACCGGGAAGAGGAAGGTGCCATTGGGATCCAGCGCTTCTGTGGTGAAGGCGCTGACGTCAAGGCCGTTCTTTTTGTGGGCTTCCAGCGCCTTTTCTACCCCGGACTGGATGGCCGGGAAAACTACCGCGTACTCGCCGACGATATTCTCACAAGCCGGTGAGGCCAGGAACTTGAGCCACTCCCAGGCTTCCTCCTGGTGTTTGCTGCCAACGTAGATCGAGTCGGCCAGGCCGTTGAACATGCTCTTGCGTCCCTCTGGGCCAATCGGCAGCAGGCCAAAGCCCACCTCAAAATTGGAATTCTCGACGTAATTTTTGATCATCCAGGAACCCTGAGTGGTCATCGCGCCTTTGCCGGCCTGGAACAGGGCGTCGCCGCCCAGGCTCTTAACATCGGGAAAACTCGGCGAGTAACCTTTTTTCAACCACAGGTCAGCATACCATTGAATAGTTTCGGCGAATTTGGGATCATCGTAGTAGTATTTGGTCCCCCACAGCTCATCCTGGAACTTGAAGCCGTTGCTCACGGCCCAGTGGCTCCATTCGGTCTGGCCGTAAGCGGTGCCTGATCCCTGCGGAATGAAGCCGTACTGTTTGACCTTGGTCTTATCGAAATCGGGACTGAGGCCATTGTTGCCGTTTTCATCGATGGTCAGCTTGGCAATAACTTCTTCAAAGGTGCCGCCGTCCTGGGGATTCCAGGTCCAGTCTTCCATCACTTTGGGATCGATGCCGGCATCTTCCAGCATCTTCTTGTTGTAGAAAACGGCGATGGTGTCCCAGTCTTTGGGCAGGCCATAGCGCTTGCCCTCGCGGGCCCACAGGTCGGCCAGCTGGCCGATATAGATGTCGGTCGGTACTTTGTCGCGCTCAACCAGGGGTTGGATATCGACGATTTGACCCTTTTGAGCAAATTCCGGATATTTGGCCAGATGGTTGGTGAAGACATCGGGGGCGTTACCGGCCACCATCGAGGTTTGCAGGCCGCTCCAGTAATCACCCCAGCCGCTCTGCTCAAACTTAATCTTGATGTTGGGATGCTGTTTTTGAAATTCGGCGGCGCAGGCTTCATAAGGCGGCTGCTGGGCCGAATCCCACAAGGCGTAACGAATTTCGACCACTTCACCGCCGGGCGCGGCCGCCTCGCCGCCGCCGCTGCCGGAAGCAGCCGGTTGGGCCGGCGCCGCGCCGCCGCAAGCTGCTAAAATCAGGCCGGCAATGACCAGGCTGGTGATCACCAGCCACAGAGATAGTGGGTAAGTTTTCATGATTTCTTCTCCTTTTCTTGCTATCATAGTTTATTAATTTTGTTTGTAACTACTCAGCCAGCGCGACTTAAATCGCTTTTGCAGGGCTTTCAGCCGGAATATCTGCCTGCGTGGACATTAGTTAGTAGGCCGTCCACGCCGATGGAGAACCGCCTTTAGCCCTGGAGGGCGGTTTGAGCCGAAGGCCCCCTATGGGCAACCGCTTAAGGCTATTTTATGGAATCACTTTCTCTTTCTATCTTCGTCTTGGCGCCTCCTTTTGTTTCCTGAATGGAGATTAGGGGATTAGGCTCAATCTCCAATCTCCTCAATTCGATTACTTGATCCCACTGAACTGAATAGAGTCGATAGCTTTTTTGCCGGCCAGGCCAAACAGGATCAGGGTGGGGACCATGGCGACGATGGCTCCGGCCATTAAGCCACCCCAGTCGGGCGCGCCCTGGGGGGTCTGGCTGCGGAAAATGCCGAGGGCGACGGTTAACACCCGCACGCTCTCATCTTTGCCTACCAGGAAGGGCCAGAAATATTCATTCCACTCGGTGATGAAGGTGAGAATAGCCAGCGTGGTTAAGGGGGCAATACTGATAGGTAAAACGATGCGCCAAAAGACGCCAAATAGACTGGCTCCATCTATCTTGGCCGCTTCTTCCACCTCTCGATTGATGGTCAGGAAAAACTGGCGCAGGAAGAAAACGGCAAAAGGCGTCATCAGAAATTTAGGGGCCACAATGCCTTGAAAGGTGTCCAACCAGCCAAAATTGCGAATCAAAATAAAATTGGGAATCAGAGTAACGATGCCGGGTACCATCAGGGCGGTCAGATAGATGAAAAAGATCTTGTCGCGCAGCGGAAAATGCAGCCGGGCAAAGGCGTAGGCCGCCAGGGCGCTAAAAAAGATTTGGCCCACCACCAGCAGCGTGGTGACGATGAAGGAATTACGGATAAAGAGGAAAAAGTTGATCGATTGGCCAGCGCCGCCGGCCGCCACTGCTTGTTCGGTGCTGAGCAGGCCCAGTACCCGGGCGAAGTTGTCTGTGGTAAATTCTGCCGGCAGCAGAGAGGTGGTATCGCTGTAGAGCGAAACTTTGGTGGACAGGGCCGTGCGCAGGACCCACCAGAAGGGAAAGAGGGTTATAAAAATCAACAAAATCATCACGGCCCAGACGGCAATCCGGCCCCAACTGAGTTTTAGGCCAACAGCCCGGCGGGGCATCGTTGCGGCTTGTGTGGTCATTGTCAGTGCTCCTTTCAGCCCATAGAGTCAAAATTTGAGTAGTATCAATGTCAATAAGTTCCATCTCTTTCCATCTCGTTCCCAAAGTCAGTATTGGAACGAGATGGCGGAATAATCATTTATAGATCAGACTCGCCTGCCCGGAGCACGCGCATTTGCACGATGGTAACGAGGATCAGGATGAAGAAAAGCGCGATAGAGATAGTAGTGGCGTAGCCCATGTTAAAGCGATCAAAAGCAAACTCATAGATATACCATATAATCACGCGGGTGGCCTGAGCCGGGCCGCCCTTGGTGGTGATGGCAATCGTATCGAACACCTGAAATGAGCCGATGATGGTCGTAACCAGTACAAATACCAGCACGGGTCGCAGCAGTGGGAGGGTAATACTCCAGAACATCCGCCATTCCGATGCCCCGTCAATCGCCCCGGCTTCGTAGACGTCTTTGGGAATGGTTTGCAGCCCGGCAAAAACCAGCAGCGCCGTATAGCCCATATGCCGCCAGATATTGATGCCGGCCACGCTGGCTATTGCCTGGCTGGGCGCGCCTAAAAATGGCTGGCGGCCAATGCCGATAAATTCCAGAAAACTGTTCACAATCCCCAGCGTCGGGTCAAGCATCCACAGCCAGAGCAGAGCCACCACCACGTTAGAGAAGAGATAAGGCAAAATCAGCACGCCGCGCACAAAAATAGATTTGGTCAGCCGGTCCATCAGTACGGCAATGAGAATAGCCAGCACCGTTTGGAAAAAGATGTTGATGACCACGTAGTTGAGGGTCACCCACAAGGCTTTCCAAAAAGCCACATCAGAAATTAATTTTTGATAATTGGCCAGGCCAACCGGCTCGGCCGGCGTCAGCAGGTCCCAGTCGGTAAAGCTGATAAATACGCCCCGCACGGCCGGAACTGCATAGAACAGCACAAAGCCGACCATACTGGGTAAAATAAAGAGCCAGGCAAGCCAGGTTTCCCGTTTGAACCAGGACTTAAACCAGACCGCTTTGCTCCGAGATTGAATAGCTTCTGCACTTATGGCTGCCATATCTTCCTCTCCTTGTCTAATTGACTGTTGACAACGTAAACGTCAACGTTGTCAATTTGTAACAAAAAAATTTGTTTAGAAAATCTTCTCAGGCCGACTCGCGCACCACCAACTTTGTATCTACGTCAATTTGAGGAAAGGTTTCATTAGAATCGTTGAGCATATCCAGCAAGCGGTTCATCGCAGTCTGACCCAGGGCGTATTTATCATAATGAATGGTGGTTAGGGCAGGGACTACCATCGCTGCTAATTGGATATCATCAAAGCCAACAATGGCGCAATCTTCCGGCACTCGCCGGCCCAGATCGCGACAGGCGCGAATCGCGCCCAAGGCCAGCAAGTCGTTATAACAGAATAGCGCGGTAATTTCAGGGTGCTCGGTGAGTAATTGTTGGACACCTTCACGACCATAACTCATACCTGGCGAAACTTTGACCAGATAGTCATCACGGACTGGCAACCCATGCGCACGCAACCCATCATAGAAGCCCTCGATGCGCCGTATCCGGCCCAGAGAGATGCCTCTCGGACCACTCAGCATGCCGATGGCGGTGTGTCCTTGGGCTGCTAGATGATCAACCGCCAATCTGGCGCCTTTGTAATTATCAACAATGATTTGGCTGATACTGGGGTGATTGGTAAGACGATTAATGGCCACGATAGGCCGAAAACTATCGGCAAAATGGTTTAAATCGTCATCGCTAACAACTGAGGAAAAAATAATCAGGCCATCTACACCCTGATCGGCCAGGGAGTACAAAATTTGCAGGTGCTCAGAGGCGTCTTCTTCGGTGTTGCACATAAAGACATTGTAGCCATTGGCCTGGGCTGCATCTTGAATGCCGCGGGCCACTTCGGAGAAAAAGGGGTTGGTAATATCGGGGATGATAAAGCCGACGGTGCGGGTGCGTTGGGTGACCATAGCCCGGGCAATCCGGCTGGGCCGGTAGCCCAATTCGTTAATGGCCGCCAACACCCGCTCGCGCGTGGCTTCGGAGATTTCGCCCTGGTCATTCACCACCCGCGAAACAGTTTTGATAGACACGTCGGCTTTTTGCGCCACATCACGCATGGTTACAGACATAGGGTTGGCTCCTCGTCCGACAACGTTAACGTCAACGTTGTCAATATTATATTATACTTTTTACCTGTTGTCAAGTCTTTTTATTTTAAATCTTGGCAAATCGATTTGCAGGAACAGCGACACCCAACTCAGCCGCCGCCATGGTTAATTGGCGCCAGGTAGTCTCATCGACCGGGACGCCCTCAATTTGGCGGCGCTCGGCGGCGCGCTGCTCCGGCTCCCCTGGCAGTAATACCTCGTCAAAGCCCGGCGCAGGCGGCACACTTTTGACCAACTGGCACAAGATTGAACTATCTCTCAAAAAATCTTCCGGCGACCGGAAAGGTTCAATCGCCAGGACGATGAACAGCACTCCGTTCTTCAACACGGTGTAGGTAGGCAGGCCGGGACAGCTTTGCCCGGTCAACATGCCCCCAAGCAGCTCCACCAGGAGCGACAGGCCATAGCCTTTGTGTCCGGCCATCGGCAGCAGCGTGCCGCCGGCATAAAGGTCATCGGGGTTGGCGCTGGGCCGACCTGCCGCATCCTGGATCCAGCCCTCCGGGACAGCCTGGCCTTTGTTGCGGGCCACCCGCACCTTGCCTTCGGCCACCACGCTGGTGGAGAAATTGATGATTACGGGCGGATGGTCAGCAATAGGCACAGCCGCGGCGATGGGATTAGTGCCCAACATCCGCCCGGAGCCGCCATAGGGCGTTACCAGTCCGCCCGGCCGGCCGCCGTTGCAAAAGGCCAGGCCAATCATCCCCTGCGCGGCGGCCAATTGAACCCACTCGCCCAATCGGCCGATGTGGTTACAGTTGTATAAACCCGCGGCGGCCAACCCCTGAAGTTGCGCTTTGGCCATGGTTTTTTCCATCGCAAAGCGAGCCGCCAGCTGCCCAAAACCGTGCCGGCCATCGACCATGGTGATGGTTGGCGTTTCCTGAGCAATCACCGGTTTTGCGGCCGGTTTCAGCTCACCGGCGGCGATGGTATCCAGATATTGTCGCACCCGCACCACGCCGTGAGAGTCGTGCCCGACCAGATTGCTCTGCACCAGCGAGCCAGCCACCTGGCCGGCCCCGGCGGCGGGAGCGCCGGCAGCCTGCAAAATCCGGTCAACGAAATCGGTTAATTCCTTCGCTTTGATCAGCGGCATGGCGAAAAATTCCTCACAGTCTTAGCTGTAAGCATCTCTAAGCAATTCCTCTAAATCGCCATAATCATAAGGGGGACGTTTACGCATCGTTAGTACATCAACAATATTATCGGCTTCGGTGATAGCGTACACAATCCGCCATTGATCCAAGCGAAGCTGGCGCACTTCAGACTCAATATCTGGTATATCCAACTTTTTACTCTTGGCAGGGCGTGGATTATCAGCCAGTGAGTCAATGGTCCGTCTTACTCGTTGGCGTATGTTACCTGGCAGTTCTTTAATCTTAGGCCGTGCGCTTGGAATAACGTAAACGGTGTAACGACTCACCCCAATTCCTCTTTGATATCATCCCATAGTAACCAACCGGCTTGTTTTCGGTCGCCGCCGGATGCCTTTAATTCAGCAAAGGCTTGCTTGGCGATTTGAATATCTTCTAATGTTTCTAACCATTCTATCAAGGCTTCCCAATCATTGGCATTGAGAACAGCTAACCGTTTGCCCTTTACACTCACATATTGTACTGACTGCAATAATTCTAACCCGGTCATTGTACATTCTCCATAGTTGTTCCGATTTACAATTTTAGTGTACCTGCCAACTTATCATCGGGCAAGGGGGATGGTTCATAATGTTTTTTGGAACGACTGGCTGGCCCGGCTACCAGAACTTGGAACCTGGATATACCGCGGACCTTACGGCTGTTGCCAGCCGCGGGCGCGCTCCACGGCGCGCTGCCACCGGGCGTAGCCGGCGTCGCGTTGCTCAGAGGAAAGGCGCGGCTCAAAGGTGGTCGAGTCACCGGGCAGGGGCGGCAGTTCGGCCAGGGTGGACCACCAGCCCGCGCCCAGGCCGGCCAGCAGCGCCGCGGCCCGAGCCGCGGTCTCGGTAAAAGCCGGCCGAACGATGGGGATGCCGGTGAGGTCGGCCTGGATCTGGCAGGCTTCGTCGCTTTTGCTGATACCGCCGCCCAGACTCAACTGTTCAACGCGCAGCCCGGTTTCGGCGGCAATCGTTTCCAAAATAGCCCGCACTTGATATCCCAGCGACTCGAGAAAAGCCCGGACGATGTGGCCCCGGCTGCTGCTCAAGGTTAGCCCAAGGATGGTGCCTCGGGCGGAGCGGTCGTTATAGGGCACGTTGAGGCCGGTAAAAGCCGGCACAAAGACCACTCCGGCCGAGTCCGGCACTGAGGCGGCCAACGGACCAACCTCTTCATCCCGCTCAAAGAGACCGGCTTCGTCACGCATCCAACGGATAGCCGCGCCGGAAACGGTGGTATCAGCCTCCAGGCAGTAGGTGTGTTCTAAGTTTTGAGTTTTGAATGCTGAGTTTTGAGTGGCGATTTGACTGGGTTGGCGGCCAATGAGGGGTAGCTGATGGGGAGCAGGCAGCGACCAGGCGTAATAGACGTTCAACTTCTCCTGTTCGGGCGGGTTCGGACCGGCGACCACATCGACAAAGGAGGCGGTGCCGTGGGTACATTCGGCCTGGCCAGGTAAGTAGCAACCGTGGCCTAGCAGGGCGGCCTGCTCGTTGCCGATGACCGCCAGCACCGGCGCATCGGCGACGGCGCCCTCGGCGCTGGTAAGTCGCAGCAGGCCAAAAGGGTAGACCGTGGGGACAGGCTCCGGGAGCGGCTCACAAGAAAGGCCCAGCACGGCCAGCCAGTCGGCCCAATATTGTTGAGCGCGGAAGTCGTACAGGCCCATCTGCTGCACCAGGCCGTAATCCAGGTAATGACCGTTGGGCCGGCCCAGACTGGTTAGTAACCAGTTGGCCGAGAAGCCAATCCGCAGATAGCCCTGCCTGGCCGCGGCGATCACCTCCGGCTGGTGGCGAAAACGCCAGGCCAGGTGCATCGCCGAGCTGTAGGGGCCGGGGAAATAGCCCAGGCGATAGCGGCGCTGGTCGGCCAATTCCCAACCCGCCAGCTCCTCCACCAGGGCCGTGGTGCGCAGATCCTGCCAGGTGATGGCATTGGCCAGCGGCCGGCCGGTGCGGGCGTCCCAGACAAAATCGGTGTTGCGCTGGCCGGCAATGCCACAGGCGGCAATCTGAGCCGGTTCACAGCCGGCCTGGGCCAGGGCTTCGCTGATGGCTTCGACCACGCCCTGGCTGAGCACGTCGGGGTTTTGTTCAACCCAACCGGACTGGGGATAGAGCCGCGGCAGGGGACGATAACCATAGCCGTGCACCTGACTCTGCGCATCGAGGATGAGTGCCCGGCTGCCGCTGGTACCCTGGTCAATGCCGAGGAGGTAGGATTGGGGTGACATTATTTGGCAAGTCCCTCTAAATTTTGCTCAGTTATCAGTGATCAGTGATCAGTGATCAGTGATTAGTGATTAGTGATTAGTATTCAGTGATCACTGATGAACTGATAACTGATTACTACTTACTGAAAGGCAAGATCTCCGCCAATTGGCGAATCACATAAGTGGGCCGGATGGTTGAAGCCGCCAGATCAGCCTCACTGGTCGCCCCGGTCAGAGCCAGAGCCACGGCCATACCGGCGTCAAGGCCCATTTGGACGTCCGTTTCCAGGCGGTCGCCGGTCATGAGACAACGGCCAGGCGGCAGGTCAAGCAGAGCCAGAATCGCCTCGGCCATGTAACGCGACGGTTTGCCCACCACGGCCTCGATTTTGGTATTAGTGCAGGCCTCGATGGCAGCGATAATGGCGGCGGCGTCCGGCTCACCGCCGCCGGGCACCGGGCAGTAGCGGTCGGCATTGGTGGCAAAGAAGCGGGCCCCGGCCCGGATGGCGTCGAAGGCGATTTGCAGCTTGCGGTACACAAAAGCGCGGTCAAAGCTGGCGATGACGGCGTCGATGCGGCGGACATCGTCGGTCAATTCAAAGCCGGCGGCGCGCAGTTCAGCCTGCAACGGCGCCTCGCCGATGACGAACAACCGGCCGTTGGGCAGGTGGCGCTGCAAAAAATCAACCATAACCACGGCGGAGTTGATGACATCCTCCGGCGACGTCGGCAGGCCCAGGCGGGTCAACTTGGCGGCCTGGTCGACCCGTAAGTGAGTAGGATTGTTGGAGAGGAAGACAGTCCGTTTACCCAAATCACGGAGAGCGGTAATAGTCTCACCGGCCGTCGGCAGCAGGGCATCGCCCAGGTAGACGGTGCCATCGAGATCAAAGATATAAGCGTCGTAGAGAGAAGAGGGGGTGGTCATTGATACAACGATCCCTTCAAAAGATGTAGAGCGTGGTGCGTGGAGCGTGGTGCGTCTCGCGTAATTACGCTTTCTGCTCTTCGCTTCACGCTCTCCGCTCTTCGCTTCACGCTCTCCGCTCTTCGCTCTCCGCTCTCCGCTCTTCGCTTCACGCTTTCCGCTCTTCGCTTCACGCTCTCCGCTCTCCGCTTCACGCTTTCCACTCCACGATTTCCAATCTCTGCCTGGCCAACTGAGCCGGGTTTTCTGCCCCAACTACGAAGGGTCGCAGCCGGACGCTGAATTGGTACGTGCCGGGCAGAACCAGGTATGGCGGCAGCGTGCCTGGCCCGCAGCTGGCGCCACCGAGGCCGCACTGGCGGTAATCCAGGTTGAGAATCACCTCAGGCCGGCGAACCAACTCGTTGGTGTGGAAGGCCCGGTAGAGGTCGGCGGCGCTATAGTGGCTAACGCCGGCCTCCAACGGCGGCTGCCCAACCACGAGCAGACCGTGTCCCTGCGGGTCCGTCAGCGTCAGCCAGCGGACATCGGTTTTGTTGCCGTTCTCCTGGGGCATAATATAAGGCACATATTGGTCGTCAACCGAGCTATGATACAGACCGATAGCCGCGCCGGCGTTGCGGTCGATGTAATTTTCGTGAGGGCCGCGACCGTACCAGGTAAATTGTTCAAAGCCGGCCGGCAGGGTCAGGCTTAAGCCCAGCCGGGGTAAGGGCGGCCAACCGGCTTCGGCCTCGATCAGATGCTCGCTCAGGATGTCACCGCTGCCATAAATGGTGTAGGTGTGGCGGTGGGCAAATCCGGCCGGCGCGCCGGCGGCCCGGACCAGGGTGCGCGCCTCGATTTGAGCAACCTGCGGGGCGACCTGGCGAAACGAGACGCTTTCAGTGCGATAATCCAGCCGGTCAAGCCCCGCGGCCAGCCATTGGCCCAGCAGCTTACCCTCTCGATGCGGATGGGCTTTGAAGCCGTCATTATCGGTGGCGGCCCGCCAGGCGTTCAGCCGGGGACCGGACGCCAGCAATTCTCGTCTCCGGAACGTGAACGAGGTGATCTGGCCAGCCTCCCGGTCGAACACCAGGCTGAAATTTTGGCCGGTAATGGTGATCGCGGCGTCGCCCTGGGGGCCGGTAACTTCAAGCGGCGGCAGTTGGCTGCTCCGTAGAATTGGCGGCTCAGGCGAAACCAAGGGCAGCTTGAACTGCTCCCAGGCCACTTCATGCCCAGCCTCGGCCCAAAGGGTCTGTTCGGCCAAATGAAAGCGGACCATTAGCCAGCACTCCGCGCCGGGCGGCAGGTCCGGTTGGCGGTAGGGAATGGTAACGATCCGGCCGGTCTGAGGGGGAATGTCCAGTCGGGGCAGGTCGCCTTGCTGGACTATAGCGCCGTCAACGGACAACTCCCAGGTTGGTTGCAGATCGCTGAGATCGGTGAAGTAGCGTTTGTTGACAATCTCGACCTGCCCGGCGGCCAGGTCGACCGGCTTAACGGCGACTGGCTGAAACACCTTCTTACATTCGTACATCGCCGGGTGGGGGGTGCGATCCGGCCAGATCAGGCCGTTGATACAGAAATTGAGATCGTTGATCTCGTCGCCAAAATCGCCGCCGTAAGCCCAGTAACGCCGGCCTTGCTCGTCGATCTTGAGCAGCCCCTGATCGACCCAATCCCAGATGAAGCCGCCCTGCAAACCGTGATACGTCTCGACGGCGTCCCAATATTCTTTGAGGTTGCCGGTGCTGTTGCCCATCGAATGGGCGAATTCGCACATAATCAGCGGGCGGTCGTTAGCCGGCTCCTGGGCATAAGCGATGATGTGATCGACCGTGGGGTACATGGTCGAGCAGACGTCGCTGGCCAGGTGACCCATCTGCCAGCTTCGCCGCCGGGCCTGCTCTTCCTCGGCGGCGGTGGGGTTGTGATCGTACTCCAACCGGTCGCTGTTGGTCAACACGGAAAATTGCGAAGTCGCTCCTTCGTAATGGATGGGCCGGGTGGGGTCGTAGCCGCGAGACCAGCCGGCCATGGCATCGTGGACTGGGCCATAGCCGCTTTCGTTGCCCAGCGACCACATGATGACGGATGGGTGATTTTTGTCCCGCTCGACCATGCGCTGGAAGCGCTCCATAAAGGCGGCGGTCCACTGCGGCTCGTGCGGCAGTTTGTTGTAGAAGGCGTGGCCCTCGATATTGGCCTCATCGATCACGTACAGGCCATACTGGTCGCACAGCTCGTAGAAGCGGCTGTCGTTAGGGTAGTGGGCGGTACGGACGGCGTTGAAATTGAACTGTTTCATCAGCCTGACGTCGGCCAGCATCGTTGTCAGGGTGAGGGCTTTGCCGCGGCAGTCGTCAAAATCGTGCCGGTTGACCCCTTTGAGAATGACCGGCTGGCCGTTGATGAGCAGCTCCCGGCCTTTGATTGCTACCTGCCGAAAGCCGATTTTGCAGCTCTGAGCTTCGATAGGGTGGCCCCGGTCGTCTTTGAGAGTCAGCACCAGCGTATAGAGGTAGGGCGTTTCGGCCGACCACGGGTGCGGGGCCGTCACCGGCTGCACAAAATCAACCCGATTCACCGTCCAATCGGCCACCTGGATGGGCTGAACGAGCGGTTCGGCCAAAACGGGCCGGGCGTCGGCATCAAACAGGCTCAACTCGACCGTATAGCCGGGTAGGACAGCGATCAGCCGCCGTTCCGTTCCGGCGGCAGGTGGAACTATCTTCCCACCTGGTAGGGGGGACTGAGGGGGGTAAAGGTCATACAAGTTAACCCTGGCCCTTACTTTGAGCACGGCGTCGCGATAGGCCGCGTCAAATTCGGTGCGGGCGAAGATGTCAAAAAGGTGAACTTTGGGGACGGCATACAGGTAGACATCCCGGTAAATGCCGGCCAGCCACCAGTGATCCTGGTCTTCCAGGTAGCTGCCGGCGGACCAGCGGATGACCATCACGGCCAGACTGTTGTCGCCGGGCCGCACATACGGGGTCAGGTCAAACTCGGCCGGCAGGCGGGAGTCCTGACTGTAACCAATTTTATGGCCGTTGACCCACAGGTAAAAAGCCGACTCGACGCCCTCAAAGCAGATGATAATCTGCCGATCTTGCCAGCTCTCAGGGATGGCAAACGCGGCGCGGTAGAGGCCGGTCGGATTATCATCCTGGGGAACGTGCGGAGGGTCGGGCGGAATGGGCATTTTGTGGTTGGTGTAGATGGGCTTGTCGTAACCCTGCAACATCCAGTGGCCGGGGACCTCGATCCGGGGCCAGGTGGAGGCGTCAAAATCAGGCTGGTGGAAATCCACCGGAGCTGCCAGCGGGTTGGCCGCCATGTGAAACTGCCAGCGGCCGTTCAATAATTGAAAATAAGGGGATTGCTGCGGCGATCCGGCCAGGGCCATCGCCTTGTCAGGGTACGGAATTAGGGGGACGTGGGCGGACAGCTTATTGAGGCCGGTAAGTTGCGGATTTTCCCAGTCGTGGAGGATGGGGCGGTTCATAGGCGTTGACTGATCTCCGTTAAGTGATATCGTTTAGAGAAGACGACCGACCGCGGACCGCCGACCGCCGTCAGTGGTCGGCTGTCGGCGGTCTGCGGTCATCGGTCGGCGGTTACTTCTTATTTGCCGGACCCTAAGGTCAACCCACCAATAAAATACCGCTGCAAGGCAAAAAAGACAATCAGGGTGGGCAGGGTGGCAATCAAGGCCCCGGCCACAATCAGCGGCCAGTTGGTGATGAATTGGCCTTGCAGGGTCGACAGGCCGGCGGTGACCGGTTTGAGAGCATCTTTTTGAATTAAAATGATGGCCCACAGATAGTCGTTGAAAATCCAGGTGAACTCCAAGGTGGCTACGGCGGCAATGGCCGGCACGGTTAAGGGCATAACGATGCGCCAGTAGATGCCAAACTCGCTGGCCCCGTCGATGCGGGCAGCCTCCATGATGTCGCCGGGAATGGTGCGCATAAAGTTGCGCAGCACAAAGGTGCAAAAACCCAACTGAAAGGCGGTATGGATCAGGATGACCCCGGCGTAAGTATTATATAAGCCCAGCTTATTGGTGAGCAAAAAAACCGGCAGCAGCAAAATCTGGAAGGGCAGCATGGTGCCGGCCACGTACATGAAATAGAGCGGCCGATTACCGGGGAAGCGAAAGCGGGCCAGGGCATAGGCCGACAGCGACGACAAAAAGATGGTCGCTGCCAGGGCCGGAATGGTGATGATGAAGCTGTTCAGCAGGTAACGGTTGACCCGGCCCTGCGTCCAGGCCGTGGGGAAATTCTCCAGGGTGATGGTGCGGGGGATGCTGAAAATAGTGTTTTGACTGATATCGGCCTGGGTGCGAACCGAAGTCAGCAGGGCGCTAAAGACCGGAGCCATATAGATCAAGGTAAAGACAATCAGAAAGGTGTAGAGCAGCGCCAGATTCAAAGTTTTTGATTTGGCCCGACGAGCGCTGACCAGCTCGCTGGTCGCCGTGGCTAAGGTTGAGGTATTGGTCGCCATGATCTGCCTCGCTTAATACTCTAACTCGTCGCGCATGACGCGGCTCAAATAAACCACAATAAAAATCAGGCTGATGGCAAACAACACCACCGCCGTCGCCGCGCCCTGGCCCATCTTATAGTTGTTGAAGGCCTGAATATACATCAACACCGCCAGCACGCTGGAAGCATTGGCCGGGCCGCCTTTGGTCATCACCCAGACCATATCGAACGAGCGCAGCGAGTCGATGATCGAGATGACCACCACAATGGTTGTGACCGGGGCCAGCAGCGGAAAGACCACGTGCCGGAAACGCTGCCAGGCGTTGGCCCCATCGACTGTTGAGGCTTCCAATAGCGTTGGGTCGATGTTTTTGAGGCCGGCCACATACAGAATCATAATGTAGCCGACTTGTCGCCAGGCCGCGGCCAGGATGATGGCCCAGATGACCAGTTGCTTATCGGCCAGCCAGCCGGGCGGGTTCGCTACCCCCAACGAGCGCAAGACGCTGTTGATCAGGCCGTCGGTGGGATTATAGATGCCGTAAGACCAGACCAGGGCAATCACCGGCAGGGAGAGCACCTGGGGCAAAAAGATACCCATCTTGAAATAGCGGTCGCCCTTCACATCCCGGTTGAGGATCATGGCCAGCCCCAGGCCAACGGCTACCGGTACGGTAATGAAGGTCAGCAGCCATTTGAGGTTGTTAACCAGGGAATACTCAAAGGCCGACGGCACGCGCTTGCCCAGGCTGCCAAACAACGCCTCAAAATTTCTCAGGCCGACATATTTGGCTTCGGGCGAGACGCCATCCCAATCGGTCAGGCTCAGGTAGAAGGTGTAGAACATGGGACCGATAATCCAGAGCAGATACAACAGTAACGGACCCAACAAAAAAAGATAAGGCGTCCAATTTATTTTATATTTGTGGGGAAGGCCGGAAACGGATACCGCCATAATGGACTCCTTTCTGGCGCGGCTAATATTCTACTGAGCGTGTTGCGTATCCCGTAAATGGACAGCGTCAACGAAACACGCAACACGCAACAGGCTACTGGCGACTCAACCGGAAACCAACCAGGCCGCCCGGGGGTTACAACTTACTCCTCCACAAAGACTTCCTGCCGGGTGGCCTCCAAGTCTTCCAAGAGGTCATCGACGATGGTGGGGTCGTCCCAGAAGGCCATGAAGGCGTTCATGCCGGCTTCGGCCATTTCCGGGGTGGTGTCGCGGTCGTAGAATTGCAGCACCAGGTCGGCGCCCTGGATCAGCTCAATGCCCTTTTGCTGCATCGGGGTAAAAAGAGCCTGGTCCACTTTGGAATGAACCGGCAGCCGGCCCAATTCTTTGACCATAATGGTTTGGGCTTCCACGCTGCCCATAAAGGCCAGGAATTTCTTGCCGCCTTCGGCGTTTCTGGCGTTCGCCGACATGAAGTAGCCGTCGGTGGGCGCGTCTTCGCCAATGGGTATGGCCGGGTCAATGATGGGGAAGCGGAAGAAGTCCAGGTCGGCCTTGGCCTCGTCGCTCAACTCGGGGCTGTCGGCAATGAACTGGCCCATCAGGTACATAGCCGCCTCGCCGCTGCTCATAAATTTAACCGCCTCGTTCCAGTCATAGGCGGCGGCGTTTGGCATAAAGCAATTGTGCTCAAACAGCTCGTTCCATTTTTCAAAGACAGCCTTGACCCGGGGGTCGTCATATTTTTCTTTGCCCAGCATCAGGTTGAGATGGAACTCCGGCCCGTTGAGGCGCATGTTGATGTAATCGAACCAGGCCGCGGCCGTCCAGCGGAACTTGGTGCCGATGGCAATCGGAATGATACCGGCTTCATTCAGGGTATCGCAGGCAGTCAACAGCTCGTCCCACGTCTCGGGCGGGGTAATGCCGTTTTTCTCAAAGACGGACTTGCGGTAGAACATCGCCCACCAGTACCAGCTACTGGGCAGGAAATATTGCTTGTCGTCAACCGTCGAGAGCGCCTTAAAGCCCTTGGGATAATCCTCGTTCCAGCCCTCCTGCTCCCAGACATCGCTGATGTCCATGATCAGCCCCTTGTCGATGAAGAAGCGGGCGCGGTTGCCGGCAAACCAGGTCATCACATCCGGGGCCGGGTCGGCCACCAGGTAGGCCCGGATGGCCTGTTTGAAATCTTCATGGTTGATGATGGAGTGCTCCACCGGGGTATCAGGATTTCGCTCATTGAACATCTGCACCAGCATCTCATCGACCCGGCGCGGTGCGGGGTCGCCCTGGTAAGAGTTATAAGTGATGGGATTGACTTCTTTGAAGACCTCCTTTTCAACCTCAACCACTTTCTCGACCTCAACCGTTTCGACCACGGTCACGGTCTCCGGTTGGACCTGGACGCAGGCCGCCAGCAGACTCAGAATTAGAATCGCCAGCAGGATGATTAAGCCTTTCGAATAGTTTTTCATTGTTCTCACTCCTTATAAATCTGTTAAATGTTTTTGCTTGACATTTTTACTCCACCAAACTCTGGCAAATCAACAACCTGGCAGTTGCCAGTCTGCCCTGATGGTTTAATCTTCTTCGATCATCACCTCCTCAAAAAATTGTGAATAGTGAATAGTGAATGGCGAATGGTTTGACCGATAACTGACAACTGATAACTGATAACTGACAACTGACTAAGCTGATTGTCTGACGATAAAATCGGCCGGCAGAATCACCTTTTTTTCCGGAACGGATTCACCGATCAGCAACTTAAAAAGCAGTTCGGCGGCGACCTGGCCCATTTGGTGAGAGGCTTGCCGAACTGTGGTCAAGGCCGGGTTGAAGTCGGCGGCGGTGGGGATATCGTCAAAACCGACCACGGCCACATCTTGGGGGACGCGCCGGCCGGCGGCGTGTAGGGTACGAATCGCGCCCATGGCCATGCGGTCATTGAAGGCAAAAATAGCGGTCGGCGGGTCCGGTAAAGCCAGGAGTTTGGCCGTGGCCGCCTGGCCGCTGGGCCGGGTATAGTCACCGTAAACCATCAAGGCCGGATCAAAATCCAGGCCGGCTTCCCGCAGCGCTTCCTGGTAACCGCTCAATCGCTCTTGCATAGCCGAGACGGCCCCCAGCGGAGGTCCGTTGATAAGCCCAATCCGGCGATGTCCCCGGCTCAAAAGATGTAAGGTGGCTGCACGCGCCCCGGCCCGATCATCACAGTGCACAAAATAGGCCTCGGGGTTGTCCAGGTCGTAGCCCAGACTGACATAAGGGTAGTTCTGGCGAGCTAGCATTTGGTTACCTGCGGGGCTGCTGGCGGTTTCTACCACCAAAGCGCCGTCGGCCACCTGGTTGCGAATGAACCGCTCAAAAGCTTCCAAACCGGAGTTGGAGTCTCCGGCCGTCGAGAGTAGCAAATTGTAGCCGTGGGCATTGGCCACGGCGTCGATACCGCTGATTTGAGCCAGCAAATGGGGGTCTCGGAAGAGGTAGTCGGCCTCGTAGGGAATGATCAGGCCGATGATCGAGGAACGGCGGCGGGGCAGCGTGCGAGCAGCCAGGTTGGGGCGGTAGTTGAGCGAGTCGATGGCCTGCTGCACTCGTGCCCGCGTTTTGGCCCTGACTTTGAGGTCGTTATTGATGACGCGCGATACCGTTTGATAGGAAACACCGGCCTCGGCGGCCACATCTTTGATGGTGACTCGCTTCCTTGCAGTAGTCAATTCGTAAACCTCTTGATTGAATTATGGAAAAAGTTAAGGGTGAGGAGAGAAGGATAAACAGGTAATTCAAATGTGAACGTTCACAATGTGAACGTTCACATTATAGCACGAAACAAACAAGGTGTCAAGATGGTAGTAAAAACAAATCTTGTTGTCTTTACGAGACTATCCGTGATACAATGTTATCAGAAATTTTGGATGGCCCTGCTAATTGGCGCGGTCCATCCCAGTGGGGTGCTGGTCCCTGCTTCGGCTGAAGATGTAATCAGGGCGGCGCGCCACTGGCGGTGACTTCATCCTCGTGAGGAAAGGGACCATGAAATCAAGGTATATCGTCTTTCCAGAAGCGCACAAAGTTGAAGTACGCGAGGAAACAATGACCCCGCCGGGGCCTGATGAAGTATTGGCCGCGGCCGAAAAATCGCTGATCAGCATCGGCACCGAGAGCCACTGCCTGCGCGGCATCTTTGAACCCGGCAGTAACTGGGCCGACTGGGTGGTCTACCCGTTCCGGCCGGGTTACAGCATGGCCGGCCGGGTGGCGGCGGTTGGCCGGAATGTGACCAGCTTCAAAGAAGGCGACCGGGTGGCCGCCTGGGTAACGCACCAGCAACTCTTTAAGGCCGCCGCTGCTGACCTCCACCCCATCCCGGCCGCGGTCAGCGATGAGGAGGCCACCTGGGCTATCCTGGCCTGCACCACCCAACTGGGCATCCGGCGGGCCAAACTCGAACTGGGGGAACGGGTAGGGGTGATTGGGTTGGGTATTCTGGGCCAGTTGGTGGTGCAATATCTGGCCTTGTCCGGGGCGCGGCAGATTGTAGCCATCGACCCGGTGCAGAGCCGGTTGGAGTTGGCGGCGCGCCACGGGGCAACCCACACCCTGGCCGTGGAGGCGGCCGGGGCCAGGCCGGAGGTGGAAAAAATTACCAACGGCTACATGCTGGATGTGGTTTACGATATTACCGGCCATCCGGCCGTTTTACCGCCGGCGATTCTGCTGCTGCGCAAGCTGGGCCGGCTCATTTTGCTGGGCGACACGCCAACCCCGTCGCAGCAGCATTTGGGGCCGGGCGTGGTCAGCAATTCGATTGCCATCCTGGGCATTCACGGCACTATGATGCCGGCCCAGGCTTCGGAGTTCAACCCCTGGACGGCCCGGGAGATGGCGGCTTTGTTCTTTGATTATCTGGTTCAGGGCCGGATGCGGGTTGCAGATCTGGTAACGCACCGCTACTCGCCGCTGGATGCGCCGGAGGTATACGCCCGTTTACAGCAGGAGCGGGCCGGGGTGCTGGGTGTTATCTTTGATTGGAGTTTGCTGTAACCCGGCCACAAAATTGTTAAAATTGTCGTTCCAGACGGTCTACTTCAGATACTGCCCGGCCACCTGCCGGAACTGAGCGGCTCTGGCCTCAACTTCGGCGGCCCCGGCGCGGATGGTCACCCCAAACGCAGTGCCCAACCCCCGATCATCCATACCAATGCCAATGTTGATAGAGCGAGCCAGCAGCTCATCGGTTTGGGGCAACATCCCTTGGCGATAATGGATCTTTTCGGGATAGGTTTCAGGGCAGTCAAAAGGGCAGCCCCGCGGCACCGGCAGGCGTTTCTCTAAAATTGGTTCCATATTGTTGTAGACGTGCCAGCCGGTCTCGGCGATCACCCTGGTCTGCAAATCACGGGCAATCCGGCGGGCAATGTCTGCCGAAGGCAAGATTATGGTCAACAGCGTGGCTGCTTCCCCCGCCGGATCGGGCAGCACGCGGAATTCCAGGCCGGGCAGGTCGGCAATCAATGATTTGAACAGACGCTTGTTGGCATGGAGGTGCGCCCTAATATTATTCAATTTGCGAAACTGGGCCAGCAACACCGCCCCTTGAAGCTCGGTCATACGAAAATCCAGGCCAATAAAAGGTCGCTCCCCGATCTCCTTGCCGCGTCGCAGCGGAGCATGGCCGTGATCGTGCAGGGCAAAAAAGCGCCGGTAATAATCTTCGTTATCGGTAACCAGCATCCCGCCCTCGCCGCCGGTAATCACTTTAACATAGTTGAAACTGAAGGCGCCGGCCTGGCCCATACTGCCGACCGGCCGGCCCTTGTAACTGGCCCCAAAAGCCTGGGCGCAATCCTCCAGCAAGAGGAGACCATGCCGCCTGGCGATAGCGCTCAACTCATCCATCCGGGCCAGGTTGCCCAACAAATGGACTACCATGATCGCTTTGGTGCGCGGCGTGATCTTCTGCTCCACGTCCGCCGGATCCAGGTTAAAGGTCCGATCGACTTCGGCCAGCACCGGTACGGCCCGGGCATAGATAATCGAGGCGATACTGGCGATAAAGGTAAAACCGGGCACAATAACCTCATCACCCGGCCCAATCCCCAGCCCCATCAAGCCGACCCACAAGGCACTGGTGCCGCTATTGAGAGCGACCGCATACTTCACCTGCGATTGTAAGGCTACAGCTTCTTCAAATTGCCAAACTTTGGCTTTAAAGTTGGGATTATCCGGCGCGCCATAGCGGTAAATGTGGCCGGCCTGCAAAACCTCAAGGACCTCAGCAATTTCTTCCTGTCCAACTAAATCAAATCCAGGACCTGGCATGCCAGTACACCTCCTTCAGTTTGAAGCAATCAATATCTTTAATCCGGCCGCCTGTAGGACAGCCTGTTGGGCGGCGGTCAGACCGGCATCGGTGATGAGTAAGTCTACCCCCGATAAGGGGCAGAACCGGGCAAAGGTGAGCTGGCCAATTTTGGTATGATCAGCAATGATGATGGTTTGAGCCGAGCTGGCCTGAAAGGCTCGGGCAACGACCGCTTCGGGTTCGTCCGCCACCGAGCAACCGAATTGGGCCTCGATCCCACTGACGCCCAAGAAGGCCAGGTCGAGATGAAGACTTTGCAGGCTTTGCCTGACCAGATCACCGACAAGTTCATACGAGTTTTGATTCAGCGTTCCGCCGGTAACAACCACCCGTTTGTGAGGCTGTCCCTGCAACTCCAGGGCAATGTTGACCGCGTTGGTAACAATGGAGATGTTTTCTAGCGGGCGCAGTTGCCGGGCCAATTCGGTGGCGGTGGTGCCGCCGCTCAGGCCGATCACCTGACCGGGTTGAATCAGGCTTTTGGCCAGGGCAGCAATACTGCGTTTGGCTTTAATTTGCCGGGCGGCGCGCTGCTCGTAGGGCAGCTCATACTGAATGGGCATCGGAAGTTGGGCCAGCCCATGCTTGCGGACCACCAGGCCAAGATGCTCCATCACTTTGAGGTCGCGCCGAATAGTGGACGGAGAAACCCGAAGTAACTCACTCAAGCTAGAAACTTCGAGCTTATCGTGCCGACTGAGGTATTCAAGAATTTCGGCCTGACGGGGCGTCGTCATTTTGATGGTGCTAACCTGACCTAAGGGCAATACTTTTCAAATAAGCGATTGAAATCGCTCCTTCAGGACTAAAGCCAGTCGTCCACCTACGTGGACGGGACTTTTTGTCCGCGCAGGCGGACATCACGGCGTAGCCCCCAGGTGCGGTTTTAACCGCGTCCTTATTTGAAAAGTATTGGACCTAAGTGACCGGCACTTTTCGCTAATTAGAACGTTCAGTGGAATGGTTAAGCGCCGGTCACTTGGACGTACCATGAGCCAACAAGGCGTTAGGCGTAGGTGCAGCAGCAAACAGAAGTGTGACCAATTTGAGCAAAATATATCATAGTTATGCTCATTTGTCAATAAAATGAGCAAATTTACGGCTACCAAATCTTATTAAAGACCCTATAGGATGCTGCCTCCTAAAATTTCAGATAGACCCCCGGCTCGGCCAAGAGTTGGCAGTTGTTCGGCGTCTTGGGTATAATATCGCGCCTGAAAATTCTCCAGGGGGACATGCCCGGTCGGATTGGGGCGTCATCATCAAAAATGCCAGAATTGCCTGAAGTCGAAACAGTGGTCAGAGGGTTGCGCGGGCCGTTGGTGGGGCGCACCTTCACCGGCGTCACCGTCACCTGGCCCAACTCGATCAAAACGTCTATCCCGGAGCTGCAAGCCCGGCTGCCCGGCCAGCGCATCGAGGCGATCAGCCGGCGGGGCAAATATCTTCAATTTCACCTATCCGGGGGAGACACGCTGCTGCTACACTTGAAGATGAGCGGCGATTTGTTGGTTGAACCGGCCACGGAGCTACGGCACCCGCACGTCCGCACGGTCTTTGGGCTGGACAACCGGCACGAACTCCGCTTCAAGGATCCGCGCAAGTTTGGCCGGGTCTATCTGGTGGACGATCCCCGGCAAGTGGTCGGCAAATTGGGGCCGGAACCGCTGGCCGATGATTTCAGCCTGGCCGACTTTGCGGCCCTGTTCAGCCGGCGGAAAGGCCGGCTGAAGCCATTGCTGTTGAACCAGGAGTTCATCGCCGGCATCGGCAATATTTATGCCGATGAGAGCTGTTTTCTGGCCAAAGTCGATCCCCGCCGCCGGGTTGTGACGCTGGCGGAGGCGGAGCTGGCGCAGCTCTACCACGCCATCCGGCAGGTGCTCAACGCCGGTATTCTCCACAACGGGGCCAGCCTGGATCAGGTTTACCGGGGCGGCGAATTTCAGGAGCATTTTCAGGTGTATGGCCGCACCGGTGAGGCTTGTTACAACTGCGGCGCGCTCATTTTACGGATTGTGCTGGGGGGGCGCTCGACCCATTTCTGCGGTCAGTGCCAGAAATAAACAGATGGAGGAACGATGTCACCCAAACAAATGACCCGATTAGCCTTGAACGTGGCCGGGATTTCTCTGGTCGGCGCGGCGGTTATGCTCATTTTACGCCCGGAGTGGGGCTGGCCGAGTTGGTGGCCGGCGCTGGGGCTGGCCCTGGCGCTGCTGTTGTTGGTGGGGGCGTATCTGAGAGGCGCCTATTTGTCGACTCAGCGGCGAGTGGCGATGGTCGATAAGTTGAACGACTGCTACAGCGGAGTACCGGAAACGACCGATCCTGTTCAACGATAACGTCCGGCCTTGGTAACTATTCAGGCTAATCGGCAGTGGTAAGCGGCATAAAGGGATTGCCATTGAGCGCATCCTGAATGGCATCAATAACATTGCCGCCGTGCTTACGCACCGTGGAAATGTAACTACGAATAGCACAGAAGGTCTTAGCCCCTGGCTCAGTGCGAAAGGAGCCGGAGACTTTCTGTTTGACCTTTACCATTCTGACATCCCGTTCGGCCAGATTATTATCAAAAGGGATGCGGAAGTCATACATAAAAGCCAGAACTTCCGGTTTGTGTTGGTCCAGGCGGTCTAGCAAGTTTTTGGGTGGAGATTGCTTGGTTCGTCCCCGCTGTTTTGGGGGCGGATCGGCCGGTGGGGGATTGGCTTGGAAACCTTGTTGTACGCGAAGCGTGTCATCATAGCGTTGTTCGAAATGATTGATCCGTTCTGGGGCCAAGGCATCAGCCACAAGAGCGGTTTGATCCACTTCGGCTTTGATGTCCAGCAACAACTGAGCCATCTGTTCAGCCCACGGCTGCTGATACTGGTCGGTGACGAATTGCAGTTCACGTAAGTGGTGGGCATTGCAGTAAGCGTGGTCACAGTTGTCGAAAGTTTGGTATGACTGCCAGTGGTCGTGCACGGCCCGTCCGCTGAAGTTGGGCAAGATGCCAATGTCACGCATTGCTTCCTGACCCCGTTTTGGATGGACCTGATAATAAGTCAGTTCTTCGGTACTGGCGACGTGTAACCATTGGGTTTGGCCCGCCACCCGGAGACCGCTTTCATCAAAGTGGGCCACCTCGGCTTGGATTAGGTGGTCATAAATGGCATCCAAGGCCGGTTCGCTGCCTGTCTCGACCGCCTGATTGGCTTCTTTGACCAAGGCCGGGGCGGGGGTGTGACCATAGAAGTCTCCCAATAACTCAGAGGTGCGGGCGTGAGGGATGAAATGATAGCTGTTCAAATAACTGGCTTGGGCTTTAAGCCGAGAACCATACTGCACCGGTTGGGTCACCTCTGGTGGAAATGCAGCTTGCACCATGGTCTGGCAATGGGGACATTCCTTGATTTCAGCTTGATGTTCGGTCACTTCAATTCGTACTGGTGGCACATCAAACACTTGACGCCGGACATACCCTGACGATGGTACGCTGGATAAATCAGTCTGACAATGAGGACACTGATCCAGGGGATGGGGTTCAATATGATCAGGATTATCGCTCATCCTCAATGTATGGCCCTGGTGTCCCTTTTGCCCACCTGGTTTCCGGCCTGTCTTCTGCCGCAGACTGCGGGTTCGGGTTTTTTTCAGACCATCGCTGCTGGGAGGCTTACCGCTATTACGGCTGTTCTTGGCCAATTGGTCTTGTAAGGCTTGGATGGCAGTTGCTTGCTCTTGCACCAACGTTTCCAACTGTTGCACACGAGCAAGCAAAACCTCAACTAAATCAATGAGGTCCCGCTTATCCATTTTCTCCAATTGGTCACGGTTGAACTCGGTCGGTAAGTACATAATTGCCCAGCTTACATCTGGTCTGTTAGATTAACGTTTGTTTTTTGTCAGAATTCTATTTGTATTTTCGACCAGGCTCTTTGCCTGAATAGTCACCGGCCTTGGTGAATTTTCGCAAATAGGCCGAGACCGCCTTCAGTTCAAAGCCAAACTGTAACTTTTCCCGGCGATGCCACTCATAAACCTCGGCCGGGGTGAGCCAGGCAACCTCCCGGATTTCATCCGGCTGGACCGGGCCAATCGGCCCAAGCGGCCGGGCCGCAAAAATGGTGTAATCACGGCCCGCCCGGCTGTAAAAACGTCCGATCTGGCCCAACACAGCGATCTCAACCGATAACTCCTCCTGCATTTCCCGATGCAAGGCCGCCACGGGATCGGTTTCATCCGGGTCGAGTCGCCCGCCCGGAAAAGTCCACTTGCCGAACATAGCCGGATCTTTGAAGGCGTGATGAATGAACAGAATCTGCTGATCCTGAATCAGCAAAGCGCGCACCGCGTACGGCTTATCGATATTCGGGTTTCGATTTTGGCTGTCTAAGTGAGGCCGATCGATGATTATCCTCCCCTGGCCTGCTCAACCATCGCCAGGAAATATTGGTGGAAGCGCGGGTCATCGGTCAATTCCGGGTGAAAGGCGGTGACCAGCAGGTTATCCTGGCGAGCCGCTACAATGGCGCCGTTGTCAAGTTTGGCCAAGACCTCCACGTAGTCGCCGCAGGACTCGATGCGCGGGGCGCGGATGAAGACGGCCCGAAACGGCGCCGCAGGGGGGGCAAAGCTAAGCTGTAAATCGGCCTCAAAGCTGTCCACCTGGCGGCCAAAGGCGTTGCGATCCACGGTAATGTCCATCAGCGGCAGCCGCGGCGGGACCACATGGCCGCCTGTACCGGTAGCGCCGATATCTTTGGCCAGAAAGATCAGCCCGGCGCACGTACCCCACACGGCTTTGCCCGCCTCGATGAACTGGCGCAGCGGCTCGAGCAGGCCAAATTGAGTGGCCAGTTTGCCAATGGTGGTGCTCTCCCCACCGGGGATGATCAGACCGGCCAGATCGGCCAAATCTTCCGGCAGCCGCACCTCCACCGGCGCTGCCCCCAATTTGCGCAGCACGTTGGCGTGCTCCAGAAAAGCCCCTTGCAACGCGAGAACGCCTATTTTCAGGGTTGAATTGCCGGCGTCGTCGGCTGAAATCTGATTGTGATTAAGGGTTAAGTTGGGTGCAGGCATGACCATCTGCTAAACCTCGTCGGCGGTTGGATCCGCCTCATCATCCGCTTGAGTCACCAAAACCGGGCGAGCGCGACCGCCGCCCTCATCCGGCCCAATGATACCCTGTTCTTCTAATTCGTCAATGAGCCGGGCGGCCCGGGCGTAGCCAATACGCAGGCGGCGCTGCAACAGCGACACCGAAGCCCGGCCTTGCTCCCGCACGATCTCGATGGCCTTTTCGACCAACTCGTCCTGCTGGCTCTCGGCCACAGCCTTTTCAATCTGCTTGTACTCTTCCCACAGCGACTTTTGCACCAGGTTGTCCGGAACCTGGGTTGGGCTGCGATGCTCCCGGCTCTGGCCCGGCGCCAGCCCTCGCCAGAAGCGGACCAGCCGGTTCAGTTCCTGGTCAGACACAAAAACCCCCTGGATTCGCTTCAGCTTGGCCGAGTCCGAGGCCATATAGAGCATATCGCCCCGGCCAAGCAGCCGCTCCGCCCCCGGCGAGTCCAGGATGACTCGCGAGTCAATCTGGCTGGTCACGGCAAAGGCAATCCGGGCCGGGAAGTTGGCCTTAATCAAGCCGGTCACCACGTTTACCGAGGGGCGCTGGGTGGCCAGGATCAGATGCATGCCGGTGGCCCGGGCCATCTGGGCAATACGAGTGATGGTCCGCTCTACCTCATCGGGGGCCATCATCATCAGGTCGGCCAGCTCATCGATGATAATGACGATGTAAGGCAAAATCTCCTTCTCCAGTTTCACCATCTTATCGTTGTAGCTCTCGATGTTGCGGGCGCCCTCTTTGGCAAAGAGCTTGTAACGCCGGTCCATTTCGCGGGTGGCCCAACTCAACACGCCCACCACCCGCTCCAGCTCGGTCACGACCGGGGCCAGCAGGTGGGGGATGCCATTGTAGTTGACCAGCTCCACCATCTTGGGATCGACCATCAGCAGCCGCAGTGTATCCGGGGTGTGGGTGCTGAGCATACAGGCGACCATGGCATTGATGCAAACGCTCTTGCCGGAACCGGTGGCCCCGGCAATGAGCAAGTGGGGCATCGAGGTCAGATCGGCCACCACGCCCTGGCCCGACACATCCTGCCCCAGGGCCAGTTTGATGGGGCCGCGCGCCCGGAAGAATCGCTCGGACTCCATAATGTTGCGTAGGGTGACCACGTTGGTGGTCGAGTTGGGCACTTCGATGCCGACGTAGGGCCGGCCCGGGATCGGCGCCTCGATGCGGATAGGCGCGGCCGACAGGGCCAGGGCCAGGTCGTTGGCCAGGTTGACAATTCGAGACACTCGCACCTTACGCATATTACCTTTGGGGTCTTTGGTCGCCATAAAACCCGGCTCCAGGCTGAACTGGGTCACTGCCGGGCCTTGATTGATCTCCCGGACCTTGACCTCAACCCCAAAGCTAAGCAGGGTCTCCTCAATAATCTTGACCCGCTGCCGGATCTCGGCCTCGCTGATTTCCCGCTCCACCCCTTCGGCAAAAATTTGGCCGATGGGCGGGAGTTGCCACTTATGCTCGCTGCTGCCCGGTTCCAGCGTCAACTCGCTCGCGGTTGTGGCCGGGATCAATTTGGTCTCCCCGGCGGCGGGTGAGGTCGCTTCCCCGATGACCGTGATCGGGATATCCACCCTCTGGCTCTTGGCCGCGGACTTGCTGCCGCCGAGTCTAAAGCGGTCGAGCAGGCGAGGTTTTGGTTTGGCCAAAGGCAGTTGGGGGGGCGGTTGGTTGATGGTCAACTGGCGAAAATGACGCCAATCCTGGTAGCGGGTGTACAGGTCGCGCAGCAGCCGGTAAAAACCAACCAGCGATAGGCCGCTGATCAGAATAATCGTCAGCGGGATAAAGGCGACCAGCACCACCACCGTGCCGGGCAACCCCAAGGCCGAGAGGAGCAGCTCGCCCATCGCCCAGCCAATCAGGCCGCCTCCACCCGGCTCCAACAGGTCGTCAGCGGGTTGGATCAGGTGGAATATGATTAACAGCAGCCCCAGCAAGATGAAGGTGCCGATCGGTTTTTCCCACTGCTCGGCCTTATTTTCTTCGTCGAAACCTTTGAAGAACCACAAGGCCAGTATGAACAGGGGCAGCCAGATGACATATTGCCCCCAGCCGACCAGCACCCGCAGAAAATCGAGCCAGCTAGCGATCAGGCTGCTCTGGTTGGGCGCGAAGAGACTGAGCAGGGTAATGCCGGCCAGCAGCAGCAGAATTGTGCCCACAAATTCGGGCCGGATTGAGGCCTGCTCTTCTTTTTTGGTTGGGGTACGACGACTACGACTGCTCGCTTTCCTGGTCATTCTTATACCAGCACAAATGTTTTGATATATTGTAGCATGAAGCGGTCTAAATTGAAAGTGGACTGGACCGCCTCCTCTTGCCGGGAAGAAACGGTTCACGATCAGATTAGCAGGTAGAGCCGGATATTGTTATAATTGGGCCGGAGAATGAAAAGTAATCAGTGATCAGTTCAACTGTTCACTATTTTCAGAGGAGACGGGCCCAGCCTGCGGCACGGCAACGATGAATGAAAATGGGGGTGAGGTAGCGGCCCTCTCCCCCAACCCCTCTCCCAATTTGGGAGAGGGGAGTCGCTCAGCGACGGGGTGAGGGCTATTTTCAGAGGAGTCGTCACGAACCTGACGGCTCACCACCGATAAATAAAAATAGGGGGAAGAAGGGGGGACACCCCCCAAGCCCCCCGGCCTATCGGCTATTTACGAAGGAGACAACATTAATGGAATGGTATAACCAGCCAAAGCAATGGAAAATAGATCGAAATGCCATAGCCGTCACCACGAACCCCCAAACCGATTTCTGGCGGAAAACGCACGATGGCGGGGTGCGTGACAACGGCCATTTTTTGTACCAGTCGGTTGCAGGCGATTTTACCGCCGAGGTGGGTTTTGAGGGCAATTATACCGCCCAGTACGATCAGGCCGGTTTGATGCTCCGCCTTGACGAGGCCAACTGGTTGAAGTGCGGCATTGAATACGTTGATGGGGTGCAGTACGTGAGCGCAGTGGTCACCCGCGATTACTCGGACTGGTCGGTGGCGCCGTGGCTGTCTGAGAGCCGGCGGGTCAAACTACGCTTGACCTGCCGCGGCAATACCGTCGAGGTCTATTACTCCTTTGGAGGTGCCAATTATGTGCTGCTCCGGCAAGCCTATCTGCCGTTGGCTGACAAGGTTAAGGTAGGACTGATGTGCGCCTCGCCAACTGGCAATGGGTTTGAAGTAGTGTTTGAGAATTTTGTTGTTTATGGGCAAGGAGGCTCAAATGAGTAAAAAGTCAGTAGCGTTATGTCGTTTTGACGAGGGCTTTTCCTGCTCCCAGGCTGTTTTTTCAGCTTATGCCGAGGAGCTGGGGCTTGACCGGGAGACGGCGTTGAAGATTGCCGGCGCCTTCGGCGGGGGGATGGGCCGTATGGCCGAAACCTGTGGGGCCGTGTCCGGCGCGTTGATGACGATCGGCCTCAAGTACGGACCAACCAACCCGGCCAACTCGGCTACCAAAGAGAAAACCTATGAACTGGTCCGAGAGTTTGTGGCCCGATTCCGGGCGCGGAATGGTTCGATTGTCTGCAAAGAGTTGCTGGGGTGGGATATCAGCACCCCGGCCGGACACGAGGCGGCTAAATATCGCGGCCTTTTTGCCAGCTTGTGCCCTAAATATGTTGCAGATGCAGCCGACATCGTTGAGGAGGTTCTGAACTCCCCTGGTTGCTGAGACATTTGACGAATCGCCTGACTTTTGCTAGATTTACAACAGCAATTGTTTATTGAATGCCCTCGTAGCTCAGTCGGTAGAGCAACCGCCTTGTAAGCGGTCGGTCAACGGTTCGAGTCCGTTCGAGGGCTTTTTGTTTTGGCCTACAAAGCCTCGCGCCTGACCAAAATCTTGATGGCCTGGTCGATGGGTCTGTCCGATACCAGGATCAGGTAGCCCCCGCCCCCTGCCCCCGATAGTTTCCAGCCCAACCCAATATCTTGATACCGGCGAATGAGCGTAGCAATCATCTCATTCATCATATTGGGAAACATAGCAATTTGAGCTTCAAAAGCCTGTTTGAAATATCGACCAAATCCGTGTATATCCTGATTGATTATGGCCTGCCAGCAACTCTCCGTAGCCTCGGCCAGGGACTTGGCATTCTCCCGGGTAATATGGGTATTCTCAAGCACGTTGTAGCCCTCGTATCTTGGCCCCAGTGGAATCAGGTAAAGGGAGTTTTCTACAAATTGTAGAGTTAACTCATCGTGCACCCGTTCAATGCTGGCGGGCCAGTATTCCCCCTGGTAATAAGCTTTGGCCAAACCGGGAAAGACCAGGCCGATGGCATCCTGGGAACCGGAGACCTCGGTGGTGCCGGGCGGATTGTCGTAGCAGAACAAAATTTTGGCCAGCTTCTCGTAATCTCCAACCGGTATCTTGGGACCCCATAAATCAAGGGCGCTATTTCGAGTGCTGGTGGCCATGCCGCTCCGTTCGTTGAATTCAATCGTCGGCTCAATCGAAACGGTAATCACCGAGCCAGGATGGAATTTGGAGACGAACGGTTGGTCCAGCCAGCCGCCGGCCAAATCAATTCGATAGGGCAATTGAGTTAGTTTGCGGAGCGAAGTGGTCGAGCGGGTCGGCAGCCCCGTATGCGGTTCTCTTTTGAGCACCAGGTATTCTATACCCAGCTCTTCGCACAGCGCCCGCTTCTGGGGAATATTGCCGTCTTCGTTGGTGATGAAAATATCGGGCCTGATCTCCTTAAGCTCTTCGCTGAAATCCAGCATGCCGGAGCCTCGCGAGATGAAGGCTTCTTTAACCCAGGCAACCGATTGAACCATGAATAAGCGTTCCTCTTCATGATTCACCGGCGGCCGGCCTTTTAACTCGAAGAGGGTCTTATCTGAGCCGAGCGCCACATACAGGTCGCCATATGAGGCGGCCTCTTTGAAGAAAGCGATATGGCCGCTGTGGAGCATGTCATAACAGCCGCTGACAAAAACTTTTTTGGTCACCAATCCTCTCCTAACGCTCAACTCGCAGGATGATCTTGCCGATATTCCTGTTCTCAACCATATATTGGTGAGCTTCATTGGCCTGTTCAATCGGATAAACTGAGTCGATAATGGACTGGATCGTCCCGTCCAGTAACAGCGGCCAGAATCGTTCCATAAAGCCCTCTTTTATTTCGATTTTTTCTGCCAGCGACCGGCCCCGCAGAACCGACCCAATCAGCCGCAAGCGTCGGCCCATCAAGGCCCCCAGGTTGATCTCCGTTTTGGACCCACTCAACATCGAGATAAAGACCAGCCGGCCGCGCAGTTTTAGCAGGCGCAAATTCCGCTCCAGGTAAGCTGCGCCAACCATATCCAAAATCACGTCCACCCCATCGCCATTGGTATGCGCCTCGATGCGTTCGGCAAAGTCCTCTTGCTTGTAATTGATGGCTAACTCTGCGCCCAATTTGGTGCAGCGAGCTGCCTTCTCCTCAGTTCCGGCCGTAGTAAAAACCCGGCAACCCGCCGTCCGGGCCAATTGAATGGCCGCCGTACCCACGCCGCTGGCGCCGCCGTGAACCAAGACCGTCTCGCCCGGTTGCAGCGCAGCCTCCATGAACAGGTTGACGAACGCCGTGTAAAACACCTCGGGGATGGCCGCAGCCTGTTCATAGCTCCAGCCAGGCGGAACAGGCATCAGCAGTTGGTAGGGCACGCTCACCCGCTCGGCGTAACCGCCCCCCGCCAACAAAGCGCAAACCCGATCCCCCACCTGCCACCCGGTCACGTCAGCGCCAACTGCCGCAATTCGACCGGCCATCTCCAGTCCCAAGATATCGGGCGCCCCCGGCGGCGGCGGATAATTGCCGGCCCGCTGCATCAGGTCGGCCCGGTTGAGCGCCGCGGCGTGAACGTCGACCAACACCTCCGCCGGGCCATAGCTTGGCTCCGGCGCTTCCTGCCAGACGAGCGGCCTGTTTTCCTGGTCCGTTTTTATGATGATGGCTTTCATAGACTCCTCCCCATAATTGAACGTCAAGATAGTTTGACATTGTCACATTTCAGAAATGGCTCACGGACCGCGAAGCGCACAGATTGGCGCGGATCAGGTCAAAAAATTGCTTAAAATCCGTGTCTATTCGTGTTAATCCGTGAGCGATCTTAATGGGTACGTTTAAATGTGACAATGTCAAGATAGTATACCATTAAAAATTGACGCAATCCACCTGACCACCTATAGTATAGCTACCATGCTGACCTTTAACCTGATCGACCATCAACCTACCTGGACCGAAACTCTGGCAACGCTGCCCACGGCTCACATTCTGCAAAGTTGGGCCTGGGGCGAATTCAAGAGCCACTGGGGCTGGTCGGTCCAGCGACTGCTATGGACAAATGAGACCGCGCCTGTCGCCGCGGCCCAGCTCTTGCGCCGTCCGATTCCCCACACGCCCTGGAGTTTTTTGTACGTATCGAAGGGGCCGGCGTTGGATTACAGCAATCTCGACCTGGTTGACCAGGTTTTGGCCGACCTGGAGTCTTACGCCCACCGTAGCCGGGCGCTATTTATCAAGATCGATCCCGACGTCCCTCGCCAATTCGGCGAAGCCCACCCCGACCAACCGCTGGAACCAACCGGCCTGGCTGTCGTCAACCTGCTCAACCAGCGCGGCTGGCGTCTATCATCGGAGCAGATCCAGTTCCGCAACACCGTCCTCATCGACCTGACCCCGCCATTAGATGATCTGTTGGCCGCGATGAAGAGCAAGTGGCGCTACAACATTCGGTTGGCCGAACGGCAGGGGGTGACGATTAGACCGGGCAGTCAGGATGATCTGGCCGTTTTTTATCAAATGTACGCTGAAACAGCCGCCCGGGATGGTTTTCTGATTCGCCCGGAAGCTTATTATCGGGAGGTGTGGGCGCGCTTTCTGGATTCTGGGCAGGCCGAGCTGTTATTAGCTCTGGTCGAGCAGGAAATCGTCGCCGGTCTGATGTTGTTTTTCTGCCAGCAGACAGCCTGGTACATGTACGGCGCCTCCACCGGCCAGCATCGCCAGCGGATGCCCAATCACGCCCTGCAATGGGCCGCCATCGGCCGGGCCAAAGCGCGCGGTTGCCGGCGGTACGACCTGTGGGGCGCGCCCGATGTTTTTGACGAGTCGGACCGGCTCTGGGGCGTCTACCACTTTAAGCATGGCTTTGGCGGGCAGGTGGTCCAGTGGCTGGGGGCGTATGATTACCCGGTCAACCGGTCGCTCTATTTTGCTTTTACCCAGGCTATGCCCCGTTTGCGCGCTCTCCTCCGCCAGCTACGCGCCGTGCCCTGACACCTGTTCAATTTTAATTGTTGACTTACTTCTAACTGGGGGTAAAATTCCAGGCTATGCAAACCATCGGGGTAGACATTATTGATATCGAGCGCCTCGCCTGGAGCGTCGACCGCTTTGGCGACCGCTTTCTCCGCCGCGTCTTTACCGAACAGGAGTTAGATTATTGCCACGGCCGGATCGAGTCCCTGGCGGCCCGCTGGGCGGCTAAAGAGGCGGTTGCCAAGGCCCTTGGCTGCGGCATCGGTCAGGTCACCTGGCGCGAGATCGAAGTGGTCAACGATGACCAGCGGCGGCCGGCCGTGCAGCTACACGGGGCGGCTGCAAAACTGGCAAGCCAACTCGGTATCCACCAGTTTGCGGTTAGTCTATCCCACGCCAAAGATTACGCCGTGGCTTTTGTGGTGGGGCAAATTATCAATTAACAATTAACAATTATCAATTGATAATTGCTTCAGTCTCCGGATCCTCCGGAAGCCGGGATAGGTACGGACTCGCCGCTGTGGGCAGCAATCCAGGGGGCCAGCAGATTTTGAGCGGTTTCAGCCGGAATCGCAAAAGCAATCCCTTCGGCCACGCCTCGATCTTCGCTCTCCCGAATGATGAAGGTATTGATGCCAATCACTTCCCCTTGCCGGTTGATCAGCGGACCGCCGGAGCTGCCGCGGTTAATGGCCGCGTCCGTTTGAATCAAACCATCGATGACGTGATTTTCCATCTCTAGCGCCCGATTTAAGCCGCTGATGATGCCAAAGCTCACCGAGTTGGGAAAATCACCCAGGGGGCTGCCAATCGCATACACCTCCTGGCCCAAGCGGACTGTCGTCGAGCTGCCCCAATAAATGGGCTGTAGTCCGTCCAGGTTGATTTTTAAGATGGCCAGGTCCTCAGCCGGGTTGGCGGCCACAAGTTGAGCCAGGACCTCACGGCCATCGGCCAGGATGATCCGCAGCTCACCGGCGTTGTCAACCACGTGATTGTTGGTGGCAATATAGCCCCGCCCATCGACAATCACCCCAGAGCCAACCACCTGCCCTTCTTCGTTACTGAAGCTCAAAACATTGGCCTGGCGGTTGATAACCGTTACCACCGACGGGATGATTTGGGCAATAATGTCCTCCACGGAGGGGGTGATGACCGGTTCAGGCGTCGCCGTGGGGGTGGGCGTGGCGGCCGGAGCCGGGGTGGGGGTCGGCTGAAGCGTAGGGGTTGGCGGACCGTTCAGCCAGGCCAGGCCGTTCGAATTATTCGCCCACAACAGCATTCCCCCACCAACGATGCCGCCCAATACGCCGCCCAATAGAAAAACCAGGCCCAGCAAAAGCAACAACACGCAACCGTTCAAACCGGCCAGTTGTAAAGCCGACGACTGGGGTCGCCGATAGGCGTGGGCCGGGGTCGGATTGGCTTGAGGCCGGGGGCCGGCAGGGGCGGTTGAGGCTGTCGAGGGTGGAGTCGATATCGAGCGCGTCTTTTCCAGGACCGTATTGCCGTGGGTGCTGGCATGTCGGGCCCGGGCGATATTGATCGGATTGACCACATTGGCCTGATCATCTAATGGCTGTTGGGCCGGCTGTTGGCCGGTTGGTTTGGGAGCTGGCTTTTGGGCGGCAGTCATTTAGTCGAGCACCTCGATCCCGTGACCGGGAATTACTTCACCAATAACCCAGGCGGTCTGATCCCGTCCCTCACTGCGGCAGGCGCTCAGAAAATCGTCCAGCCGCTCGGCCGGGACGGCGATCAACAAGCCCCCTGAAGTTTGGGCATCCCAGAGCAGCCACTGCCGATCCTCCGGCAGGCCGGCGGCAAAGGCGACCTCTTTTTCATAATACATCTTGTTGTTAGCCGTACCGCCCGGAAAGACAAAGTCGGCGGCGTATTGGGCAGCCCCCTCCAGCAGAGGTATCTGGTTCAACTCAAACACCAATCTGTGGCCTGACGCCTTGGCCATCTCCAGCCCGTGACCCAATAAGCCAAAGCCGGTAATGTCTGTTACCGCCTTAATGCCGCCCACGGCCTGAGCCGCCTGAGCCGCCTGGCGATTCAACCGTTTCATCGACTCGACCATTGGGGCCACGTGAGCAGGATCAACGATGCCCCGCTTGAGGGCCGTGCTGATGGTACCCGTGCCCAACGGTTTGGTCAAAACCAGCTTGTCGTCCGGTTTGGCCCCACTTTTGGTAAAAATGCGGTCGGGATGGACCAGCCCGGTCACAGCCAGGCCATATTTAGGCTCGTCGTCGGTGATGGTATGGCCGCCGGCAATCACTGCGCCGGCCTCGATGATCTTGTCGGCCCCGCCGCGCAGGATATCGCTGATGATTTCCGGCGGCATCGAGCCGGGAAAAGCGCCCACATTCAGGGCAAACAATACTTCGCCGCCCATGGCGTAAACGTCGCTCATCGAATTGGTTGCGGCGATGGCCCCGTAGTCATAGGGATCATCCACCACCGGCGTAAAAAAGTCGGTAGTGCTGATAATGGCCTGCTGCTCATTCAATTGGTAGACGGCAGCATCATCGGCCACACCCAGGCCAACCAGAAGTTGGGAGTGATCATTGTGGCTAAATAGATTTTGGAGTGGGCGCAGCACCTGCGCCAGGGCCTCCGGGGCCATTTTACTGGCTCAACCGGCGCATTTAGCCAGCGCGGTGAGTTTTATTTGCTCGAGCGTCAAAGCGGCTGTCTCCTTTATGAGTGAACAGTGAACAGTGAACAGTGATCAGTGATCAGTGATCAGTGATCAGTGATCAGTAATCAGTGATCAGTAATTACTGACCACCGATTACTGACCACTGATTACTGACCACTGATTACTGACCACTGATTACTGACCACTGATTACTGACCACTATCCTATTTTACCTTATTTCGAACTTAAGGCAAACAATATTAAAATAAGCAGCAACAAGCAAACAAGGCTCAAGTTGTCCGAGGTGTCATCTGTCCAAGTTAATTGTGACATTCATCACTAGACCTATGGCCTGCTATCGAGTATACTGAATGATTGTGGCAACCAAAGAGCCTGCCCCATATAGGTAACGGCTGGTTGCATTCGAGCGAGAATAGTTTACAATCAATCCAAACTAACGGAGTAGCAAATCAATGCTAGAATCATTATTCACCCCCGAGTCCATAGCCATTATCGGCGCGTCGCGGACCCCGGGTAAGCTGGGCTATGCCATTCTGGCCAATGTCATCGAGAGCAAGTATGGCGGGCCTATTTACCCAATCAATCCGGCGGCTGATGAAATCCTGGGCTACCAAGTTTATCCCGGTCTGGCCGACGTACCCGGGCCGATTGGCCTGGCCGTCATCGTGGTGCCGGCCAAATATGTCATGGACGCTCTGCAGGAGTGCGCCGCTAATAAAGTCGGCGCGGTCATCGTGATTTCCGCCGGTTTCCGCGAAACCGGCCGCGAGGGATTGAAGCTGGAGCGGCAGATGGCTGATATTGCCGAGCGGCACAATATGCCTATCGTTGGGCCAAACTGCCTGGGAGTCATCGATACCATTGCCCCTTACAACGCCTCTTTTGCCGTGGGGATGCCCCGGTCCGGCCGCATCGCCTTTATGTCCCAATCTGGGGCGCTGTGCACCGGCGTCCTCGACGTGGCGCTGGCCCAAAATATCGGTTTTTCCCGCTTTGTCTCCCTGGGCAACAAAGCTCATCTCAATGAGCTTGATTTTTTGCGCAGTTGGGCCGATGACGAGCACAGCAGCGTTATTATGGCCTACCTGGAAGGGATTCAGAATGGTGAGCGCTTCATTACCGACGCCCGCGTCATTACCAAAAAGAAGCCGGTGATTGCCATCAAGAGCGGCACCACCAGCGGCGGTTCGCGAGCAGTCTCCAGCCACACCGGCACCCTGGCCGGGTCGGAGCGGGCCTACGAAGCTGCTTTCAAGCAGGCCGGCGTGCTGCGGGCCAACTCCATCGGCGATCTGTTCGACCTGGCCATCGCCTTTGCCCGCCAGCCGTTGCCCCGGGGCGGCCGCATCGCTATTGTCACCAATGCCGGCGGTCCCGGCATTATGGCCACCGACGCCCTGGAAAAGAGCGGCTTGAGGCTGGCCGGGCTAAGCCCGGAAACTCAAGAGCGGCTGCGCCAGGCTCTCCCGGCCGCGGCCAGTGTGCTCAATCCGGTCGATGTGTTGGGCGATGCCATGTCGGACCGGTATAAGATCGCTTTTCAGGAAGTGCTGGCCGACCAGAATGTCGACGCCATGCTGGTGATTTTGACCCCGCAGTTTATGACGGATATCAAAGAAACCGCCCAGGCCCTGGCCGAGGCTGCCGAAGCCCAACCGGCCGATTGTAAAAAGCCGGTGATGGCCTGCTTTATCGGCGAGGCCAATATGAAAGAAGCCCAGCGTCTATTCTCTGAGCGCAGCATCCCCAATTACCCCATCCCGGAACGAGCCGCGGCGGCGATGCGGGCGATGGTCAGCCAGGCCGAATGGGTCAGGGAACCGCTGCCGGAGTTCAAAACGTTCGAGGTGGATCAGGCGAAGGTAGCGGAGATATTCAAGCAGGTGCGGGCGGAAGGCCGGGTTCAGATTGGCGACGCCGAAAGCCGGGATATCCTGACGGCCTACGGCATCCGTATTCCGCAATCGCAGTTGTGCGCCACAGCCGACGAGGCGGTGGCGGCGGCAGATGCGATTGGCTACCCGGTGGTGATGAAGATCGCCTCGCCGGACATTCTGCATAAGACCGACGTTGGCGGGGTGCGGGTTGGTTTGGAAAGCCCGACCGCGGTGCGGGACGCCTTTGATCTGATGGTCTACCGGGCGCAGAAGTACCAGCCGAATGCCCAGATTTGGGGTTGTCTGGTGCAAGAGATGATGCGTGGAGGCAAGGAAGTGATCACCGGCATGAACCGGGATCCGCAGTTTGGGCCGTTGGTGATGTTTGGCCTGGGCGGCATCTATGTAGAGGTGTTGAAAGATGTCTCTTTCCGGGTGGCGCCATTTGGGCCCAAGGAAGCCCGGCAGATGATCGAGGAAATTCGAAGTTTTAGGTTATTGAAGGGTGTCCGGGGCGAGCCGCCGGCCGATTTGGAGGCGACGGTCGATGTATTGCTGCGTTTATCGCAGTTGGTCACCGATTTTCCGGAGATTGTAGAGATGGATATCAACCCGCTAATGGTGTTTGAGCAAGGCCGGGGCGCAGTTGGCGTTGATATGCGCCTGATCTTGCAAGCCTAAAGGCGTCGCTCCCGTTCATTGAAAATAAAAAATTCAGGAGATATACAATGACTGTTAACTTATATATACCTTCAACGCAAAATTTCTCCGGTAAAAGCGCCATCTGCGTGTCCTTTATGCACCGGTTTCAGAAGGATGGCTACAAGGTGGGTTACTTGAAACCCTTTAGCAGCGCCGCCCGGGTCTTATCTGAAAGCAGTATTGACGAGGATGCCCGCTTTGTGCAGGCAGCCTTCAAGATTACGGAGCCGCTGGAAACGCTGGCGCCGGTCGTTTTAACCCAGCAGCAGATGGAGAAGATTCTGGCCGAAGGCGGCGGCGACCATCGCCAGCTGGTCAAGCAGGCGGCCGCCCGGGTGGCCGAAGGCAAAGACGTGGTGGTGATGGAAGGCAGCAACAACTTCCGCGAGGGTTACATTGTCAAATTATCGCCGCCGCAGACCGTGGAGTTGCTCGACGCCAGGGTAGTGACGGTGATTGGCTACCACGATGACCTGCAGATGGTCGATGACGCGCTGATGACCAACGTCCGCATGAGTGAGCGGCTGGTGGGGGTTATCATTAATAATGTGCCGATTAACCGGCTGGATTTTATTGACAAGCAAGCCGCGCCTTATTTAAAGCAGCAGGGTGTAGAAGTGTTAGCCGTGCTCCCGCATGAGCCGGTGCTCCGCTCGATCAGCATCAACGAAATCATAGCCGCGCTGGATGGCGAATTGATCTGCGGTGAATGTCAAGACGAATTGGTTGAACATCTGATGGTCTCGGCTATGAACGTTGAAAACGCCCTGAACTATTTCCGCCGGGTAACCAACAAAGCCGTGATCGTCGGCGGCGACCGGCCGGATATCCAACTGGCCGCCCTGGAAACGTCGACCAAAGCCCTGATCCTGACCGGCAATTTCCGGCCCAACCCGATGATCGAGGCCAGGGCGGAAGAGCGGAACGTAGCCATTATCCTCTCCAAGTACGACACTTTCACCACGGTGGAAAAGGTGGAGAAGTTCTTTGGCAAGACGCGCTTCCGCCAGATTGAGAAGGTGATGCTCTTTGAAGACATTCTCAGCAAGGCCATCGATTTTGACAAGCTCTATCACGCTGTTGGCTTGAAGTAGATGGGGCTTCGCTGATAATATGCCCCACTCCCACCAGGAGAGAAACAATGACCATAAATTTGTATATTCCTTCAACACAAGATTTTTCCGGCAAGAGCGCCATCTGTATTACCTTTATGCAGCGCTTGCAAGCAGATGGGTATAAGGTGGGCTATTTGAAACCTTTTAGCAGCGCGGCCTGGGCGCTGTCGGAAAGCAGCATCGATGAGGATGCCCGTTTCATCAAGGGAATGTTTAACCTGGCTGAACCCCTGGAAACGTTGGCCCCGGTCGTACTGACCCAACAGCAGATGGAGAAGATTCTGGCCGAGGGCGGCGGCGACCGTCGCCAGGTAGTCAAAGAAGCGGCGGCCAAAGTGGCCGAGGGCAAAGATGTGGTGGTGATGGAAGGCAGTAACAACTTCCGTGAGGGCTACATCGTCAATCTATCACCGCCGCAAACGGTAGAACTACTGGCCGCCAGGGTGGTAACGGTAATAGGCTATCAAGACGACTTGCAGTTAGTCGATGACGCCTTGATGGCCCAGTTGCGGCTGGGTGAGCGGCTGGTGGGTGTTGTTATCAATACCGTGCCGAAAGATCGGCTCAATTTTGTAGAAACAGACACCAAACCTTTCCTGGAGCAGCAGGGGGTTAAGGTTCTGGCGATCCTGCCCCACGAACAACGATTGGCGTCGATCAGTATCGGCGAAATTGTGACCGCGATTAACGGCAAGTTGATTTGTTCCGAGTGTGAGGATGAGCTGGTTGAAAATTTGATGGTATCGTCGATGAATGTGGAGCATTCTCTGGACTATTTCAGTCGCGTCTTCAACAAGGCTGTCATCGTCGGCGGCGACCGGCCGGATGTGCAATTGGCCGCCCTGGAAACCTCGACCAAAGCCCTCATCCTGACCGGCAATTTCCGGCCCACCCCCATGATCGAGACCAGGGCCCAGGAACGGGGCGCGGCTGTCATCATCTCCAAGCACGACACCTTCACCACGATTGAGAAGGTGGAACGTTTCTTTGGCAAGACTCGTTTCCGCCAACCCGAAAAGATCAAGCTCTTTGAAGAGATCCTGAGCCAGGCCCTGGATTTTGAACAGCTCTACCGGGCGATTGGTTTGAAGTCATAACAATCTGCTTCAATTTAATAGGGGCGCAAGGCCTTGCGCCCCTACTATGCACTTGTATTTAACACATCCTCGCCGCAGGTAGGGCAGGATGTTTTTATTGGGGCAATTTTGACGGGGGAATCTCTTTCAAACGGGGGTTGGCCGCATCCCGGCCTGACAGCAACGGCGACTCCACCCCCCAGGTCAGGCCAATCTCCGGGTCATTCCAGGCCACGCCGTGCTCATCCGCCCCATCATAATAATTGTCCACCAGGTAGATCAGGGTGGTTTCGGTGAGAGCTACAAAACCGTGGGCTACCCCTGTCGGGATGAATAGCCCAAGCTGGTTCTCGCCGCCCATCTCAATGGTCTGGCTGGCCCGGTAGGTTGGCGAACTGGGGCGCAGGTCACACAGACCAACCCTGATCCGGCCGTTGACTACGTACCAGTAATCCACTTGCTGAAAGTGATAATGCAGGCCGCGCAATACCCCGGCCATTGAGTCAGAGCGATTGGTCTGCACAATCTCCCAACTTCGCTGCGGAAACCATTCTTTGCGAAAGGTCTCCATAAACCGGCCGCGTTCGTCGCCAAACGGTTTGAGGGTAACCAACTGCACACCTTTGATCAGGGTTGATTCTTGGATTTGGGGCATACTACTCTCCGATTGATCGAAAATGAAACGCCATTTTAGCAGTTTATCCGACGGTCGTCAATCGCTTTGCTGTCCGCTTTAGCCTATGCTATACTTTTTTTATCCATTGTGCGACCCAGAGGATAATCACGATGTTAAAGCGTATCTATATTGATAATTTTCGATGTTTAGTAAATTTTGAACTCACCGTTGATCCAATCAACCTCTTACTTGGACCTAATGGCGCTGGAAAGTCAAGTGTATTCGATGTCCTACGAAAAATTCAGGCTTTTCTTAACGGCGACAAAGTTGTGGAACTTTTTTATCCTGACGATCTAACCCGCTGGCAGAACTCACCAATTCAAAGTTTTGAGTTAGAAATCAAAGGAAATGAAGGGTTTTATAAATACGAGTTTGCGATCGAGCACGATGTGGCAAGGCAACGTGCTCGAGTTAGTTACGAACGTTTATGGTTTGACAACAAGCCCCTCCTGAAATTTGAGGCAGGCGAGGCGCACCTTTATAGAGACGATCATTCAAAAGGCCCAACCTATCCCTTTGACTGGTCTCAATCGTTGACAGCTTCGCTCCCAGAAAGATATGATAATACCCGGCTGACTTGGTTTAGGAAACGAATGAAGCGTTTCATCATCGTTCAAATCAATCCTATGATGATGGTTGGGGAAAGTAGTCAACAAGAAAATTTTTTAACTGCCAGAATGGAAAACTTCGTTTCTTGGTATCGCCATGTTTCTCAGAATCAGGGTAAAGCCTTTGAAATCACGAGCGCTTTAAGAGAGATAATGGAAGGATTTAGTCATTTCAAATTTGTTGAGTTTGATGAGCAGTATCGAGGACTCAGATTATATTTCTCAGCAGAAAATGACATGCACAATCCGGTTGAATATCGCTTCAGGGATTTGTCGGATGGTCAACGCGTGTTAATTGCTCTATATGCCCTTATTTACTATGCTCGATCCGAAGACTATACCCTGTGTATTGATGAACCCGAGAATTTTTTGGCGCTACCGGAGATCCAACCCTGGCTTACATTGCTATATGATTTTTGCAGTGATGGCGAACTTCAAGCTTTGCTCATCTCCCATCACCCTGAATTGATTGACTATCTGGCCTCACAGGCGGGGTATTGGTTTGACAATAGAAGAAGTGACACCCCGACTCGGGTCAAACGAATTACCGAGAAAAACGCAGGCGGTGTGCCCATATCAGAACTCGTAGCCAGAGGTTGGCTGCATGGCTAAACAGGGCGTAGAGCTTATTATTTTATGTGAGGATCTACAGCAAGAGGTTTTTGTCCGGCATTTTTTCCTCAGCCGAGGTTTTCATCGTCGAAAAATAAGGGTCAAAAGAAATCCCGGAGGCCAAGGCGCCGGAGAACAGTATGTGCGGGAACAGTATCCCCAAGAAGTCAGAACCTACCGCAGTAAATCAACATATCTTTCAATGCGGCTGGCAGTAGTTATTGATGCTGATACCCACCCACTTGAACAACGATTAACTCAGTTGGACACGGCGCTACGAAACGCTTCGCAACCCATCAGGCAGGCCGATGAAAGGATTGCGATATTCGTACCCAAACGGAATATCGAAACCTGGATACATTATTTGATGGGTGAGACAGTTGATGAGCAATCGGTCTACCCCAAGCTGACCCGCGAAAGCCAGTGTAAATTCTACGTTGAAAAACTTATCGAAGAGATTTGCCCCTCCGGTCTCCCAGAAGACGCGCCAAAATCGCTTCACGCCGCTTGCGATGAATTACAAAGGATTTTGTAATTTGCCCCCTGACTCTTTCACCCACCAAACTTATCTCTCCCCCTTCACCTGGCGCTACGGCAGCGACGCCATGCGCCGGATTTGGAGCGAAACCCACAAACGGCGGCTGTGGCGGCGGTTGTGGGTGGCCCTGGCCCAGGCCCAGCAAACCGCCGGCCTGGTCAGCCAGGATCAGGTCGATGACCTGCGCGCCCACGCCGACGACGTTGACGTTGACCGCGCCCTGGCCATCGAGTCACAAATCCACCACGACCTGATGGCCGAGATCAAAGCCTTTGCCGAGCAGTGCCCGGTCGGGGGCGGCATCATCCACCTGGGGGCCACCTCGATGGACATCGAGGACAACGCCGACGCCCTGCGCCTGCGCGACAGCCTGGAGCTGGTCCTGGCTAAACTCACCGCCCTGCTGCAACAATTGGCCGGCCAGATCGAACGCTGGGCCGACACCCCGACGATGGGCTTTACCCATCTCCAACCGGCCGAACCGACCACCATCGGCTACCGGCTGGCTCAATACGGCTTTGACCTGCTCACCGACCTGGCCGAGCTGCGGCGGGTACGGGCCGGCGTCAGGGGCAAAGGGTTCAAAGGCGCGGTGGGCACCTCAGCCTCGTATCAGGAGCTGCTTTCCTCAACCTTGGGGGAGGCAGGGGTTGAGGGTCAATGGACGGCAGCCCGGCTAGAAGCCCAGATTATGGCCGCCATCAGCCTGGAAGCGTTCCCGGTTGCTACGCAAACCTATCCCCGCAAGCAGGAGTGGCTGGTGCTGAACGGACTGGCCGGGCTGACCGGATCACTCTATAAATTTGCCTTTGATCTACGCCTGCTGCAGGCGCCCTCGTTGGGCGAGTGGGCCGAGCCGTTTGGCCGCCAGCAGGTCGGCTCCAGCGCCATGCCCTTCAAGCGCAACCCGATCAATGCCGAGAATATCGACAGCCTGGCTCGCATGGTGGCCGCTCTGCCCCGCGTGGCCTGGGATAATGCCGCCCACTCTTTGTTGGAGCGCACTCTGGACGACTCGGCCAGCCGGCGGGAACTACTGCCGACAGCCTTTTTGGCGACGGATGAAATCTTGGGCCGGGCCACCCGCCTGGTCGGCAATCTGCAGGTCGACGAAACGGCCGTAGCCCGCAACCTGGCCAGGTACGGCGTCTTTGCCGCAACCGAGCGGGTGTTAATGGCCGCAGTCAAAGCCGGGGCCGACCGCCAGGCGCTGCACGAACTCATCCGCGAGCACAGCCTGGTCGCCTGGGCCGAGGTGGCCGCCGGCCGACCCAATCCACTACCCGCCCGGCTGTCTGCGGATGAACGGATTACCAACTTTCTCGATCCGGCCCAGGTGATGGCCCTGTTAGACGCCGGTCAATACATCGGCGACGCGGCGGAAAGGGCCAGGAGACTGGCGGACACGATTAGAGCGGAGTTGGATAGTTAGTTGGTTGGTTGGTTAGTGGGTTAGTTAGTCTCTGTTTACTGGCCAGCCAAATCTACAGGTATATTGTTTTGACCATCACGGCGATTACTTTCGATTTCTGGTCAACTTTATACAAGAGTCAGCCGGTTGATCATACCCGGCGGCTGCAAGAATTAAAAGAGGCCATTGAACGGCGCGGCGGCGCGACGGTTGATTTGGAGCGGTTGAAAGCCGCCGTTAGAGTCGCCCGCCAGCGCTGGCGACAAATCTGGCTGGAAGAATACCGCACCATTGGAGCCGACGCCTGGTTGGGGATAATGTTGCAAGCTCTGAACAGCCCGCTCAAACTGGCGGATTTGGCCGACATTCAGACCCGCATAGAAAATAGTGTCTTGACCGAGCGACCCAGCCTGGCCCCGACCGCCCGGCCGGCGCTGGTCGATCTGTCGACCCGTTACAAACTGGCCATCATCTCCGATACCGGCCTCGCCCCTGGCCGGGTGTTGCGGCAGCTTTTGATAGAAGATCAGATCATCAACTACTTCACCCATTTGACCTTTTCCGACGAGCTTGGCCGTAGCAAACCCCACCCCGATGTCTTTTTAACCACCCTCGCCGCTCTGGGAGTCAATCCCGGGCAAGCCGTCCACGTGGGCGACCTGCTGCGGACCGATGTGGCCGGCGCTCAGGCAGTCGGGATGCGCGGCGTGCAATACGTCGGCATCACTCAAGACGACTGGATTGCGGCCTCAGATGCCTCGGCCGGTGCGGTCGTCCCCGATGCCATCATCAATAGCCACACCGAACTAACCCCCTTGCTCCACCGCTGGAACGGCCACCACCCACCGAGATGACGTTACTGGCGCTTATTCACCTTTCACGTTTTTATTTCAGCCGCCCCAGGACTATAATGGCTCAAAGATTTTCCGGACAATCAATTGCGACCCAAGGAGTTCCAATTGTGTTAGACCAAGCCAAGAACCTGACCTCAGAATTAAGCCGGTTACGCCGAGATATCCATCGCCACCCGGAGCTAAAATTTCAGGAGCTCCGCACCGCCCGGCTGGTGGCCGAGACCCTCCAGGAGATCGGCGGCTTTACTATTCGGACCGGTGTTGGCAGAACCGGCGTGGTTGGCGACCTGGGGAATGGCCACGGTCCCACCATTGCCATTCGGGCCGATATGGACGCCCTGCCGATTCAGGAGGAAACGGGGGTTGAGTACGCCTCGGTCAATGAAGGAGTGATGCACGCCTGCGGCCACGACGCCCACACCGCCATTTTGTTGGGGGTAGCCCATCTCCTCAAAGATAGTTTTGCCTCGGATGGTTTGCAGGGCAGGGTGCGGCTGCTGTTTCAGCCGGCCGAGGAAGACTGCGATGAGGAAGGGTTGAGCGGCGCCCCGCGCATGATCGATGATGGGGCTATGGCCGGGGTTGATGCCGTCATTGCCCTGCACGTTGACACCAGCCAGCCGGTCGGGGCCATCTCCACCCACTCCGGGTGGTTTTCCGCGGCAGTCGATACATTTGAAGCCTGGTTGACGGCCAGCGGCGGCCATGGCGCCTATCCGCACCGCTCAGAGGACCCTATTTGGATGTTAGGACCGGTGCTGACGACCCTGCACGGGATTGTGGCCCGCCGCATTGATCCGATGCAGCCGGCTGTGGTCAGTTTGGGCCAGGTTCATGCCGGCACCACCAGTAATGTCATTCCCCATGAGGTTTATCTGCACGGCACCCTGCGCAGTTATGACCCGCAGGTGCGTGAACAGTTGCTCAAAGAAGTGGAGCGAGCTTTGGCGGTAGTCCGGCCGTTGGGCGGAGAGTTTCGGTTACAGGTTCAGCGGGGTTATCCGGCCGGCTGGAACGATCCCGGGGTAACAAACTGGTTAAGCCAGGTCGGCCAGGATTTGCTGGGGCCGGGGGCAGTCAAAGAAGCCCCGCTGGGAATGGGGGCCGAAGATTTTGCCTATCTGTGCCAGCAAGCGCCGGGCGCAATGATCATGGTCGGCGCGGCCATACCAGACGGGGTTACTCGGGCCCACCATACCAACACCTTTGACCTCGATGAACGGGTGCTGCCGATTGGCGCGGCGATTTTGGCCGAAACAGCCCATCGCTTGTTAACAGGCCAGTTGTCTTTACCAAAGTAAGGATTCCTCTGGAATAGCCTTATTTGGGCCGCTTGGCGAGACCTAGGCTCTGAGGTACAATCCCGTTCAGAAAAAATTAAAGTTGTTTGGAGAGAACAATGGCAACAACGACTACGCAAGACTACGTTATCGACGTGACCGATCAAACTTTTGCCACTGAAGTCCTGGAGCGTTCCAAGACCATGCCGGTGGTGGTCGATTTTTGGGCGGCCTGGTGTGGTCCTTGCCGGGTGTTAGGGCCGGTGCTGGAAAAACTGGCCGCCGAATATCGGGGTAAGTTTATGTTGGCTAAAGTCGATGTGGACCAGAATCCTGGCGTGGCGATGCAGTTTGGCATCCAGGGTATCCCGGCGGTGAAAGCCTTTTACAACGGCCGCATCGCCAATGAATTTACCGGCGCGCTGCCCGAGCCGCAGGTGCGCAAATTCATCGAGGGGTTGGTTCCATCGACGGCGGACTTGCTGGCCCGGCAAGGGTATGATTGGGAGATGAGCCATCAATTGGCCATGGCCGTTGAAAATTATAGGGCCGCCCTGGTCGAGCAGGCCGATCATTACCCGGCTATGATTGGCCTGGGCCGGACTCTGCTCAAGCAGGGGCATGTGGATGACGCCTTGTCGGTTTTGAAAAAGATCCCGGCCGGCTCCCGGGAAAGGGTGGTCGCGGACTCGCTGATTGCTACGGCTGAATTCCGCCAATTTGCCGCCGGTCAAACTGAAGCTGAATTACGGGCCAAAATTAACGCTGATCCCAGCGATATTGCCAGCCGTTATGCTTTGGCAAGTCTCCTGGCCACCGAAGAGAACTATCCCGACGCCCTGGCCGAATTTCTGGAGATCGTTCGCCGCGACCGCAAATACAATGACGACGGCGCTCGCAAGGCGATGCTGGCCCTGTTTAACGTCATCGGTGAAAATCAACCGATTACCAAGAGTTACCGCCAAAAGCTGGCTAACGTGCTGTTTTAGGTTAAGGCGCGTTGGGTAGCCGTCGGCTTGCCGCCAAGCCGGCATTGCCCGGACGTCAAGCTGGCCAGGCGAGGAAATGATATACTGCTTAACGTTAAGCGGTGGGAGCCTGACTACTCAATAAAACGTGTGGGCGAAGCGCCGAGTCGACAATAGGGTCGTAATTGAATTAGGGCAACACGGTTATGAGCAGCAGGCTCCACACTGTCCAGCCAGCCAAACCGGGCCAGGCGGCCCGGTTCTTTGATCCCATAGTTCGGAACAAGGTGACCGGCACTTCAAAAGTGCCGGTCACCTGTAATAAAAAACCGCCCCGGCTTGGGGCGGTTTCTGGTTTTTGGCTGGTTAGAACGGGATCTCGTCCTCGGGGAGACTGGCAGCCTCCTCAACCTGGTGACTACCCAAATCATCCCCACTATCGGCTCGGCTACCCAAAAATTTGACTTCTAATGCTGTCATTTCATAACTGGCTCGCCAATTACCATTTTGATCTTGCCACACACGGGGACCACCTGTTTCCCGATCAACTGTGAGCCGACCCTCGCATAGAATGCGTTGGCCTTTGCTGAGGTATTGGTTACAGGTTTCAGCTAACTTTCCCCACGTTGATACCCGAAACCAAGTGGTTTCTTCTTGTTTGTCACCTTTGTTGTCGTACCACACCCGACTGGTGGCCACGCTGAAGTTTGTCACCGCCTGCCCCGAAGGGGTATAGCGCATTTCGGGGTCTCTACCTAAGTTGCCCACTATTACTAATTTTTGATACATTTTTCATTCCTTTCTGTTAATAGTGAGAATATGTGTTCGAACAAATATTCTATAATGAGCGTATCTTAACCGAAAAGCCACAATTTGTCAATCCCCAAAAACTGGGGATTATTCGTTTTCTGCCTCTTTTTCTTCAACCGTAATCTTGACTGTTCTGTTCTGCAATTGGGCGCTGCCCGGCAGTTCAATAGTGAGCTGGTAACTGGTATCCCGCGACGGGCAAACTTCTTTCTGGCCAGATGGCGAGACGCTTTGCCCATCCAGCCGGACAGATACCGCCCCAACCACCCGCCACTCTAAATCCGTGCAGTCGCCTCTGGTAATGGTAGTCTCATCGGCTTCAAAGTAGATGTTGTATTGGAGGGGAATGGACGTGGGCGGGATCGAGGTGGCGGTATTGGTAGGCAGGGCCACCGGGGTGGGGGTTGGAATGGTGGTCGGAGTGGGTCTGGGGGTCGGGAGGTTGATCACGACGGTGGGCGACGGCGTTCTGGGCGGCCGTGGCGTTGAGGTGGGTACCCTGGTATTCGTCGCCGTCGGTTCGGCCGGGGTTGGCGTTTCCAGACTGGCCGTCGGTAGGAATGATTGCCGGGTTGGGGTAGGGGTGATGGTGGGAGGGGGAGGAGTAGCGGTGGCTGTGGGTGGAACCAGGCGGTCATACGGCAACTGTAAAACCACCAACATGCCAGCACAGGCGAGTATAACAAAACCCATTAATACACCGATGATGAGTGCTTGTTTGCGTGTCACGATAATCCCTCTTTTTTGAGCCAAACAGTCTGATTTTTTTAATTTTACTCCAAAATAGTTAAAGGGTAAACCTGTGTCGCCAAAGGTTGTTGTCGTCAGAATCTGAGGTATAATAAGACCTCAGTACAATTTGTTACCGCTCAAGTTACGAGTCAGTGTCGTCAAAATCATTGCCAAACATTACCGAAAGGAGTGTAAAAAATGCTGCTCAAACAAACTATGATTGATGCCATCAATAAGCAGGTGGTGGAGGAATTTACCGCCTCCCTGCAATATACGGCCATCGCCCTTCATTTTGACCGGGAGACCTTGCCAGAATTGAGTAATTTTTTCCATCTACAGGCCGGTGAGGAGCACGAACACGCCATGAAACTGCTCCAATACGTCAATGAGGCCGGCGGCCAACCCCTCATCGGACCGACCAAGGAGGTCAAGAATTACTTTGAAACGGCTGAGGAGGCGGTTCAACTGGCCCTGGATCAAGAGATCAAGGTCACCGACCAGATCAATAATCTGGTCGATATTGCCATTAAAGAGAATGACCACTTAACCCGCCAATTTTTACAATGGTTTGTGATGGAGCAGTTGGAAGAGGTCTCTTCGATGTCCGACTTGCTCAATACCGTCCGGCGAGCCGGTGAAGACAACTTGCTCCTGGTTGAAGAGTTCCTGAGCCGCAACCCCCATACCGAGGCCGGCGGCGGTGAAGAAGATTAAGTACCGGCTATATGGGCGAATAGGTGTGCCAGCGGATTTTAAGATAACGGCGAGCATCCTCAAACTCGACGGCCTGGGCGGCGACGGTCCCTTCACGCCCCACCAGAGCCAGGCCGGCGATTTCCTGTTTGAAGGCAGCCAATCGCCCTTGATACAGGGGGAACAATGATTTTACAACCTGATAGGGGTCGCAGTCGCCCCGGTTAAAGACCACGGCAAAATCATAAATCACCCTGGCCCACAGATCAGCCGGTAGATAAAATTGATCCGGCGGAAGCACGGCGAGGGTTTCGATCAGAGCCAGATTGTCGGGCATTAGAATACGCTGCCACAAAGCCCGATATTCGATCCAGCCCAGGGCCAGCTCATCGAGCAGCGGCGTCAAATCTTCCTCCAGGGCGGGTTCCGAGCTGGCTGCCAGGGCAAATTCAGTCGAGGTGGTGAAGGAGTGGAAATCGGTCACGTCACTCCACTGATCCTGGTAAGCGTATAGCTGGTTCAACAGCACGCTGACTACATTCTGAAATTGAGCTTTGAAAATAGCCCCGCTTTGAACGGCTTGGTGGGCGGCCTGGGGATGGAACAAACGGGTTTGCTTCTTACCCAGGGCTGATTGGGCCACGCGCCACTGGCCCAAAACCGCATACGTCGTCAGCCAGGGCGATAAACCCCACTGGGCCACCTCGGTTTCCCAAACGTCCTCATCCAGAATCGCTCCGGCCAGGCCGGGCGATAGAGCGAAATCGGGCGCAGCCGGGTGGCGCACGCTTTGGCCCCACAAGGCCCGAAATAGCGGATAAACAATCAAGTCACTCAGTCCACCGCCGGGCAGGGACCATTGATACCGCGGGACGACCAGGTCTGCTTTATTTTTCAAAACCAGGTGGGCCAGCCCGGCAATCCAATTGGACGTCATCGACTGAGTGTGACTATCCAAAATGATAATGGCTTTGGCATCCAGGGCCAGGGCCGCATCCAGCAGCGCGGCAGTGGCGCTGCCTTGCCCCAGCAGTCCCTCGTACCGGCCGGTGATAATGGCGCTATCATGCCCATTCTTAAACGTCTGTGAGGCTACCGCCCGGCGAGTGGTTGAAGCCAAACCGGCATCGGCGTTGATGAGCACCGTGCGCAGGTCAGGATAGTATTGATGCACCCCTTCCAGGGCTACTCGCGCTACCTGCGCAGCCGTGACAGGATTCTTGTAGGTGGGCAAACCAATGACCAGGTCGGCCTGGCCGATCTTCTTCAGTTGGCGTTGAACGCCAGGGCGCATTACGGAATAATACATGGACTAATTGTGAATTATGAATTGTAAATTGTGAATAACCTCACTCTATGACGATGGACAAATGGTCCACAAAACTAAAAACATTTGCCATTTGCCATTTGTTTACCAGGCAAAAATCAAGATTAAGTCGTTGACATTGGTTTGAGTGGGACCGGTGATAATCAGGTCATCCAGTTCCCTGAAGAAATTATACGCATCATTACGGTTCAAATAGTTGGCGGCATCCATACCCCTAGCCAGCGCCCGGCTGATAGTTGCGCCGTCGGCAAAGGCGCCGGCCGCGTCAGTAGGGCCGTCGCTGCCGTCGGTCCCCAGGGCCACCACCAGGGCGTCGCCCCAACCGTCCAAGGCAATAGCCGCGGCCAGGGCCAGTTCCTGATTACGCCCGCCCCGACCATCCCCTCTGAGCGTAACCGTAGTCTCACCCCCCAGCACCAGGCAGGCGGGTCGTTTCAGCGCTCCTTCAGCCCGAATCAACCCCTTGGCCAGGCCGGCGACCACCTTGCCCACCTCGCGGGCTTCACCCTCGATGAAAGTAGTCAGTAATTGGGCCTGCAAACCGGCAGCCTGGGCAGCCTGCACCGCCGCCTGCCCGGCAAGACGATTGCTGCCGATAATGGCGTGATGGACTCGCTCAAAGATGGGATCTCCCGGTTTGGGGGTGTCGGCTATTTCACCGTTGCGGCCAGCTAACAGCCGCTGCCGGACGGCTGCCGGAAGTTTGTCTTGAAGTTGATATTGCTCAACAATAGCCCAGGCATCCGCAAAGGTGGTGGGATCGGGCGCCGTTGGGCCGGACGCAATGACCGGCAAGGGATCGCCGACCACATCCGAAAGAATGAGCGTGTAGACGGTCGCCGGGGCGGCAATTTCGGCCAGCCGCCCCCCTTTCACCGCGGATAGATGCTTACGAATAGTGTTGAATTCATTAATATTTGCGCCTGCAGCCAACAGACTGGCGGTAGTGGCCTGCAGGTCGGCCAGGGTAATACCTTCGACCGGCAACGTTAACAGGGCTGAGCCGCCGCCGGAGAGGAGACAAAGGACGGCGTCGTCCGGGGATGTATCGGCCAATAGATTAACGATCTCCTGGGCGGCGGCCAGGCCGGCTTCGTCGGGCATGGGATGACCGGCCTCACTAATTGTAAATGGTGAATGGTGAATGGTAAATGGTGAATTAGGCTCGATGTGGCCGTATTTGACCACAACTCGACCGGCTGAAATCTTATCGCCGAAAATTTCGGCAACAGCGGCGGCCATCGGCGCGCCGGCTTTGCCGGCCCCTACCACGATGACTCGACCCGGTGTGGCCTGAATTTGGGCCACCAGGTCGGAATTACGATTAAGATAATTCTTAACGGCCTGGGCCGGGTCAACCGCCCGGAGGGCAAAGCGGATTATCTGCCAGGCCAGTTGGCGTTGCTCAGAGTTGGTCATAGGTATTTGCTCACGGTAGGGTGAAGGCATCAATGGCGGTAGCGGTAGCTTGCTCTGGAGTGGCTTCATCATTGATGACCTGTTGGACGGCCTGCTGCAGAATCCGTCCGATCTGATCATAACCCGCAAAACGGGGATGGGGTCGGGCCGTATTGAGTTGTTCGGCCAGGAATTTCCAATAAGGATCATCTCCACCCAACTGCTGGTAAGCCGTATCTCTGGTTGGAATAGAGTTGTTGATCCTGTTCCAGGTGGCGTTATTGTTGGTTGAGAGAAACCAGGCCATCAAATTAAGGGCAGCCTTTTGGCGAGCCGGATCAGCCGTAACCAGCACTAACGCCCAGCCATTGGTAATCGCTACTGGAGTATTGCGGGCATCTCGCACCGAGATGGGGGCATACATCGAGTTGTTGAGCAGGTCACGATCGGTTAAATATTGTTTAACGCTAATTTGAGTGAGACCGGCCTGGCCCAGCAGGTAAGTTGGCCACAGTTCTTCGACGGTGGCTGCTTCCAGAATTGAAGCATTGACAATATCGTTTTGAACGGCTTGGTGATAAAATTCCAAAACAGCGCGTAAGGCACCTTCATCGATCTTGGGAGCGTCCCGGTCATCCAGAAAAGTCCCCCCGGCCGAAAAATATTGGGCCAGGGTATGGTCGTTGACCAGGCCGTTGATACCCTTGGCCGGAAAGAGATATTGGGTGCTGCTGCTCAAAACGTCGGTCCAGAGCAGGGGGGGAGCGGTAAAAACCGCGGTATTGTAAACCTGGTGCTCCATCTCCAGACCGAGGGGCACAGCAACCAACCTGTCTGAAACGGTGCCAATGCGACGGGCGGCCGGCAGCAGGTCCTGCACAATTGACCGGTCCAGCCGGCCATCGAGCGGTTGAATTAAGCCTTCACTAAAAGCCTGGGGCAGGTCGGTTGCGTTCATCACGGCCACATCGGGCAGCACGGTGGGGGCCACATTTTTGGTAGTCCGCAAAAAGTCTACAATACCCCCTTTGCCCGTGGCTTTCTTCAGCTGAAGCTCGACATCGACATCCGGATTGGCTCGTTCAAAAGCGCGCAGGCTGTTGCCGATAAAAGTTCCGGCTTCGCCCTCGGCCTCAGGCGAAATCGGCTCGATGGTCCAGAAGGTCAATTTGAGCGGCATGCCTTCCGGAGTGGCAGTCACCGTCACCGTTGGGCTGGCTCTACTCACCGGCGTTTGGTCGGGCGGGGTCGTTGGGGTGGCCTCAGCCTCCGGGGGGGATGTATCCGGCTCAAGCTCCGTGGTTGAAGTTCGGCAACCGCCCCCGGCAATGAGCAGCACTGCGACGATGAACAGAGTCATCAAGCCTATGCGAGTGGTTAGATAATTGTAAGCAATCATATCGTATCCTGACTTCAGAAAGTAACAGTGCTATTATACCATGAACTAAATTCAGTTGCTTGCTCATTCTGAGGGGTTTTGTTAGAATTCGGACACCTGAAATCAAGTATGGCACTACCGTGCAGGAGAAAATCTATGGAGCTGGCAAGGGTAATTCGCAATGTGCCGGATTTTCCGGTAAAGGGTATTCTTTTCTACGACATCACGACGATGTTAAAGGAAGCAGAAGCCTTTAGAGACAGCATCGATCAGTTGGTGAGCTTTTACCAGGGCCGGGAGATCGACGTGGTCGTTGGCGTGGAGTCGCGGGGCTTCATTTTTGGCGCGCCTCTGGCCTACCGCCTAGACGCCGGCTTTGTGCCGGTGCGCAAGCCGGGTAAGTTGCCGGCCGAAACGCTGGCCGAAAGCTATGAGCTGGAGTATGGCACCAATACGCTGGAGATGCATGTGGATGCTATCCAACCGGGACAGAAGGTGTTGGTGATCGATGACCTGCTGGCCACAGGTGGAACAGCCAAAGCCACATGCCGTCTGGTAGAACGATTAGGCGGTGAGGTAGTTAGCGTGGCTTTTGTGATTGAATTGAACTTCTTAAAGGGGCGCGAGCAGCTACAGGGTTATGAGGTGTTCTCTTTGCTTCAGTATGACGAGTAGGAGGATAGGTAGCAAGTAGCAGGTCGCAGGTTGCAAGTCTCAGATTGATTGCTGCCTGCAACTTTGTAACCTGCCACCTGCCTGACTTGCTTATTTTTGCAGCTTGAGCATAAGCGTAGCCAACGGCGGCAAAGTGAGTGACAGGGACTGGGCATGGCCGTGGGCAGAGATATCTTCCGTAGGCCGCCCGCCCTCATTACCCATGTTGGTGCCCCAATAGATCTCAGAGTCGCTGTTGAGAATTTCCCGATAATAGCCAGGTTTGGGCACACCAAGCCGGTAGTTGTGGCGCGGCACCGGCGTAAAATTACTGACCACCACAATAAAATCATCGCTAGATTTGGCATTGCGGATAAAGGAAAAAACGCTGTTGTCGCTGTCGTTGGCGTCGATCCAGGCAAAGCCGGTCCACTCGAAATCATCCTCGTACAGTGCCGGCTCGCTCTGGTAGAGCCGGTTCAGATCTTTGACAAAGCGCTGCACGCCCTGATGGTTGGGCGCTTGCAGGGCAACCCACTCCAGGCTGATATTAAAATTCCACTCCTGCCATTGGGCAAATTCGCCGCCCATGAAGAGAAGTTTCTTGCCGGGATGGCCCCACATAAAGCCGTAATAAGCCCGTAAATTAGCAAATTTTTGCCACTCATCCCCCGACATTTTGTTCAGCAGTGAGCCTTTGCCATGCACCACTTCATCGTGGGAGAGCGGCAGGATAAAATTCTCGTTGAAGGCGTACAGCAAGCTAAAGGTCATATCATTGTGGTGATATTTGCGATAGATTGGCTCGCGACTCATATAGTTCAGGGTGTCGTGCATCCAGCCCATATTCCATTTGAGGCTGAAACCCAAACCACCCATATAGGTTGGCCGTGAGACCATCGGCCAGGCGGTCGACTCTTCGGCCACGGTCAGCACACCGGGGAAAACACCGTGAACAACCTCGTTCATTTTGCGCAAAAAGCTGATAGCCGCCAGATTTTCCCGGCCGCCATACTCATTCGGCAACCACTCACCCTCCTGGCGGGAATAATCCAGGTAGAGCATCGAGGCCACCGCATCCACCCGCAACCCATCAAAATGATATTTGTCGACCCAGAATAAGGCATTAGAGATAAGGAAGGCGCGCACCTCGTTACGGCCATAATTAAAAATCAACGTACCCCAGTCTTGATGTTCACCCTGGCGCGGGTCGGCGTGGGAATAGAGGTGAGTGCCGTCAAAATAGTTGAGGCCAGAGCCATCTTTGGGGAAGTGGGCCGGCACCCAATCCAGCAGCACCCCGATATTATTTTGGTGGCACTGGTCAACAAAGTACATCAAATCCTCGGGTGGGCCAAAGCGGCTGGTGGGAGCGAAGAAACCGAGCACCTGATAGCCCCAGGAGGCATCGAGCGGGTGTTCGGCGACCGGCATCAACTCGATGTGGCTGAAGCCCATTTCCTTGACGTAGGGAATTAACTCCTCGGCCAGTTCGCGATAGGTTAAATAGCGCGTGCCCCATTCCGGGTCCGGTTTTTTGCGCCAGGAGCCGAGATGGAGTTCATAGATAGCCATAGGCCGCTCAAAGCCCTGCTTTTCGGCCCGATGACCGACCCACTCCTGATCACTCCACTGATACCGATCCAGATTGACCACCACCGAGGCCGTTTTGGGCCGCTGTTCCATGGCAAAGCCGTACGGGTCGGCTTTGTCAAAGCTCTGACCACTTTTGGTGACAATACGGAATTTATAGACCGTATATTCCGGCAAGCCAGGCACAAACAGCGTCCAAACGCCGCTGTCGCTGGAGTTGAGCGGGTGACTTTCACCGTGCCAATTATTGAACTCACCCATCAGATACACCTGGCGAGCATTGGGCGCCCAAACAGCAAAATGGACACCCTCAACACCGTTTAATTCAATGAGATGGGCCCCCATTTTTTCGTAGGCGCGCTCGTGAGTCCCCTCAGCCAGCAGGTATTTATCAAAATCAGTGATCCACGTCCCGGCAGTCGCTTCAGTTTTTTTCCCACTCATCACTTTTCTCCATTATCTTTGAACTATCACTGCCTCAGGCGGCAGGCAGCCAGCAGATTGCTAAAAAGTTGTTGATGTAAAACTATATTAACACATCCGTAACTCAGGGTCAATTCATGTGAGGCTCAAACCGAATTAGCAACTATGCAGGTGACTGATGCTGCAATCTCAATATCGGTATCTGCCTGAATTGTGGCTTTGATTTGCCACAAAACAAAATCCGAGTACAATAGGCCACCTTGAGTAAGCGAATGCCCTTAGTTGTTTGCATTACAGCGTAGGGTTGGCGTAGGCTAAATCGCTTACTAATTGTTGCCAAAACGTAGGCTAGTGTGCTATAATGGCAAAAATCACAAGCAGTTGTTAACTAATTCTGGGAACATTTGTTGACAACCCCTGGTGAAGGAGGGCGTGATGACAGTAACAACTCAAAGGCGCGGGCAAACACCTCAATATGTTTCATCAAAACCCCAGCGGCAAACGCGCCAAAAAACACAAAATATTAAGCCGGCCGGCTCTATATTTGCCTCCAGCCTCAAAGCCAGTTTGGTCGGTGGATTCGGTATCTTACTTTTGATGCTCATCAGTTTAATCCCGTTCCAATTTCTGGCTTGCCTGGTCATCCCTGGTTTCTTGGTGGTTTGGCTGACCACCGGGATGTTGGCCGGTATCTTTGCCGGAGAGCATGTGCAAAACAGCCAGCAAGGCGGCAAAGCAGGTTGGTTGGCCGGTTTTTGGGCCGGAGTCTACGGGGGGATCATAGCCATGATTTTGGCCGCCTTTGGCGTATTCATGGTTAATTTTGGGCAAGGCGTGGTGAGCCAATTTTCGGCTGACCAGCTAGCCAGCCTGGCCGCCTACGGCCTTACCCCCGACACGATTGCGTTGGCCGGACGCGTCTTTGGGGCATTGACCGTCTACGGCGTCATCGGGGCCTTAATTGCCGGGCTGTTTAGCTCCATCGGCGGGATGATTTATCCCAAACTGACCGCTTAAACTTGTCCCCGCCGGTTCACTGAAACCCGCCCAAGCTCCCGAACTGTCGGGAGCTTTTTTATTGCGGCAGAACCTTCAAAACTGAATTGACAATTGGTAATTGTTCATTGATAATTTCGGCATGACCTTTAACTCACCCGCCGAAAAACAGCAGTACGTCAACCAGATGTTTGCCCGGATTGCCCACCGCTACGACCTGATGAATCGGGTGATGACGGCCGGGCAGGATCAACGCTGGCGCAAATTGTTGATTGAGCAAGCCAAGCTGCCGCCGAATGGGAGGCTATTGGATATCGCTACCGGCACCGGCGACATCGCTTTTGAAGCCTGGCGGCAGCAGCCCACCCTCAGCCAGGTAGTAGGCGCAGATTTTACCCTGCCTATGATGCAGGTGGGCCGGCAACGTTGGCAAAAGCGTTACGACCACGTCCACCCCCCGGCCACACGACCCAAGATTAGCTGGAGTGGGGCCGACACGCTGCATCTACCCTTTCCTGATGATACCTTTGACGCCGTCGTTAGTGGTTTTTTGCTGCGGAATGTGACCAGCGTTTCCCAGGCTCTGGCCGAGCAGCGACGGGTCTGCCGGCCGGGGGGACGGGTGCTGGTTTTGGAGATCCCCCGTCCGGCTGACAGCCTGTTTGGAGCGCTGTTCCGGCTCTATTTTCATCGAGTGGTGCCGCTGCTGGGCGGCCTGATCAGCGGGCAGCGAGACGCCTATAGCTACCTGCCGGCCTCCGCCGACGCTTTTTTGCGCCCGGAAGAGCTAAAAAGCGAGATGGAAAAGGTCGGCTTGGGACAGGTTGGTTATACTATGTTGATGTTCCACACCGTGGCCTTGCACCGGGGGGTTAAATGAGCACGGCCAGGGAGTTCAGCAAAGCCGACAAGCGGGGCGTACCCAGCCTGGTCTGGCGGGCCGGCCAGGAACGCCGTTTGCAGATGATCCAAATTGCCGCGGCCGAACGGCTTTCAACTGGCCGGTGGGTTCTGGTCGATGGTTGTGGGGTGGGGCTGTACGTGCAAGTTTTACGTCAATTCACCCCCAACGTGGTCGGCTTGGACATCGAGCCGGAGCGAGCGGCCCAGGCGCAGATGCACTCACCGCTGGTCAACGTGGCCGCGGGGGAATATCTGCCCTATCCCACCGCCTGGTTTGACCTGGTGCTCAGTCACGAGGTCATCGAGCATGTGCAGGATGACGCCCTCAGTATGGCCGAAATGGTCCGGGTGCTGAAAGTCGGCGGCCGGGCCGTTATCTTCTGCCCCAATCGACTCTATCCTTTTGAAACCCACGGCCATTACTGGCGGGGCCGTTACTACTTTGGCAATACCCCCCTGATCAACTACCTGCCCAACTCACTCCGCCGTAAACTGGCCCCCCATGTCCGGGCTTACACCGGGGCCGATTTGCACCAACTTGTCGCCGAACTGCCGGTAAAAATAGTGACCCATTGCCAAATCTATCCCGGCTACGACAACCTGGTTGTCCGCCGTCCGGCTATTGGCCGGCTGCTGCGCCGGCTAACCTACACCCTGGAACAGACGCCGCTCCGCCTGTTTGGCCTATCCCACCTGCTGGTAGTGGAAAAAGTGTCGCCCAACCAACAAGGCGTCGGCCTGGCGACAGTTTAACGCCGCCGGATTTTCAGCCAAAATTCATTCAAAACCGGTAAAATAAAAAAGCAGGCTCAGCGCCTGCCTTATATTTCCGGGCGTAATCTGGCCGGTCAGACTCAGGCTTCCGCTTCCGGTTCGGGCGGCTCTTCCCGGATTCTGATGGCTCGTTTGGAAAGCATCGCCGAACCAATTTCCAGATATTTATCGATGATGTCGGTCAGGTCGTCGGGCAAAACCGTTTTAACCAGATAATCGTCAGCGCCGGCTTCGAGAGCTTCATTGATCAGGGCTTGCTCCTTGTAGGCCGACAGCACCAGAATCGGAATCTCTTTGGTAACCTTAATTTGGCGCAGCCGCCGGATGGCTTCGGCCCCACTCATACGAGGCATCATCATATCCATCAGGATCAGGGCCGGACGCCAGGCTTTGGCCTTTTGGATGGCTTGCAGCCCATCGTCGGCGGTAATAACGTCGTAACCCGCCTTGGTTAGCAAAAAGGTGAGCATCCGCTGGGTATCCGGATTATCTTCGACACAAAGAATTTTGAATTTTCCCGACATAGTCACCTCGACAATAGCTATAATTCTACCATAGCGGTGGGTTTGTGTAAAATAGTTTGAGCCGGGCGGGTGTGTCCGATTTTTTAGGTGACCGGCACTTCTAACTCATCTTGGCTTGAAATTGCCGTCAAATCGCCTTAATTTTGGCTTGGAAATTGTGGCGAAAGTGCCGGTCACCTTATTTACCTAAAATTCTGGACAGACCCGAGCCGGGCGCAAGGCTTCAAATCTGCCCTGAACTTGCCTCACCGCTCCCTTTCTGCTACCATGTTCTACTTACGGTAGACTGGTGAGAACTTGACAGATTGAGCCAGTTTACCTTTTTTGTTCGAGATTATTGATTTAGGCACGAGCTGTAGTCAATCAAGTGAGCTTGAGCGTATGGAAACCAATCGCAAAGTGATGATTACGCGGCGCCGTCGGCGGCGACTGCAAGAGCAAAAACCAAAAATCTTTCTATATTTAGCCAGTTTCGTACTCCTGGTGGTGGCTGCGTTTGTGGCTGTGATCGTCGGAATGACCCTGTCCGGCATCGGCGCGGCTTATGCCGTCTACAACAGCTTTGCCCAACAACTCCCCGACCCGACCGCCATTGAAACGGAGCAGGAGGATTTTGAAACCACCAAAATCTATGATCGCACCGGCCAGATCCTATTATACGAGTTGTTTGATCCTTTCCGGGGTGATCGGAGTTATGTCCAAATAAATGAGATCCCGGAGTTTTGCCGCGAGAGCACGGTCATCCTTGAAGACAAGAGTTTTTACCAAAACCCTGGTTTTGATCCTCAAGGCATTGCCCGCGCCTTTGTACAAAACCTGCAAGGAGATCAGGTTCAGGGCGGCAGCTCGATTACCCAGCAGTTGATCAAGAACATTTTGATCGACGAGAAAGAACGAACCCAACTTTCTTATACCCGCAAAGTCAAAGAAGTCATCCTGGCCACGGAGATTACCCGCCGCTTTGATAAGGACCAGATTTTAGAGTGGTATTTCAACACCAACTTCTACGGCAACCTGGCCTACGGCATCGACGCGGCGGCCCGGGTTTATTTTGATAAGCCGGTTAGCGCCCTATCAGAGGCTGAGTGCGCTATGCTGGCCCCCATTCCCCAATTCCCGTATCTCAACCCCATCGATAGCCCGGAGAAGGCCAAATATCGCCAGCGCATTACCTTGAACCGCATGGTCGAAGAGAAGGCTTTGACCGCTGCTAAAGCCGAGGAAATCTACAACCAGGAAATTGAAATCAAACAAATCCAAGAACGATTCGACATCCTGGCCCCCCACTTTTCGGTTTATGTGCGGGAGGAGTTAGAACGCTCTCCCCGCAAATATAATATCGACAGCCTGGATCAAGTCTATCGCGGCGGGCTGAAGGTTTACACCACGATCGACCTGAATCTGAATAACGAGGCCCAAAAAATTGCCGCCGGCCATATCGAGGAGTTGAAAGAGAAAGGCAACAACGCCAACAATGCCTGTGTCGTTTCGATTCGCCCCAAAACCGGCGAAATCCTGGCCATGGTCGGCAGCGTTAATTATTGGGACAGAGAAAATGACGGCAATGTGAACGTCTGCACGGCCAACCCCGGCCGCCAACCCGGTTCCTCCTTCAAACCGTTCAGCTACCTGACCCTTTTCTCCCAGGGCGTTCATAACGCGGCCACTATGGTGATGGACGTTCGCCAATCCTTTCCTGATGACCCTAATCCGCCTTACGTGCCGGAAAATTACGACCGGGAGTATCACGGCCCGGTGCGGCTGCGCAATGCCCTGGCCAATAGTTACAACATTCCGGCGGTGTGGGTGTTGCGCCAGGCCGGCATCAAGAATGTGATCGCCACGGCCCACCGGATGGGCATTACCACCCTCAACCAGGATTATTACGGCCTGGCCCTCACCCTGGGCGGCGGTGAAGTCAAGCCGATTGACATGGCTTTTTCTTTTGGGGTGCTGGCTAACTTGGGGACGATGGCCGGCCAGCCGGTGCCTGAGGTAGACCGTCGCCCCAGCCACCGCACCCTGGACCCGGTGGCAATTTTACGCATCGAAGATAAGGCCGGCAACACAATTTACGAATACAAAGAACCAACAACCGAACAGGTCATCGACCCGGCGCTGGCCTATCTCATGGTTGATATTTTGGCCGATAACCAGGCCCGCATCCCGGCCTTTGGGGCCAACAGCGTGCTCAAACGAGATTTTGAGGACCGGCCAATTGCCGCCAAAACCGGCACCACCAACAACTTTAGAGACAACTGGACCGTTGGTTTCACCCCCCAGTTAGTCACCACGGTCTGGGTTGGCAACAACGATAATCAGCCGATGAAGGATGTGACCGGCCTGTCCGGCGCGGCGCCTATCTGGCACGATGTTATGCTCTACTATCATCAAAACCAGCCAGTCGAGACCTGGCAGCGGCCACGGGGGTTGGTCAATGTGCGGGTCGATGCGGTCTCCGGCCTCTTGCCGGGCGAGCACAGCGAGCGAACTGTCACCGAAATGTTTCTAGAAGGCACCGAACCAACCGAGCGAGATAATGTCCACCAGCTCTTTCGGGTCAATCGAGAAAACGGCAAGCTGGCCACCGTTTACACTCCGCCGGAGTTGATTGAAGAGCGCATCTATGAAATCTTTCCGCCGGTGGCCGCCGATTGGGTCCGTGAGAACGGCATTCCCCAGCCTCCCACCGAATATGATGACAGTATCGGTCCGGCGGTTAACCTGGGCCCGGTGGCGATTATCAGCCCGCGACCCTATGAATACGTGCACGGAGGGGTCGTCATCACCGGCAATGCCCAAATGGATGGCTTTCAGCTTTACCGGCTGGAGGTGGGCCAGGGCCTCAACCCGGTGGAGTGGCGCCAAATTGGGGTTGACCACGGTGAGCAAATTGAGGGCGGGCCGCTGGAATTCTGGGACACCATGGCCGAGGCCGAGGGTCTCTACACCCTCCAGTTGACCGTGGTCAGGGGCGACCAGAGCCTTGAGCGCAAAGCAGTCCAGGTGACGGTTGACAATACCCCGCCGCAAGTTCAAATTGTCAACCCCGAACCGGACAAACTCTATGTAATGGAGGATGACGAATGGATCAACCTCCAGGTGGATGCTCGCGATAACTTCTCAATGAACCGGGTTGAATTTTATTTAAACAATGAAAAAATCGGCGAGAGTACGGTGGCCCCCTACACCCTGCGCTGGAATATTGAGATGGTCGACACGCCCATCACCAGATTGGAAGCGCCCCTTTTCCAGCCGGTGGTCATTACCCAGCCTGATGGGTCGCTGGTGGAGACCGGTGAATTCATCACCTTGACCCAGGTCGTTACCGTTACCCAGCCGGTTACCGATCCAGACGAATTGGCCAACTGGCCGGCTGAGCTGCTGCCTGAAAAATTCATTGGCTATCAAAAGGTCTTTTCAGGCGGCTTCTCGATTATCAGCACCACCCTGGGCTATACCGAAACTCACTCAATTCACGTGGTCGCCCACGACTCGGCCGGGAATGAAACCAAAACCGAGCCAATTCGGGTGCTGATCATCCACAAAAAAGAGGAAGAAAAGAAAGAGCCGGCTGAACAAACCGCCGCCGACCAGGATCAGGCCCTCCGAACTTTACCGCTTCCCGGCTACCGGCCTCCCGAAGAGCCGGCCGATTTGGGGTATGTTCTCCAAAATCCGGGGCGCTCCTGGCGACGCTATCCGCACCCGCCGCCAAAAATCCAGGAGACTAAGATTACCTGATGTTAATTCTTATTACCAATGACGACGGTATCGAAGCGCCGTCGTTGTTGCCGTTAAAGTATGCCCTAAACCGGGTTGCCGACACGCTCGTCTTTGCGCCCGACCACAACTGGTCGGCGTCAGGCCATCCCAAAACTATGCACAAGCCGCTGCGGGCCGACCCCATCACTTTCCCGGACGGCGGTTCCGGTTTTGTTTCCACCGCGCCGCCCCCGGATTGTGTGGCCCTGGCCTGTCTGGGTGTGGCCGAACGCAAGCCGGATATGGTCGTGTCGGGCATCAATCACGGGGCCAATCTGGGTTTTGACGTTTTCTATTCCGGAACCGTAGCCGCAGCAGTCGAAGGTACGATTGAAGGTTTGCCCTCGATTGCCATCTCGCGCGACCGCCATGATGACGACGACGAGTCGGCTACTGCTCGGGGTTATTACGATATGACCCGTCTGAAATTCCCGGAGATCGATTACGAACCCATCGCCGCTTTTTGCGCCCGATTGGTCCAAAAAGTCATTGAGCACAGGTTACCGGCCAATACCTTACTCAATGTCAATCTACCCGACGTGCCCTGGTCCCAAATCAAAGGCATTGCGTTAACCCGGCTGGGGCGGCGGCTCTATCGTGATGAACTGGTCCGGCGAAAGGATCCGCGGGGCCGACCTTACTATTGGATCGGCGGGTTGCCTCCCAAGGGTCTGGCCGAACACGGCAGCGATATTTGGGCTTTGGAAAACAATCTGATCTCCATCACCCCGATCAATCTGGATATGACCAGTCATCGCATGTTGGAAGAGTTAAAGCGGTGGCAATTGGAAGATATCGCCCAATGACCTTTCGACCTTATCCCACCCGCAGCGGCTTCATCTTTCTGGCCGTGGCTCTGGCGGCAGGCGCAATCTGTGTCGTATTGATCTGGTTATTATTCCGCCAAAGCGATTGGGCCGGCTTTTTTCAACTGTTTGTTGCTTTGCTGATCGCCCTGGCCGCGACCGGCCTGGCCCTATACTGGGCCGTTGTTGCCTTCAAACTCCACTATCATCTCAACCGGAACGGGCTGGCAATTCAATGGGGCCTGGCTCAACAGCGCATCCCTTTTGCCAGCATCAAAGCCATCATTACCGGCCAAAACATTACGGCCCTCTCCAATTTTAAAGGCTTCAATTTGGCCGGACTCCAGATTGGCCGGGCTGAGACGGCTGAGTACGGGCCGGTCAGAATTCGAGCTACCGCCGGGCTAAACAACAGCCTGCTGGTGGTAGCCGCCGACCAATGCTACCTGATTTCACCCCGCCAGCCCGAGGCATTTATCAAGGCCTGGCAGGTCCGCCAGCCTTTGGGACCAACCCAGCAGTGGTCGGCCGGCCTCTACCGCAGCGGACTATTCGGCCATCCCCTCTTGACCGATCCACTGGCAGGGGTGCTGCTCGGCGCGGCGTTTTTGGTTTACCTGTCTCTTTTTGGTTACCTGTCGCTGATATTCGCCGACTTGCCGGCGGCTTTACCTATCCATTTCAATGCGCTTGGCCAGGCCGATCGCATTGCCAGCAAATCAGCATTGCTGACCCTGCCCGCGGCCGGCGCTATCGTGTTGGGGCTTAATGCCCTGCTAGGGACGTTCATCTACCGGCGCGAGAAAGTGGCTGCCTACCTGTTGTGGGGCAGCGCCATCGTAATGCAACTATTCCTATGGGTCGCCCTGCTGACTCTCACCAGTTAATAAGGGGGGAATATCCTTTGCTGTTGCCGGGTTGATTTCAACGGCTTATCGGGCCACGGTTTTAATCGCCGCGCAAAGCATTGGCAAAACTAGACAACATGGCTAACAAACAACGCAATCGGCTGCTGCTGGTGTTGTTTATCGGCGTATTGATGGCCGCCCTTGATATTGCCATCGTTGGACCCGCTTTTCCGACGATCCGCACTTATTTTGGCCTGGATGAGCGGCAGGCGACCTGGCTGTTTACCATTTACGTGTTGTTTCATCTCATTGGCACACCCCTAATGGCCAAGTTATCGGATGTATTCGGGCGGCGAGCGATCTATATTGCTGATTTGCTTCTGTTCGCGCTCGGCTCAGTGCTGGTGGCCCTGGCGCCTTCATTTACGGTGGTGCTGGTGGGGCGGGCCATCCAGGGGTTTGGTTCAGGCGGCATTTTTCCGGTGGCCTCGGCCGTCATCGGCGATACTTTTCCGCCCCAAAAAAGGGGCAGTGCTCTCGGCCTGATTGGCGCAGTTTTTGGCCTGGCCTTCATTATTGGGCCGATCATCGGCGGGGTGTTGCTGTTGTTTGGCTGGCGCTGGCTGTTTGCCATCAACCTGCCAATTCTGCTGGTTGTATTGGTCATGGCCCCGCCTCTATTGCCGAATACCCGACCCGACGTTCGCCCTCCCTTCGATTGGTTAGGCATGTTCGTTTTGGCCGTAATGTTGGCAGCCCTAACTTACGGCCTCAACCATATTGATACAACCAACTTTTGGGCCAGTTTGGGCCACGCTCAGGTCTGGCCATTCCTTATGACCGCGTTGCTGCTGTTACCAATTTTTGTTCTGGTTGAACAAAACGCAACCGACCCCATCATTCACCTGCGGCTCTTTAAGTCGCGGCAACTCTCGCTGTCGAGCCTGCTCTCTTTGGGGGCCGGCCTGGCCGAATCGGCCGTTGTCTTTGTTCCGGCGCTGGCCGTGGCCGCGTTCGCAGTGACCGAGTCAACCGCCAGTTTCCTCTTGATACCCCTGGTACTGGCGCTGGCAGTGGGGGCTCCGCTGGTAGGACGTTTCTTGGATAAAGTTGGCTCCAAATTAGTTATCTTGAGCGGAACAACTCTGCTGACGGTGGGGATGTTTGCCTTAAGTTTTCTCGGCGATAACTGGTTCCTCTTCTTTGCCGCCACCATTCTCATCGGCTTGGGTTTGGCGGCCTTGCTGGGCGCGCCGATCCGTTACATTATGCTCAACGAAGCGCCCTCGCACGATCGGGCCGTAGCTCAGGCGTTGATCACCATTTTGACCGGGGTGGGCCAGTTGATGGGTGGGGCTTTGGTGGGGGCAGTTGTAACCAGCGCCGGCGGCGGCGTAACCGGCTACAATACGGCCTACGCCGTCATCGGAACGGTGGTTGGCCTGATGCTATTGCTCTCCTTTGGCCTGAAAAGTCGAGCCACCGAATTGGCCACAATTGCGGACAACAAGTCAATTCAGGTATCCGGAACTGTCTAGCGCGCCGCAACACGTCTGTAAGTTACACGGGTTTATCCTCTTTTCCCTTTGTAATCCCCGTTTGATTGGTTCATCTTCCACATTTCAAAATTGAGTTGGCGCTGAATAAAAAAGGCCACTCGCTAACGAGTGGCCCGGAGATGGCAGGCTAAACTCGGCTAGGGTAAAAAGCCGATTGGATTGCGTTGGACCGTTCCTTGCCGAACCTCAAAATGCAGGTGCGGGCCGGTGGAGTTGCCGGTGCTGCCCACCGCCGCGATATTTTGACCTTTGACAACGTTTGCGCCGGCGTTAACGTAGTAGGCATCAAGGTGGGCATACAGGGTTTGGTAACCGTTGCCGTGATCGATCACCAGGGTGTAGCCATAACCGCTGTTATCCCAGCCGGAGAAAATAACATAGCCTGAGTCCGCCGCCGCAACCGGCGCGCCGGTCCAGGCTGCTATATCAATGCCGGGATGGCCGCTCCAGTAACCCTGGAAAATAGTGCCGCTGGCCGGCCAGCCAAAAGCCCCTGTACCCGCGGTGGCGTCAGCCGGAACGGGGCCGCTGTAAGCGGTCACAGTCCGGGGGATAAACGGTTTGGACCCACCCGGCACAATGAGCCACTGGCCCAACTCAATGACCGGATTTTCCGGGTCCAAGTGATTGAGTGGATATTTGATAATGGCTTCGGAGTTGGCTTTATAGGTGGCGGCAATCTTTTCAACGGTATCACCCCCGCCAACCTGGTGATAGACGCCGTTAACAGGTAGAATTGTCAATTCTCGGCCTACAGCCAACCAATCCGGATTGGCTTCCAGATCGGTATTGGCCCACAAGATTGTTTCCGGAGCCAGGCCGAATTTGGCGGCAATACCAAAGACCGTATCGCCGCGCTGAACAACATAGGTTGAAATCTCGGCCCGCCGGCGGTCTGGAATAATGGTATGGGGCACGGCCGCTCTAATAAGCACGTCATCTTCGGTTGTCCGTAACTGGGTAGGCAGGGTGAGTAGGGGGGCTGACTCAGATTGGGTAGCCGGCTCGGTCGACTCTGAAGCGACGTATCTGAACGGTTGGATGGCTCTGATTTCGGTCCAGGAGAGGGAGGTATTTCTGAATAGAATGGCCAGCAGGGCCAGCACAATCAGGATCAGATGGGTCGAGGTCCGGCTCAACAAAGACTCGTTACTGGTGAAAATCCTTAGAAAATTGGGCGCGGCCAACACCAACTGCCCTGGACTCAAACTGATCGAGACTAATAGGCCGGTCAAACCAGACCCGCCATAAGCGGTTGTCTCAAGCAGGTTAGACCGGTTGGCCGCAGACGTCTCTGTTTGAAGTTCATTGGTCAGGTGATGCTGCATAGCAACCCTCGGCGATAGGCGCCGATACGCAAAAATGCTTAAGCAAAAATGCCGACAAAAAACACAACGGCCCGCATGATAGCTGACCGCTGAGAATGTGTCAAATATGCCCAACGGATTGGGCGTGTTTGAATTAGCCGGCATAGGAGTGCCGGTCATTTAGAAGTGAAGGTTAATAGATGTCTTTATTGAGGGTAGCCAGAAAGTCGGCATTGTTGGCAGTTTTGGGCAGACGTTCCAGGACCATTTCGGTGGCTTCAGGACCTCCCCCCACGGCGGTGATCATCCGGCGCAAGGTCCAGACTCGGGACAGTTCATCAGGCCCTAACAGCAATTCCTCACGGCGGGTGCTGGACTTCTCGATATCGATGGCCGGGAAGAATCGCCGCTCGGCCAGTTTGCGGCTGAGATGCATCTCCATATTCCCCGTACCTTTGAACTCTTCATAGATCACGTCGTCCATCCGGCTGCCCGTGTCGACCAGACAGGTGGCGATGATGGTCAAACTGCCGCCCTCTTCCAGGTTACGGGCCGCCCCAAAAAATCGTTTGGGGGGGTAGAGCGCGGCCGGATCGATCCCACCCGACAGGGTTCGACCGCTGGGTGGCACCACCAGGTTGTAGGCTCTGGCCAACCGGGTGAGCGAGTCCATCAATATGACCACATCGCGGCCGCCCTCAACCAGACGTTTGGCTTTAGCCAGGGCCATTTCAGCCACCCGGGTTTGATCAGATTCGGGATCGTCAAAGGTGGCCGACATCACCTCGGCATCGACCGACCGGTCCATATCGGTGACTTCTTCGGGACGTTCACCAATCAACACCACCATCATATGCACATCAGGATGATTGGCGCTGATGCCATTGGCAATTTGCTTGAGAATAGTGGTTTTTCCGGCCTTTGGCGGCGACACAATCAGGCCGCGCTGGCCGCGGCCAATCGGGGCCAAGATATCCAACAGCCGGGTGGCCAGTACATCCCGGCTGGTTTCCAATTTAAAGCGTTCGGTGGGAAAAATCGGGGTCAACCGTTCAAAAATTGGGCGTTTTTTGGCTATTTCCGGATCGAGGCCATTGACGGCTTCCACCCGCAGAAGGCCGTAATATTTTTCGGTGTCTTTTGGCGGGCGCACCTGACCGATGACCATATCGCCGGTGCGCAGGCCAAATCGCCGGATCTGGCTTTGCGACACATAAATATCATCGGGACCGGGTAGGAGATCAACTGACCGAAGAAATCCAATCCCGTCTTGAACAATTTCTATAACCCCGCCGCCAAAGATATAACCCTGGGCTTCGGCATTAGCCCTAAGTATTTTGAGGATGAGGTCGCTTTTTTTAAGTTTACTGTAACCGGAAATTTCCAATTCTTTCGCCAGACCGCGCAATTCCTCGAGCGTTTTGGCTTCCAGTTCGGCCATATTCATAGTAAATAACTCCTGCAATTCATGCGAGTCAAGTGGCTTTGACTTTTTGGGAATCAGTTAAGAAAAGTGCTGGTGGTCGATGCCACCCGAAAGATTACTTATTTCCAACCCAACCAGGGACTGACCGGAGGCAGATGTTTGACGGATTCTTACCACTTGAGATGTACTGTTGGATTATGAATGATGTCTGCGATAGTAACCGGGATTTATCAGGCTGATAAACTCACGTCAGTGGTTCACCGGGGGACTCTTCTTAACTCAAAATGATTTGTTAAAACAAATTGGATTATTGATCTAAAATTGTTGTTGATGAGATATGTCCCACATTTAATGGCAAGCTAGGGGCGCTGCTTACTCTACCATTCACCAGGTAAACAAACTATTTTTGAACAGACCGACCTGTGAAAAATATTTGTGTTGGGGAAAACAGGGATTAATGTTAACGAAGCTGCGCGGAGCCTGTCTTACATTCGCTACTTCGACAGGCATTATATCATTATTCGTGACCAGCGTCAACTTATTCAACCCACAGATTTCAAACTATTAGCCAACCCACAATCTGGCTGCCACGCTGAGCGTGGCAGCCAGATTGCCGGTATTGGGTGTCCTATTTCAACCGTCTTTAGAGTTTGCTGGCCATTAAATTGGCCAGGTCGGCGGTGCGGACAGAGTAACCCCACTCATTATCGTACCAGGTAACCACTTTTATAAAGTCGCTCTTATCTTTACCCAATACTGAGGTAAAGGGCAGGTCAACCGACGAGCTGTGCGGGTCGCCCTTGTAATCAATGGAGACCAGCGGTTCATCCACGGCCGCCAGAATACCCTTGAGTGGACCGGCTGCGGCGTCGCGGAAGGCCTGGTGCAGCTCTTCAGTGGTGGTGGGAACTTCAACCTGAGCGGTAAAGTCAACGACCGAGACGGTAGAAGTGGGCACGCGCAGGGCATAACCGTCAAATTTGCCTTTCAGATCGGGAATGACTAGGGCGATAGCCTTGGCCGCGCCGGTGGTAGTGGGAATAATGCTCATCGCCGCGGCGCGAGCACGGCGCAGGTCGCTATGGGGCAGATCCAGGATTTTTTGATCGTTGGTGTAGGCATGGATGGTGGTCATCAAACCACGGACAATCCGAAACTTATCGTGCACCACCTTCGCCGCCGGCGCCAGACAGTTGGTGGTGCAGGAAGCGTTGGAAACGACATGATGGTTGGCCGGATCGTACTCATCGTCATTCACCCCAAGTACAATGGTCAGGTCTTCATCCTGGGCCGGGGCGGAGATAATGACTTTCTTGGCCCCGCCTTTGGTAATGTGGTTTTCCGCGCCCTGAACCATTTTGCCCTTCTTGTTAACCCCATCTTTCTTGATGGTAAACAGGCCGGTGGACTCGACTACGATGTCAACCCCCAGATCGGCCCAGGGCAATTTGCCGGGGTCTGTTTCTTTGAACACTTTGAGCGGTTTGCCGTCAACAATCAGTTCACCCTCGCCAACTTCAACCGAGCCATTAAAACGACCATAGTTCGAGTCGTACTTGAGCAAATGAGCCATCGTCTTGAGATCGCCAATATCGTTGACCGCAACTACTTCCAGAGTATCGGGGTAATAATCGCGAATGGCCTTAAATACCTGCCGTCCAATACGACCAAATCCGTTAATACCAACTTGTGTTGCCATTTTATTTTTCCTCCAAATCTCAACTTAATAGGTTTTTTATGGATAGATGATCAGGTTAAAATTCAACCTGCCGCTTCGCGTGCAACCTGCTACTTGCTACTTTATACCAGGCCATTAACTCGTTCGCCAGTTTGAACGAGTCATGCCGCCAGGGGTGGAGTTCGTCAACCACATCCGCCGCAATGACGGTGTAACCACGGCCCGAGCGTGTCGTCAAAGGTACCGGCTGCAGATTCATCGAGGCCGGAATAGGGTGAGACTGGTTGTTATTGACCAGGGCGTGATCAAAAAGATACGATCTGGCCGGCGCCTGCATCGACGATATGTCCCCTTCTCCCTCCATTTCCGCCAGGCGGTTATCGATGACCCGGGTATGAGCCTCAATTGCCTCCAGGTGATCATCCACCGAATAGCCATCGGTTTCACCGGGTTGGGTAGCCACATTACAGATATAGATTTTACGAGCCGCGCTGGCCCGAATGGCCTTAACAATGTCCGCAACCAGCAGATTAGGAATGATGCTGGTATATAAACTGCCCGGCCCGGCCACAATTAAATCTGCGTTTAAGATTGCCTGAATCGCAGGGGGAAAGGCATGGGGTTCATCTGGCTGCAAATAAACCCGGTCAATGGGGAGTTTGGCGGTAGGGATAGCGCTTTCCCCCTCAACTTTTCGGGTACGAATCCCTTCATCCAGTTCCGCAAACAGGGTCACGTCGTCCAGGGTGCTGGGGAGAATAGCGCCCCGGATGGTTAACACTCGCCCACTTTCTGATAAGGCTTTTTCAAAAGAGCCGGTTACTGCAGCCAACGCCGTAATGAAAAGGTTGCCAAAACTGTGACCCTCCAACCCCTGGCCACTGCGAAAGCGGTATTGAAACAGTTGGGTCATCAACGCTTCGTCATCGGCCAGCGCCGCAATGCAATTCCGAAAGTCACCGGGCGGCAAAACACCCAACTCTCGCCGGAGCTTGCCGGAAGAACCACCGTCATCGGCCACGGTCACAACTGCGGTGATATTGTCGGTGTGATGCTTCAGACCCCGCAATAACACACTCAAGCCCGTACCGCCCCCAATCGCCACCACCTTGGGACCCTGCCGCCGTCGCCGTTGACGGTGATAAACCTGCTCGGCTACATAAGCAACCGTGGCATTTTCCGGTAGAAATGCCTCCAGTAATATTTTATTGAGTTGGTAAATACCAAGCACAACTAGAGCTATGCCAGCTACACCCAGGAAAGTAACTATCGACCAGTGTGACCAGCTCTGCAGCAGCGACGACTGAGCCGTCACCACATTTACAGCCAACAGTTCCCCCAAAAATAGTCCCAGCCCCAAACCCAGAACAATCAGACCAAACAGAAGTGTCGCCAGCCAGCGTTTCAGGCCAAGCCCCGGGCGTAACAATCGACTGGCTGACTTAAGGCCGGCGCGCATAACATCTTTTACCCAAAAAATGGTTCAACCAAGGCTCAATTATAGTTGATGTATCGGAGATAGTCAAAGTTCAATTGTGACAGGTTTCACGCATCTTGTTGCCCGGCCAGAAAATTCTTCAATTCCCAATCAAGCTTGTCGCCGTACTCCTGCCGGCCAGGGATAAAAAATTCATTGAACAAGGCGCGATTATCGGCCAGCCGCCGGCTAAATGACTCGATCAACTGGCGTCGCCTGGCTTGCCATTGCTTGACCAGGTGGCCGTACCGATACATGTCAACATACTGCCTGGCCGAAGCATCCCAACTGGCGTCGATGGCCATAGCGGTCTGGATAAGCTCGCGGTGACGAGTCGGGGCGTGGCGATAGGTGTCGATGGCGGCCTTGATTTGCCAGAAAAAGGCATTGGCCTCCCCGGCCCGGTCGCTGATATCCAGCCACTCGTACAGGTAGGCGCAGTGGCGCACTTTGGTCAAGCCACCGGTGGCCCGGCCAATGACAATATTGCCCACCAGCGAGGCTTCGTAATCCACCAGGCCGCACGGCTCAAAGCGAGACGGGATCAGTGAGAAGTCGCCCCCGGCCAGGATCAATTTGGAGAGAGGCAAATTAAAGCTGTTGTTAAAATATACCCGGCTGGGATAGAGGTAAGCCAGCCGGAAAAAGTCAGCCTCGCTGGCTTTGCCGCCGGCATCCCCCTCCGGCGCTGAGGCTAAAATGATGAATTTGGTCCCACTATCGTACACCAGCGTCCGCTCGATGATATCGGCCACCAACCCCAAATTTTTCTGGTCGACCAGCCGCCCGACGGCGGTGATCAAGATGGGATCCCACATCGGTTCGGTGCCAAAGGTCTCCAGGTGAAGTAGTCGCTTCAGATTGGCTTTCATTTCCAGCCGGTCGACGTCGAAGTTGTGGTCGCGGGTCAACATCTCGGTCTGGGTAACGGGGTTGTCAAACAGCGGTCGCCCTGGCCCTCGCTTGGCCTGCATTGCCTGCAAAACATCAGCCTTGAGTTCGGGCATATTTTCGGGGCGATTGCGGTCGCTCATGCCGTTGGTGATACCGGCGATGGGCAGCTTCTCGAACAACTCCAGGTGGCGGTTGGGTACAAACACCTCACCCGGCGGGCTACCCTTTTGGGCGTAAGCCCTGGCCCAGACCTCGGCGTGGCTTTGCTTCAATTCGGCGGCATAGCCCCAGGTCCCGGCGATGTCACCGCTGACGGTGGTAATCTTGCCGCCGGTTTCATGCACTTTGAGCATGCAGGCTTTCATCAGGTTGAGATTGTCAAAGAAGTCAAAATATTTGTGGAAGAGCTGCTCACCCGGCAGGTTGATCCGGTAGAGGGAATTGTAGCCGCCATTGATCAGGGGGGTGATGCCCTGGTAAGTGGCATTGTGGATGGTAAAATGGACCGGCGCGTCTTGCAGGTAAGCGTCGCCCAGATAAAAGGGCACCAGCCCAACGTGGTAGTCGTGCAGGTGGATGGTGTTAAAATTGGCCTGCTTGATATAGCCGGCCATGGCCTGGCTGACCGCGGCGTACAGGATTAACCCCAACTGCGGGTCGGTGGGATAGATGGCGCTGGCGTTGGTCCAGTGGAGCTGCCACTCGTCCCAAAAGTAGATGACTTTCTGGCCGTCGGGGAAAACGTGTTCGTACACCTCAAACTCAAACGGGTGGCCCAGAATGGTCACCGGCAGCCGCAAGTCGAGCTTGGTTAATTGACTTTTATCGTAATGGGCAAAGCAGGGTGAGAGCGTTTCGATTTCCAGCTCGATACCCATCCGGGCCGCCGCTTTGACCAGCTCCGGCGGCAGCTCCTCGACGATCACGCCCAGACCGCCAATCTTGGCCCCCAGGCCGGTTTCCACCCGGCCGATCTCCCAGGCCGGCATGGCCACGCGTAATTTTTTTGTGTTTCTTGGCATTTTGGCTATTGTCCGTGGTTTATTGTCTGTTGGTCTTGCTGTTGCCCCAGTCCGCTGTCTTTCGGCTGCTATAGTCAACTAACCACTGACAACGAACCAACAACACTTGCCGATTGTACCATGATTAAAGCGAGTTGCAAGAAATCAGCAAAGAAGCGTTCGGTCCAAAATAGTCGTTGCCATAGGCTGAAATTTGGCTTAAAATAGGATTGTCACGGGTCTGCTTTATCTTGTTCCTAAACTGGCTGCGAAGGGCGCGAACGAAATGATAACCGGGAGGAAGGATGAAAGTTGACAGTCGTAATCACCGTCGCTACCCCTTGTTGGTCATCCTGGGCAGCGTGGTTGTTTTGAGCCTAGTGGGTCTGGCCTTTGGACTGACCTGGCCCAGCCTCATCGAAGCCCAATCCACGTTACCCCCGCGCCAAACGCCCACGCTGCCGCCACCTAAGGATAAAAAGCGGGAAAGCGATAAACCATTGGGCGCCACCATCGAGTTGCAGGTGCAACCGGTCCCGGCGGGCGACTGGGGTGTGGTGCAGTGGCAGGATAAATCCGGCAACTGGCACGATGTCGATGGCTGGAAGGGTGCTCTGGGAGCGACCGGCCTGGAACGTTGGTGGGTGGCGGCTAAAGATTTCAACACCGGGCCGTTTCGCTGGGTGGTTACCCAGGGACCGGGTGGGCCGGAGGTGGCAGCCAGCCAGCCGTTCAACCTGCCGGCCAGGGCCAATGAAATATTGCGAATTGAGGTCACGGTCAAGTAAACCCTGAACCTGGCGAAGGGTGCGGGATGCTACTTCAGCCGTTGCCGCAGCGTAAGCGCAGGATGGCCGCATCCAGCCGGGCGGCCAGTGTAGACGCGGCATCGGCTTCGCGTTGCTTGATGACCTCCGCCAGCCAGCCTGACGGCTCACCCCGATTTTGGCGGCCAACAACCCCGACCGTCCGCTGTTCAATAGCTTCGGCCAGACTAAATCTATTCCATTGGGTTCGATACCCGGCGTGCAGTCGCCCCGTGGCGGCGCAATACCAGACCACAGTAATCGATTTACGATTTTCGACACCTGCCCCGGAATGAGGTGAAGGGATTTGCGATTTTCGATTGGTTACTGAGGCAGCAAACACCACCCAGGGTTCTCCGGCCATCGCCAGCGTCCATACCCCGGCCTGAGGGTCAAGAATGGTCTGGCGCAGGTCGGCCAGAAATTGAGTCACTGTGGTATCCTCCGGCCAGTTCTGATCCAGGCGAATGGCCCGTAGCAAGGCCAACTCAACGGCCGGCAGTTGGTAGCCAGGCGCAATCACATCGCCCTGCCAGAAACCACCCCAGAGCGGTTCATCCACCTCCAACAAATCCTCAGCAAAGGGCGCCGCGGCCACATGCCCGGCAATTTGGCCTAATTGCTGGGCCGAAGCTTTATTTTGTCCGCTCACTAAATTGCGGATAAGCGAATCCATTGCACCCTCATCTGCCGCAAATTCTGAACACGCCCTGTGTGGAATGTTTGACTTTTGCTTCCTTTGCTCGTAAAATATTCTTCACTTTTTAAGAAAAATTTTACATTCAAAAGGGTTTGTCCAGAAAAGAGTGATAGGAAATTGTTGCTACGGTATCGAAATCGTCTCGTTTTCCCCGCGTTCATTATTCTTCTTTTAAGTTTTAGCCTCGCCTGTGGTTTGGGTATTCCCGGTTTTGGTAGCGTTGAGCAGCCCCCTACTGTTGAGCTGGATAAGGGGGCCGGTTCGTCCGCAGACGGCGACGTCACCACCATCGAGGAATCGACTGCGCCTGGTGAACCGGCCGAACAGGTTGAGGACACTCCAGTCTCACCGGTAACTCCATCCAGCGTCGACCAAATGGCCGCAACCCCAGCCGCACCCACCGAATTGGCCGCAGAGCAGATTTTTATCCTGCCCGGCGGCGACCCACCCACCATGGACCCCCATCTGAGCGGCGACGCTACCTCGGCCGAATATGTGGTTGAAATCTACAGCGGCCTGATGGCTTACGACCAGGAACTCGAGCTGATCCCGGATATTGCCGAAAGTTACGATGTATCGGACGATGGGCTGGTTTACACCTTTAAAATTAGGCCGGAGGCCAAATTCCAGGACGGCAAACCGGTCCGAGCGCAGGATTTCAAATGGTCTCTTGAGCGAGCCTGCGACCCGGCCACCGGTTCTCCCACGGCCGATACCTACCTGGGCGATATTGTGGGCTGCCGGGATAAACTGCAGGGCCAGGTTGATGAAATTGAAGGCGTCCAGGTGATCGATGATTTAACCCTGCAATTGACCATCGATGAACCCAAGGGTTTCTTCCTGGCCAAAATGACCTACCCCACGGCCTACGTGCTGGATCGAGAAAATGTAGAAGGCAATGCTGATTGGTCAACCAACCGACCAAACGGCAGCGGCCCCTTTAAGCTGGATACCTATGCCCCGGATCAGGGGGCCATTATCCTGGCCAAAAACGACAACTACTATCGCCAGCCCCAACCGATTTTGGAGCGGGTCATTTACGTGGTCGGCTTGCCGCTTAACCCGATGACCGGCTACGAGCAGGGCCTTGACCAGTTGGGTCTACCGGGTCTCACCTACTCGGCCATCCCGGTTGGGACAGCCAACTTGCCGGCTGCCACCGATCCCAACAACCCCCTGAGCAAGGAATTCACTTCGACCAATTCCTTGAGTGTGTTTTATGTTGGCTTCAATGTTACCAAGCCCCCCTTTGACGATGTTAAGGTGCGGCAAGCCTTCAATCTGGCCCTCAACAAGCAGCGCATGGTCGATGTAATCTTTCAGGGCACCACGCCGGTGGCCAACGGCATTGTACCACCGAATATGCCCGGCTATCAAAACCCCGATCTGAGCGATTACGAGTTTGACCCGGAGCATGCCCTGGAGTTGATTGCCGAGTCCGCCTACGGAGATGTCTCGGAATTGCCGGAAATCACCCTGTATGTCAGCGGCAGCGGGGGTGAGGTCGGGCCGGTCATCGAATCGATGCTCAAATCCTGGGAAGAGAATCTGGGCGTTGAAGTCAACGTGGAACAGGTCCCCTGGCCGCAGTTTCTGGCCGACCTGAATAATCCCAGCAATCCATACCAGATGTATCAGCTGGGCTGGATTGCCGACTATCCTGATCCGCAGAATTTCCTGGAAGTATTATTCCACTCTAATAGCGCCCAAAATCACGGCAACTATAGCAACCCTGAAGTTGACGCCCTGCTGGATCAGGCTCGGGGAACTCTGGACGCCGAGGAGCGTTTGGCCCTCTATCAACAGGCTGAACAGATGATTTTGGACGACGCCGCCTGGATTCCGCTTTACTTCGATGTTGAGAATTGGCTGGTCAAGCCTAATGTCCGGCACTTTCACATTCCCCCGATCAAGATCCCCAAATTCCAATACGTCTCAATCAATGAGCAATGAATAATGAGCAGTAATCAGTGAAGAGAGACTTAACAACTGATAACTGATAACTGATAACTGATAACTGATAACTGACAACTGACAACTGATAACTGACAACTGACAACTGACAACTGATAACTGACAACTGACAACTGATCACCGATCACTGATAAGATGAGGAGACCCCTTTGGCGACGCTACTTGAAGTAAAAAATCTACGAACCCACTTCTTCACTCAGGATGGGGTGGTTCAGGCCGTAAACGGCATCAGTTACACGCTCAACGAAGGTGAGACCCTGGGCATTGTCGGCGAGAGTGGCTGCGGCAAGAGTGTTGGGGTCATGTCGCTAATCCGGCTGATCCCGTCCCCGCCCGGCAAAATCGTCGAGGGGGAGGTTATCTTTGAAGGCCGCGATTTGCTCAAAGCCAGCGACGACGAAATTCGGTCCATTCGGGGCAACAAAATCTCGATGATTTTTCAAGACCCGATGACCTCGCTGAACCCGGTTTTAACGGTGGGCCGGCAAATTAGTGAGGCCCTGGAACTGCACCTGGGCATGGATAAAAAGCAGGCCCGAACCAGAACCATCGAGCTATTAGAGCTGGTCGGTATTCCGCTGGCAGCAGACCGGGTTGACAATTACCCTCATCAGTTTTCGGGCGGTATGCGCCAGCGGGCCATGATTGCCATGGGCCTCTCCTGTAACCCCCAACTACTCATCGCCGATGAGCCAACTACCGCCCTGGATGTGACTATTCAAGCCCAGATTGTTGACCTGGTTAAGCGGCTGCGGGATGAGATTGGCATGGCCATCATCTGGATTACCCATGATCTGGGAGTAGTCGCCGGTCTGGCCGACCGGGTCATTGTAATGTACGCCGGCTACATTGTCGAAGAAGCTCCGGTGAGGGAACTGTATCAAAATCCTCGCCATCCGTATACCCTCGGTTTGCTCGGTTCCCTGCCCCGGCTAGACGAAGAACGGCCCGTTAAACTAAAATCTATTGAAGGCTTACCGCCCGATTTGATCGATTTCCCCAAGGGTTGTCCCTTTTACGCCCGCTGCAACTACCGCATCGACAAATGCTTGGAGACGATGCCGCCGCTGGAAACCGTGGGGATTAATCACAAAGCAGCCTGCTACATTGATGTGACCACGGCTCAATTGACCACCGAACATCCCTTTGAAGAAAATTAGGCCCAACCCCAACTAAAGGTGAATTTCTAATGACAACAAACGGCAGCAGCACAAACGGCAAAGGTGATTTACTGGTCAGGGTAAAAAACCTCAAAATGTATTTTCCGATTACCAAAGGGATTATTTTCCAGCGACACGTGGGGGATATTAAAGCCGTTGACGGCCTCTCTTTTGACATCAAACGGGGTGAAACCTTGGGCCTGGTTGGCGAGAGTGGTTGTGGCAAAAGCACCACCGGACGAGCTATTCTGCAATTGTATCGACCTACCGCCGGCACGGTTGAATTTGAAGGCGCTGAGCTGACCCATCTAAAAGGTGAGCCGCTGCGCCGGATGCGCCGGCACATGCAGATGATCTTTCAAGACCCCTATGCCTCACTCAACCCTCGCATGACCGTTGGCAGCATCATTGGCGAACCGCTGGAAGTACACAATATTCTCAGCGGCAAAGCCCGCAAGGACCGGGTTAAAGAGTTGCTGAATATCGTCGGCCTGAACCCGTACTTCATTAACCGTTATCCCCACGAATTTTCCGGCGGCCAGCGCCAGCGCATCGGCGTGGCCCGGGCCCTGGCTGTGCAGCCGGATTTCATCGTCTGCGATGAGCCGATTTCGGCGCTGGATGTGTCTATTCAAGCCCAGGTCATTAACTTGCTTGAGGACCTGCAGGACAGGTTTGGCCTGACCTATCTCTTTATCGCTCACGATCTGGCCGTCGTCCGCCATATCAGCGACCGGATCGCGGTAATGTACCTGGGCAAGATTGTCGAGTTGACCGACCGGACGACGCTGTATCGTGAACCGCTGCATCCCTATACCCAGGCCCTACTCTCGGCGGTGCCCATTCCGGACCCAGTGGCCGAGGCCGAACGGGAAAAGCGGCGAGTCATTCTGCAAGGCGACGTGCCCAGCCCGGCCAACCCGCCCATCGGCTGTAATTTCTGCACTCGCTGCCCGGCCAAAGAACGAGTTATGAAGGAAAAAGGCATTGACTGCAATGTCATTGAACCTGAATTCCGGGAAGTAGTTGCTGATCACTGGGTTGCCTGTCATTTGTATTAGACCTTGGCCAACAACTTCTCTGGAGAGGAGGTGATAGCCTCAATCCAAGCAATCAATGAAAAGCAGGCCAGGTAAGACAAATGTCTCATCTTATGAGCCTGATATCTGATAAATTGTTCATAAATTATTAGCATTTAGGAGGAGAAAACGATAATGTTTTCAAAGAAGATTGCATTTCTGTTAGTTGTAGCGGTAATGTTGGGCCTGGTGGCCGCTTGTGGCGGGGCTGCACCCCAGCCCGAAGTGGTCACCGTGGTCGAGACGGTCATCGTCGAGAAAGTGGTTGAAGGCGAGACCGTGACCGTGGTCGAAACGGTTGAGGTCGAGAAGGAAGTAATCAAAGAAGTTGAGAAAATTGTGGAGGTGGCCCCCGCCGATCCCGACGCCGGCCGGGTTAGGTTGGATACGGTGATCGGCACCGAGCCGCCCACGCTCGACCCCTCGCTGGCCACCGACACCACCTCTCACTTTTTGATCGAGCAGATGTTCCAGGGGTTGACCGACTTTGACGAGGATGCCAACGTGATTCCCCAGTTGGCCACCGACTGGAGCGTCTCTGCCGATGGTTTGGAATGGACCTTCAAGCTGCGGGATGACATCCGCTGGGTCCACCGCGATGCCAAAACCGGCGAATTTACCGATCAAGGCCCGGTCACGGCCGGCGACGTGGTCTACGGCACGCTGCGCTCGCTGGATCCCAACACCGCTTCGGAATATGCCTACGTGCTTTATGTCATTGCCGGGGCGGAGGAGTTCAACACCGCTGATCCTGAAGCCGAGGACTTTGAAGAGCTGAAAGCAGGGGTGGGAGTGGCTGCGCCGGATGACACCACGGTGGTATTCACCCTGAAGGAGCCGGCGGCTTACTTCCCCTCGATTGCGGCGATGTGGGTGGCCTACCCGCTGCCCCAGGCGGCCATCGAGCAGTGGGGCAACAACTGGACCGAGGCCGGCCTGATTGTGACTAACGGCCCCTACACCCTGCGGGAATGGACCCACCAGTCGGAATTGTGGCTGGAGAAGAACCCGCTGTGGGTGAATGCCGATGATGTCCAGATCGAGCTGTTTGGCGGCCCGATTATCCAGGAAGAATCGACCGCCCAGGCTATGTATGAGAACAACGAAATCGATATGATGGCCGACCCCGGTTGGACTCCACCCCTGCCCGATATGGACCGGATCAAGGCCGATCCGCAGTTGAGTCAGGAGTTGTTCATTGCCCCGCGGCTGTGCACCTACTACTACGGCTTTGTCAACAGCAAACCGCCCTTTGACGATGTGCGGGTGCGCAAGGCTTTTGCGATGGCCATCGACCGCCAGAGCTTGATCGACAACGTGACCAAGGGCGACCAGATTCCGGCTCACTCCTTTGCCCCCCCGGGTATCTTTGGCAACGTGGCCGATGATATGAGCATTGGCAGCTTCCTGGTTCAGGCCAACTTTGCCGATCAGGTCAAAGAAGCTCAAGAACTGCTGACCGAAGCCGGCTATCCCGACGGTGAAGGACTTAACGTCCTCCTGATGCACAACACTTCTGAAGCCCACGCCCAGGTGGCCCAGGCCGTGCAGGCCATGTGGCAGGAGGCCTTCCCCAAGGCCAAGGTGACCATTGAGAACCAGGAGTGGGCAGTCTATCTCAAGACCTTGCTGCCCGAATCGCCCGACGATGAGAAGCCCAACGTCTACCGGTTAGGCTGGTGCGCCGACTACCCAGATGCCAACAACTGGCTGAACGAGGTCTTCAACTCCAAGAGTGGGCAGAACTACGCCAAATTCTTTAACGAAGAGTTTGACGCCCTGGTTGAAGAAGCGGCCTTTGAGCCGGATCCGGCCAAACGGCAGGAGCTGTACAGACAAGCCGAAGATCTCTTTATTAACCAGGAAGTCGGCATTGCTCCCATCTACTACTACACCTACGTTCGCCTCTACAAACCCTGGCTGACCAAGGTGGTCATCAGCCCGGTTGGCGGCGACCCGGTGGCCGAATGGAGGATGGATTGGGCCGCCAAGCTGGCCGCCCGGGGTGAGTAGGCTGACTGCCCCCCTCCTGTCCCACCCGTTTGACCTATACTAAAGAAGGGGCGAGTGGCCTCCGGTGAGCCTCAGTGGAACCGCTGTTCGCCCCGCTCAAGAAAAGGCCAACGAGGGAACAGACAGCGACGCAGTCTTGCTCGCAACGTAGCGGCAAGCTGCGTCGCTTTTGCTGAAAAATCACCGGCCGGTAGCAACCGGATCGATCTGGTTGTACCAACAGCGTTGAGTATGAATGAAAGCGTAAGACGTAAAATGTGAGGAGCTTACCCACCAGGCTCTTCATATGTTGCGTTTTGCGAAAAGGAGCGTATTATGCTGGCTTATATCATCCGCCGTATTTTCTGGTCTATTCCGGTTATCTTGCTGCTGGCCTTTGCCATTTTTGCCCTCATGCGAGCCATTCCCGGCGGCCCGTTTGATTTCGTCGGTGACAAAAGTTTGCCCAAATCGGTGACGCAGAATCTTGAGCGCCGCCATCACCTGGATTGGCCGCTGGGCTGGCAGTTTTCCTCCTACGTTTTAGGGGATGATGTGACCGGACTTATCTGCCGGGGCCTCTTCTTTGTACCCGGCTGTGAAAAGGTCCAGGAATCGGCTGCGTTGGGCGTCTCCAAGGGCCTAATTCGAGGCGACCTGGGGATGGCCCTAAAGCTCCGTGGCCGCACGGTCAATGATCTGGTCAAAGAGTCCTTCCCCATCTCTCTGCAACTTGGTGTCATTGCGTTGAGCCTGTCGGTAGTTATTGGCCTGCCGGCCGGCATCTTTGCCGCGCTCAAACAGAATAGCTGGATCGATTATACCAGTAGTTTTGTGGCGGTCATTGGTCTGTCAATCCCCAGCCTGGTGATGGGTCCCCTGCTGATTTGGATTTTTCCCCTCACGCTAGGCCAGCTTTATCCTGAACTTTTTGGTTGGATCCCCATTGCCACCTGGGGGGCCAAACCGCCTTTTATTCTGGGCATCTTCCCCAGTTCCCTGGGGCCGAAGTTTTGGGCGCATGCCCTGCTGCCGGCTATCGCCTTGGGGACTGCTTTTTCAGCGTCAATTGCGCGCCTGACCCGGGCCAGCCTCTTGCAGGTCATCCGTGAAGATTATATTCGTACCGCCCGGGCTAAAGGTCTGCGGGAACAAATGGTGGTGCTGCGTCACGCCCTTAAAAACAGCCTTATTCCGGTAATTACCGTATTGGGTCCACTGCTGGCCGCCGTGGTGACCGGCACGTTTGTAGTGGAACAGATCTTCGGCATTCCGGGCATGGGCAAACACTTTGTAACCAGTATCGGCAACCGCGACTATACCGTCATCACCGGGGTCACCCTTGTTTATGCCGTTTTGCTGGTTTTGGCGAATCTGGCGGTAGATATCATCTATGGCTGGCTCGATCCCCGTATTCGCTACGATTAGTACAGTATATCCAATTTTTGGTAGCAGAGGCATAGAGATGCCTCTGCGGGCGGGCATTGGGATGCCCGCCTACGGCAAATTTGGATCTACTGAGTCTCAAATAGACGCCATTATTGCCAACCTGAGCTTTCGATCTAAAAACCACCGATTGGCTGAAATTTGAACGTGAGAGAGGAATGAAAATTATGGCCGTTGCTGAACAAGCGCCTCAATCTATGGCTGTGCCAGAACGCCGAGAGCGGACTCCCCTGGGCGATGCCGTAAATCAACTGATGAAAAACAAGTTGGCGGTCGGCTCGCTAATTTTCATCATTGTCTTGATTTTGGCCGCCATTTCTGCCGATTATCTCAACAACTATTACTTGCAGGGTTTTCAAGAGGAACTGGATCGAACCAATCAACTGGCCTATGCCAAACAATCTTTGCAGGATAATAATGCCAGACCCCTGACCAGATCGAAAAATCCAAATTTGGAGGGATTTGTCTATTGGCTGGGGACAGATAACCTGGGGCGAGACATCTGGAGCCGCACTCTTTACGGGGCGCGCGTATCGCTGTCAGTGGCTATTGTGGCCTCCACAGTCAGCCTGATTATTGGGTTGGTCTATGGCATGATCGCCGGGTATGCCGGAGGTCGAACCGACGATCTGATGATGCGTTTTGTCGATTTTCTCTACGGTTTGCCAGTGTTGATTGTGGTTATCTTAATGCAAGTCTACTTCAAATCGCTGGCCCGGCGGGGTAGTGATGAGGGGTTAGTTGGCTTCATCTTGAACATCAATCAGTCTATGGGTGGGCTATTTTTTGTCTTTGTAGCCCTGGGAGCGGTGAACTGGCTGGGGATGGCCCGGGTTGCCCGCGGACAAACCCTGTCGGTGAAACAGAAAGAGTTTGTGGAAGCGGCCAGAGCCACCGGCGTTAAAACCCACGGCATTATCTTCAGACAAATTCTGCCCAACATTTTGGGACCATGTATTGTGCAGGAAACGCTGCAAATTCCCGGTTACATCCTGTTTGAGGCCTTTCTCAGCTTCATCGGGCTGGGCGTCGACGCCCCCACCCCCAGTTGGGGTATTATGATCAATGAGGCCTATCAGGGTTTGCGCTCCAGTCCGCACGCCCTCTTTCCGCCGGCCATTGCCCTGACGCTCACCGTGCTGGCCTTCAACTTCTTGGGCGACGGCCTGCGCGATGCCTTCGACCCACGCCTGCGGGAGTAACAATCCATGGAACTTCAAAACAAAGCTGTTATCGTTACCGGGGCCAGCTCTGGTATCGGCCTGGAGATTGTCAGAACGTTAGCCAGGGCTGGGGCCAGGGTAGCGTTGGCCGCCCGGTCGATGGATAAGCTGGAAAAAGCCGCGCTGGAACTGGCGGCAACCGGTGCGACCGCCCTGATTGTGCCAACGGACATAACCCGAGAAGCCGATTGCCAGGCTCTGGTCCGCGCCGCCCGGGATGCTTTTGGCCAGATCGATGTCTTGGTCAACAACGCCGGTTTTGCTCCCCCCGCTAGCCTTTTGGAAACCACGGAGGAGATTTGGGACACGACCCTTGACGTGTGTTTGAAGGGGGTCTACTTGATGACTCGGGCTACTTTGCCGGTTATGCTGAACCAGGCCGAGGGTGGCACTATCGTCAATATTTCTTCCGTGGCCGGTAAATACGGCTACGAAAACCTATCCGCCTACTGTGCAGCCAAGTGGGGCGTCCACGGTTTTACCGAGGCGCTGCGGGCTGAACTGGTTGGCCAAAATATCCGTTTCCACCTCGTCTGTCCGGCGGCGGTGGCTACCCCCTGGTGGGATACCCGCTATGATCCCCAACCGGCTGAGGTGATGGCCCGGATGATTCAGCCTGAAGAAGTGGCCGAGGCGGTTCGTTGGCTTTTGAGCCAGCCTGACCGGCTGCAGATTGACGAAGTGGTGATCAAAAGCCGGCGTAGCCCGTGGGAAAGTTCCCAAGATATTAGCGCAGATTCGTGACAAGTGACGAATGTCACTATTTTATTGTGACATGTGACACTAGGCAGGTGATAATGACGTGTGGTATGATAAGGGTGCAGCATCGGACAGAGGCAAGAGGTAATCTCCTTTTGACTCTCCTCCTCGAGCCGGCAGGTACCCCCCAACCTGCCGGTTTTCTTTTTTGGTAGTGGTTAAAACAGCAAGTAGCCCCAAAAAGGCCAGCTTTAGGGCGCTGGCCTTTTTGGGGGCAGACATAGAGAAAAGTCAGCTTGATGTTGGCTTGACACCGCTACTGTTTTTCCTGAGTCCTGCTCCCATCATACAACAATCAGCGGAATGTTGAAAACCCCAAAATTTGGGGATTCCTAAGGGTCTGTCCCAGATTTTAGGACAGACCGGGGGATTTCGGGGGGTGTCCCCCCGTTTCTTCCTGTGCTTGCCAAAATTTGAGACGCACCCGATTCCTAATTTTCGGCTTGACATCTACGGTAGAGTATATTTTAATGGATAGAGAAACGATTTTTCTCTTACCACCGCCAGGTCAACTGCTTGACGGCTGCCGTGGCTTTTTACTCATAAACAGATAATCATCGGAGATAACTTATGACGCCATTTCTACAACTGGCTCTGGCCCTGAGCATTCTCATCACGGCGGCCAAATTGGGCGGCTATATCAGCCTCAAATTGGGACAGCCCTCGGTGCTGGGTGAACTGATGGCCGGCTTAATTATTGGGCCGTCCGTGTTAAACGTGCTGCACTGGCCTTTTTTCACCGATACCCATCTGGACGCAACCATTGCCGAGATTGCCGAGTTAGGGGTGTTATTGCTGATGTTTATTGCCGGGTTGGATTTACATTTGTCGGACCTGGTCAAATCAGGTAAGGTGTCGGCTTTGGCCGGTACTTTGGGAGTTATCTTGCCGGTGGGCATGGGTTACGGCCTGGGGCAGTTCTTTGGCCTGGAAGCGATACCGGCGCTGTTCATCGGGTTGATACTGGCTGCCACCAGCGTCAGCATCTCGGCCCAAACCCTGATCGAGCTAAACGTATTGCGCAGCCGGGTTGGGATCGGTCTATTGGGAGCGGCGGTTTTTGATGACATCCTGGTTGTGTTAGGATTATCGGTGGTGGTTGCCATTGCCAGCGATGCCGGCAGCGATCTGGTTGGAATTGGGCTGATCATTTTGCGAATGGGGCTGTATCTGACCGGCAGCATCATCTTTGGTCTCTGGCTGATCCCGATACTGAGTCGCCGGACAGATAATTGGCCTATTAGCCAGGGCCTGATTGCTTTTGCATTTACCATGTGCCTGCTCTATGCCTGGGCGGCGGAAGTAATCGGGGGTATGGCGGCTATTACCGGCGCATTTGTGGCCGGTTTGATGTTTGCCCGGAGTTCAGTCAAATCTCGGATCGAAGCTGGCGTCTCTATCCTGGCTTATGGCGTATTCGTGCCCATCTTTTTTATCAACGTTGGCCTGTCGGCCAATATCAGAGAGCTGACCGGTGAAAATCTCTGGCTGGTGGCGGCAATGATTGGGGTGGCAGTCATCAGCAAAATTATGGGGGCCGGCCTGGGAGCTCGTCTGGCCGGATTCACCAACCTGGAGTCCTTACAGCTTGGGGTGGGTATGATGTCGCGGGGTGAAGTAGGCTTGATTGTAGCGGCTTTGGGCATCAGCGAGAACATCATTGATCCTGGCGTTTTCTCGGCGGTAGTGGGGGTAGTGATTGTTACTACGCTTCTGACCCCGCCGGCTCTGCGGAGCCTGTTTAAACGCCATGAAAATACAGCAACAGTGTCACCAAGCAAAGAATCTCAATCTTCAGGAGGCAGATGATGGCTTATTTAGTCGTGTTGATTATTGACAACCTTGATCATTGCCACCCGGTCCTGAATGCCTGGGAAGCCGAGGGGGTAACCGGAGTGACCATTCTGGAGAGCAGTGGCCTTGGCCGGGCGCGGCGAGCCGGTTTGCGCCGGGATGATTATCCGCTGATGCTTAGTTTGCGCGATATCCTGCAGAGCAAAGAACGCCATCACCGAACGCTGCTCTCCGTGGTAGAGAGTGAAGCCAAGATTGAGGCGCTGGCCCGGGCGGCCGAGTCGGTTATTGGAGATTTGAACCAATCCCATACCGGCTTGATGTTCGTTGTCGAGTTGTATAAGGTTTACGGTTTGCATAAACCTGCCCGGAAATCCGACCTGGAAAGTTCTTAACCCCAAACCATGCCACCGTCGAGGTCCGATCATATCACTTGCCCCCTTTACCCAAAAAACTAATTTTTTGGCAGATTTGCGCCTGTTTACCCAACCGGATAGCCGGTAGTCAGATGATGCCCGACGCCGACCACAGATTGATGCCTACAGCTAGTAGGTAACCGGCGAGAAGTCCCCAGATATTGCGGCTGCCCCACCAGCACAGAACAACTCAAGCCAACCCGACCGGTCTGGCTACTCAGCCTGCTTGTTTTGGGAATACCAGCCAACCGGCTATAATCGCTTATAGGCTATCTGAATTTATGCTCCCCCTGGATTGGATCAACCCACCATTCATCATCAGGGGTCCGTGTCGGGTCGAACATGCCTCAGCCAACCATATTACAGCCAGAAGGAGAGAATCACATGGATGTCGAGGTCAAAAAACAAACGCTACGTATGCTAACCTATGGGTTGTATGTTCTGACCGCTGCGGCCGATGGGGAATTGGCCGGCGGCACGGTCACCTGGCTGTCACAAGCCTCCTTTTCACCGCCGCTGGTCATGGTGGGAGTCAGAGTCGACAGCAAAGTACACGCCCTCATTGATCAGAGTGGCCTCTTTGCTATAAATATTCTGGGGGCCGGGCAAACGGCTGAAGCAACAGCCTTTTTCCGTCCCTCGCAGGTGGTCGAGGACCGGCTCAACGGCCTGGCTTTTGAGCCGGGGCCGGCCACCGGCGCGCCGCTGTTGCTCGACCTGCCGGCCTGGTTTGAAGCCCGGGTCACCGATGCGATCAAGCGCGGCGATCATACCGTCTTTGTGGCCGAGGTGATCAACGCCGGCGTCCGGGACTCTCAAGCCAAACCGCTGGAACTGTCGGATACCAGTTGGTCGTACGGAGGCTAAACAGCCATGCGGATTGAGCACGTGGCCGTCTGGACCAAAAAACTGGAACAACTCAAAACTTTCTACGAAACCTACTTCCAGGCCAAAGCCGGCGCCAAGTATGTCAACCCCCACAAGCAGTTCGAATCCTATTTCCTCACCCTCGACTCCGGCGCCCGGCTGGAATTGATGCAGATGGCGGCCATTCCGGACTCGCTGGATGATCCTGAGGTGCAATTTACCGGCTATATTCACCTGGCCATATCCGTTGGCTCAGAGGCGCAGGTAGACGCCCTGACAGCCCGGCTCCACCAAGATGGTTACCGGCTGCTAGATGGTCCCCGCCGCACCGGGGATGGCTATTACGAAAGCGTCGTTCTCGATCCGGCTGGCAATCGGGTGGAGATCACGGTTTAAGCGCCAGAGAGGGCGTCACCATGCAAAATATCCGCGCCGCCGCCGTGCAATTCAATCATCTTCCGGGTGATAAGGCCGCCAACATAGCCAAAATCCGAGCCTTTGTGCAAACCGCAGCCGAACAACAGGTCGAGCTGATTGTCTTTCCGGAGATGTGCATTACCGGTTACTGGCATATCCGCCACCTGAAACGCGCCGAGGTCGAAGCCCTGGCCGAATCGGTTCCCGCCGGACCGGCCACCCAAGAATTACTGGCCCTGTCGCGCCGCTACAACATGACCATTGGCGCCGGCCTGATCGAGCGGGCCGACGATGGCGGGCTTTACAATAGCTATGTGGTCGCTATGCCCACCGGCCAGACCGCCTGCCATCGCAAGCTCCACTGCTTCATCAGCGAGTATATGAGTTCCGGCAATGAGTACACTGTTTTTGATCTTCCGCAAGGCGGCCGGGCCGGCATCCTGATTTGCTACGACAACAATCTGGGAGAAAACGTCAGGATTACCGCCTTGAAAAGAGCGGAGATACTGCTGGCCCCGCACCAAACCGGCGGTTGCGACTCACCCGACCCGCACGCTATGGGCAAAGTGGAGCGCGCCTTATGGGACAACCGGCACATTGATCCGGCCAGCATCGAGGCCGAGTTCCGCGGCCCCAAAGGTCGTGAGTGGCTGTTGCGCTGGCTACCCACCCGGGCCCACGACAACGGCCTGTTTCTTATCTTCAGTAACGGGGTTGGCCCGGATGATGACGAGGTCCGCACCGGCAATGCTATGATTATCGACCCATACGGCCGCATCATCGCTGAAACCTGGCGAGCCGCCGAGGAGATGGTCATTGCCGATCTGGATGCTTCACTGCTGGAAAATTGCACCGGTCGCCGCTGGATCAAATCGCGCCGGCCTGAGCTGTACATGCCGCTGGCCATTCCCACCGGTCTGGAACAAGACATCCGCCAACTCAGATTCGACAAAAAAGGAGTCTAAAAGCAATACTTTTCAAATAAGGGCGCGGTTAAAACCGCATCTGGAGGGCTACGCCGTGATGTCCGCCTGCGCGGATAAAAAGCCCCGTCCACGCAGGTGGACGGCTGGCTTTGGCCCTGAAGAAGCAATTTCAATCGCTTATTTGAAAAGTACTGAGTCTAAAAGATGATGATAAAAAGGAAACGCTGGTCGGAGTTAACGCCCCTCCAACAAGGTGGGATTATGATTCTGGTCAGTATTCAGATATCACTGCTGGTTTCCGCCCTATCGGATATCTACCACCGGCCAGCCGATCAAATCAACGGCAGCAAAACGGCCTGGACCTTACTATCTTTTGTCAACTTCATCGGTCCCCTGGCTTACTTTGCCTTTGGGCGGAAGCGGTGAGCAATGGTCAGTGATCAGTGAGCAGTGGTCAGTGGTCAGTGAGCAGTGGTCAGTGAGCAGTGGTCAGTGGTCAGTGAGCAGTGGTCAGTGGTCAGTGAGCAGTGGTCAGTGAGCAGTGGTCGGTGAGCAATCAAACTGATAACTGATTACTGATTACTGATTACTGATTACTTTTTCGAAAGGTGACGGTCAAATGAACGCTCTATTGATCTACCCCGAGTTTCCGGATACGTTCTGGAGCTTTAAGCACGCCCTAAAATTTGTGCGCAAGCGCGCTTCCTCGCCGCCGCTGGGGCTGCTGACGGTGGCGGCCATGCTGCCGGCGGACTGGGAACTGCGGCTGGTGGATGCCAACGTGACCCGCCTCACAGAGGTCGACCTGGCCTGGGCCGGCTACGCCTTTATCAGCGGCATGACTGTGCAGCGGGAGTCGGCCCGGCAGATCATCGCTCGTTGCAAAGCGGCCGGGGTCAAAGTGGTGGCCGGCGGACCGCTCTTTGCCAGCGAGCACCGCCAATTCCCGGCAGTAGATCATTTTGTCCTCAACGAGGCCGAAATAACCCTGCCGCCGTTTCTGGCCGACCTGGCCCGGGGAGAAGCTAAACCACTCTACACTACCTCCGAATTCGCCGATATCCGCCAGAGTCCCCCGCCCCGTTGGGAACTCCTGGATCTGAACTGCTACGCTATGATGAGCATCCAATATTCACGCGGTTGCCCCTACAACTGCGATTTCTGCAACGTGACCGCCCTGTTCGGCCACCGGCCCCGCATCAAGAGCGCCGGCCAGATCATCACCGAACTGGATGGTCTCCACCGGTTGGGCTGGCGCGGTAAGGTCTTTTTTGTCGACGACAATCTGATCGGCAATAAAAAAGGGCTTAGAACCGAACTGTTGCCGGCCCTGATCGAGTGGCAAAACAGCCACAAAGGCATCCCTTTCCACACCGAAGCTTCCATCAATCTGGCCGACGACGAGCCGCTGATGCGGCAAATGGTCCAGGCCGGCTTTGATACCGTCTTTATCGGGATCGAGACCCCGGCCGAAGAGAGTCTGATCGAATGCAGCAAAAATCAAAACCGCAATCGCAACCTGGTGGAGGATGTCAAGCGCATCCAGCGGACCGGGTTACAGGTGCAGGGCGGCTTCATCGTCGGCTTCGACACCGACACACCCTCGATATTCCAGCGCCAGATCGACTTCATTCAAAAGAGCGGCATCGTTACGGCCATGGTCGGGCTGCTGCAAGCCCCGCCGGGGACTGCCCTATATGAACGGTTGAAACAGGAGGGCCGGCTGCTAGACCTGCTCTCAGGGGACAACGTGGACGGTACCACTAACATTATTCCCAAAATGAATCTTGACACCCTGCGTGACGGTTACAAGAAGATTATGCAGCACATTTATGCGCCCAAACCCTACTACCAGCGGGTCAGAACCTTTTTACAGGAATATCAGTCGCCCCGGGTTGCTGTTCCCTTTGAGGTCGAATACGTCTGGGCCTTTTTCCGATCGATTTACCGGCTGGGCATCATCGGCCAGGAACGGCTGCATTACTGGCAACTCCTGGGCTGGACGCTCGTCCGCCGCCCCAGACTATTTTCTCTGGCGGTAACCCTGGCCATTTACGGCCACCATTTTCGCAAAGTGTGCGAGCTGCACACCTTCAAGAACTCCACCGTTTCTCCCAAATAACGCCCTTTGAGAATTGAGTTACTGCGGTCGCTTTGCCACGCAATACGCACCACAAACCACATAACGTAGTGCGTGTTGCGTTTTTTTATTCTCGCGGCCATCCTGCCGGGGACCGTCTGCCGCCTCACATCTGTTACGATTGGCCAGTGACATTCGTCACCTATCACCAATGACATTTGTCACTATCACCTCTTTTTGAAATACCATATCATATAGTGAACTAAATTCAATTAATAATTAACAAACCAACTAACCAACTAACTTCTAACCAACTAACTTTCAAAAACGGAGGATTCTATGAGCCAAGAACTATTCGAAGCGATGGCCCAAAGCGTCATCAACGGTGAAGACGACGAAGCCGTCAAACTGGCCCGGCAGGCGGTGGAGCAGGGCGTTGACCCGTTAGAAGCCATCAATCACGGCTTTGTGATCGGTCTGGATGAGGTCGGCCAGCAGTTTGGCTGCGGTGAGATGTTCCTGCCCGATCTGGTACTGGCGGCCGAGGCCATGAAAGCAGCTATGACCGTGCTGGAGCCGGAACTGACCCGGCGGGACGCGGCCCGGCAAATGTTGGGCACGGTCGTCATCGGCACGGTGGAGGGCGACATTCACGACATCGGCAAGACCCTGGTAGCGACGATGCTGTCGGCCAGCGGCTTCAAAGTATATGACCTGGGCGTGGACGTGTCGATCCGGCGTTTTATCGACAAAGCTGCCGAGGTTGACGCCAATCTCATCGGCCTGAGCGCCCTGCTGACCACGACTATGGTCAAGCAGAAAAGCCTGATCGAGTCGCTGGAAGAGGCCGGGCTGCGGTCAAAGGTCAAAGTGATGGTCGGCGGCGCGCCGGTCACCCGCAGTTGGGCCGAGGAAATCGGCGCCGACGGCTACAGCGAAGACGCCATTGGCGCGGTCGGCGTAGCCAGGCAACTGGTGGGAGCATAACCATGGCCGGCCAGATCAAATCCATCACCAATCCCCGGCTGAGTTTGAACATTCTCAGCCCGGCCGACATACAGCAAATTCACACCGCCACCCTGGAAGTGATCGAGACGGTCGGGGTCCGTTTCCCTTCGACCAAAGCTCTGGACATCTGGCAGGCCCACGGGGCCACGGTTGACCGGCAGTCGATGGTGGTCAAAGCGCCCGGTCCCCTGATCGAGGCGGCGCTGAAACAAGCTCCGCCGGCCTACACCTTGGCCGCCCGCAACCCGGAGCAGGATTTGCCGCTGGATGGCAACCACGTTTTTGTGGGCACCGACGGCTGCGGCGTCGAAGTCATCGACCTGGAGAGCGGCCAGCGGCGGCGCTCAGCCTGCCAGGACGTAGCCGACATCGCCCGGGTAGCTGATTACCTTGAAGAAGTCGGCTTCCACTGGGTGCCGGTGTCGGCCCAGGATAAGCCGCCGGAGAGCCGGGGACTGCACGAGCTTCTGGCTATTTGGGAAAACTCGACCAAACACGTTCAGACCGAGAGTATCTATGCCTCGGCAGCCGAGGCCAGAGCCGCTGTGGAAATGGCCGCGGTGATTGCCGGTGGGCGCGAGGCGTTGCGGGCGCGGCCGATCCTGTCGATTATGCAATGCACCGCTTCGCCCCTGGGCCACGACGGCGGCAGCCTGGAGGCGGGTCTGATCGCGGCCGAGGCCGGCCTGCCGGTCGGTTTTATGACCATGGCCTCCTGCGCTTCGACCGCGCCGGTGACCCTGGCCGGGAATCTGGTGGTCGGCAACGCTGAGGTCATCAGCGCCCTGGCCCTGATGGAGCTGGCTTACCCCGGTGCGCCCATCTACTACGCCGCGGCCCAAACTACGATGGACCTGCGCACCGGCGGCTACACCGGCGGCGGCCCGGAGGATTTTCTCTTTGGCGCGGCGACCAACGTGCTGGCCGACTTCTACAACGTGCCCCTGTCGATGGGTTCCTTTGCCACCGGAGCCAAAGAACCCAACTGGCAGGCCGGCGTCGAGAACAGCCTGTCTACGTTTATGGCCTCGGTAGTCATGTCCGACATGCTGCTGGGAGTCGGGTTGCTGCACGGCAGCCGCATCTGGTCCTACGAACAGATGTTGCTGGACTGTGAGATTTTCGACATCGTATACAAAATGATGCAGGGTATCGTGGTGGACGAAGAGAATCTGGCCCTGGACGTGATCGCCGCGGTGGGGCCGGGCGGCAATTTCCTCAAGCAAAAGCATACCAAAAAGAACATGCGCCAGCTCTGGTTGCCCAACTATATGGATCGCCGCCCATACGAGGTGTGGGAGAGTCAAAAAGATGGCGCCCGAGACTGGGCCAGGGCCGAAGCCCGGCGCATCCTGGCCACCCACCAGCCGGAACCGCTCGAGGCCAGGCTGGCGGAAGAGTTGCGACGAATTATTGCGAATGTAGAAAATGGGTAGGTAAGCAAGAATTGTGAATTGTGAATAATTAATTGTGAATTAGGAGAAAGGGAATAACCGTAGCGAAGGGTGATGATATTGAGGAACGGTTAATTACTTTTGCGGTGCAAATTGTCAAACTCAGTGATGGCCTGCCTAATAGTATGGTCGGGAGGCATTTTGCCGGGCAGCTCTTACGGAGTGGCACCGCACCGGCTGCTCACTATGCTGAAGCTCGTGGAGCAGAAAGCACCAGAGACTTTGTGCATAAACTTAAGATTTGCCTGAAGGAGTTAAACGAAACAAGAGTGTGGCTCAAAATCATCACCAAAAGCAACCTTTTGCCAAATTCCAGTTTCGATCAAATCACTCAGGAAAACGATGAACTCTGCCGGATTGTCAACGCCAGCATCAAAACGGCTTCCAGTCGCAAGAAATAGTTAACCGATCACAATTCACCATTCACAATCCACAATTCATAATTATCCAGGAGATTAGTATGCAACCAACCTTAAAATTACTATCCTCTGAACTCGTAAGTCGTGTCCTGGACGAGGCCTTTCAACTGCTGCGGTCGCCGGGAGTCAAGGTGCAATCGGCGGAGGCGCGGCAATTGCTGGCCGAAGCCAAGGCGCAGGTCGATGAGGCGGCAGAGGTGGCTCATTTACCGGAGGTCGTCGTCCGCCGGGCGCTTGAGACCGTTCCGCACGAGTTCTGGCTCTACAACCGGGCCGGCCAGCCGGCGGTGCGCTACGGCGGCGACGCGGTTCATTTCGATCCCGGCTCCTCCGGCGTCCACATCTTCGATCCTGACACGCTGGCCCACCGGCCCTCCACCACCCCGGACCTGGTCCGTCTGGTCAAAGTGGCCGAAATGTTACCCCAGTACGACGCCCAATCGACCGCGGTCGTTTGCAACGAAGTACCCAAGCCAATCGGCGACCTGTACCGGCTCTACCTGGTCCTGCTCCACTCGACCAAGCCGATCGTCACCGGCGCCTTTTCCACCCGGACGACCCAACTGATGTTCGACATGCTGGCCATTTTTAGCGGCGGCTGGGCCGCGCTGGCCCAGAAACCGCCGGCCGTGTTCGACGTTTGCCCCTCTCCGCCGCTGATCTGGAGCGACTTTGGGGCGCAAAATCTGATCGACCTGGCCCGGGCCGGCGTCCCGGCCCAAATCGTGTCGATGCCGCTGGCCGGCGCAGCCGCGCCGGTAACGCTGGCCGGCGCGGTGGTGCAGCACGCCGCCGAGTGCCTCAGCGGCATCACCATCCACCAGTTGGCCCGGCCGGGCAGCCCGATTGTCTGGGGCGGCGCGCCGGCCGTGTTCGATATGCGCCACGGCACCACCCCGATGAGCGCCATCGAGACGGCTATGATCGACGCGTCCTATGCCCAGGTGGGCAAGAGCCTGGGGCTGCCAACCCATACCTACCAGGGCGCCAGCGACGCCAAGCTGATCGACGCCCAGGCCGGGCTGGAGAGCGGTATCACTGCGATCATCGCTGCCCTGGCCGGGATCAACATGATCTCCGGGGCCGGTATGCTCGACTTTTTGGCCTGCCAGAGCGCGGAGAAGCTGGTGGTCGATGCCGAGGCCATTGGTATGGCCAGGCGGCTGCTGGAGGGGGTGCAGGTTCGCACCGACACCCTGGCCACGGCCTTTTTTGAAGGGATCAACTTCAAAGGCGACTTTCTGAAGCAGAAGATTACCCGCCAGTTGTTCCGGCAGGAGCAATATCTGCCGTCGGCGGTGATCGATCGCGGCTCGATCCGGGCCTGGGAGGAGAGCGGCCGGCTGGACAGCCTGGCCCGGGCCAAAGCCCGCGCTGCGGAGCTAGTGGCGGCCTACCAACGCCCGGCCCTGCCCCCGGAGCAGGAGGGCGAGCTGCGGGCACTGGTCAGCCGGCTGGCCAGTGAGGCGGGGATGGAGGAATTGCCGGGGTTTTAGCTTGTTCACCTCGTTTCCACGCTTCGCGTGACTGCGAAGCGTGGAAACGAGGTGGAAATCTGCCGAAATTGGAAAAGACAGAATAACCGCTTATAATAGAGGGGCTTCGTTGAATGAGGCTCCCTTGAAAATAGCCCTCACCCCGTCGCTGAGCGACTCCCCTCTCCCAAAC
>CAYNLK010000016.1:0-113377 GCA_964398055.1 uncultured Caldilineaceae bacterium
AAATTACCGGCTAAAGCCTCGACTCCAACTGTTCAATATCATCCTGACCCCTACAGAAGTAGTGGTGAAACTACCGGTCACCTGAAAAGTGGGGTCGGCTGACCAGCCAACCTGCCGGTTAAATGTTTCAACCGATTCTGATTTGGCCCACGGGTATTTGGGTCAGCCCATTGGCCGTGAGAGGGACCAGGGTGTCGGGGTGGTAGATGACCACCGCCACGGTATAATTGCCGGGCAGGAGGTTGGACGGAACGGGAAGCAAATAGTACTCGTTGACTGTTTCCGGCGGCCAAAGGGAGGTGCCTTGATGATAGTTGTGCAGCAGCACCCGGTCCTTCTGAGCAACTCGCTCGCCGGTGGGGCTGAGTAATCGCAGCGAAACTTTGTAATCGGCCCCCATTGGCCCCAGCGGCGCCAACCTGAGCGCTACAGGCAGCAACTTGCCCGGCGCGCTGGCCGACGGGATAAAGGCGGTCTCGAGGCGCAGCCGGCTGTCAAAGTTAGCCTCTACCGGCCGGTCAATGGTGGGCAACTTGAAGGTGGCCACAGAATTCAGGGCATACGTTTCTATGTCATAAACGGGAAATGATTGCTGCTTAAGCAGGCGCGCATTGGCGGCCAGTAAAAAGGTAACGATCTCTTTGGCGTCGGCTTCGTGATGTTTGTCGGCCGTCCAGCGTACCAGCCGCAGTTCCTGCTTCCCCGCAGTAGCCTGAGAGAGGATGGTCTCGGCATTCTGCTCGTCAACCGGCAAATAGGTGTAGGAGGCCGTTGGGTCATGGGCCAGCAGGTAGTCGAGGGTGTAGTGGCGAGCCTCAGCGCCGGCACGGATGTCCATTGGCAACACGTAGCTAACCTCCGCCGGAGCATGGGCAATATCATCGGCCAGCCGGACAGCGTACAGGTCAAACGGCAGGGTGAAATCGGTGCTGGCCGGCCAGCGAATAAAGTAATGGGTGTAGGTTTGGAAGGCAATCAGCAGATAAATGATTACCGGCAGCAAGTAGATGAAACGTGAAACGTGAAACGAAGAGCGGGGAGCCATTTGGGTGTTAGCCAGTAATCGGACAAAGACGTTGGTGATGGTAGTCAGGCCGAGGGCGACCAGGGCATAGGTGGGGACCAGGGCGCCGATGAGACGGAGGTGGTGGGGGGCGCCTTCCGGGGCCAAGAGGGCGGGCAGGAGCATAACGACCCACCAGCACAACAGGAAGAGGTGGGGAGAGTAGCCGGTTGAGGGGTTAGGGCGCAGGGTATTATAGAGGCTGGCGAGCAGGCCGAGGACAAAAAATAGAGCCAGGAGGGCCGGCAGCGCCGGCTGGCCGGGTAAATTGACCAGCGGGTTCGGGTCGCCCGTAAAACCCAGGAAAGTACCGAGGGTAGTAGCGAAGGTGTGCCAGATGGCGCCGGCCAGATCGCCCTGGTGCCAGGCCGGATTGAAAACGGAGACCGTCGCCGAGCGGGCGGTAAAATCGGCCGGGTTAGCTAAAAAGTGGGCTGCCAGGGGCAGCAGAAAGAGCAGGGTGAGTAATAAAAAAATAGAAACTAGCCGGAAGAGATGGCGGCTGTGGTCATTTGGTCCAACAACCACTGCGCCGGAATTTTTCTGATGCTGCCAGAAATAAACCCTGATTTTGTTAAGTAACCAGTAAAGAGCCAGAAATAGAATCGGTACAAAGGGAAGTAGGCGGCCGGCCAGGTAGGCGTAGCTGGTCAGGGCGGTAAACAGGGCGGTCAGGATGAGGGGAATGGGGTGTTGGTGAAGCGTGGAGCGTTGAGCGAAACGCAACGCTCGCCAAAAAAAGTAGAAGGCCAGCGTGGACAACAGCGGCAACAAGATGGCCCGGAAACCCAGGCGGCTGAAGTGAAGATGCCAGTCAGATACGGCCAGGCCCAGCATGGTCAGCAGGCCGATCAGGTCAGCCTGCCGACCATCGCTCTGGCAAAATAGCCTCAGAGTCAGGGGATAGAGTGCGGCCACGGTTAAGATGCCGATCAAAGCCGCCATGAGCCGTAAGGTGAGCGGGACATTGCCCCAGACCAGCGTCGGCAAGGCCAGCAGATAAGGCCAGAGGGGTTCTTTGCCGCCGCCAATTTGCCACCACAGCTTGGGCATCCCGTTAAGAATATCAAGCGCGGCCACACCGTTGCCCGCTTCGTCAAAGTTCAGGCCAGGCGGCAGAACCGGCAACTGGTAGAGCCGCAGAAACGTAGCCAAGAGGAGGATTGAAATTACGATCAGGTGGGTGATGAGTTTTGAGTTTTTAGTTTTTAGTTGAAAGCCATGAGAATTGGAAGAAGTAATTTGGCTCATTGCTCACTGTTCATTGTTCATTGATAGGATGATCGGTGGGCCGACAGTCTGGCCGGTATCGAGTTGGTAGAGGATCACTTCAAGGTACTCTAGCTGATTGACGTCGGCCGGAGCAAGTTCCAGAGTATGCGTATCGGCCACATAATCCCCTGGCCGCCATTGCGTCGTCGGCAGCAGGCCATCGACCGGCCAGCTATCCCGTTGCCCCAACAGGCGGCCATCGGCGGCGCGGGCGCGGACAGAAACGGTGTAGTTGGTCGATAGGGGGGCCAGAGCGTGCCAATACAAGGTCAGTTTTAAGCTTTGAGTGATAAGCGGCGAGTTGTGAATTTGATAGCCGGCCAGGCGAATCTGGTCGGAAAGGCCGATGTTGATGGGGGTGGCGGCCAGGGAGAGGTCGGACAGGATCAGCTTGGGGCCGGGATAAATCTTGGCGTAGGTCACTCCCTGGATGGTGATGACCTTTTCAGGTTTTTGGGCCTCAAAGTAAGCTACGATTTCCGGGCTGGGGGCCAGGCGCTGTAGTTGGGCCAGGTAAAGGACCACGTAATCCGCCCGGAAGGCGATGTCGTTGGTATAGAAGTTTTCGCCACGGCCGTGGAAGTAGGGTAGGAGGGTTTGCGACGGGGTCGAGGCGACGTAAATTTGGTCGGCATTGGGCTTGTTGTTGAGATAGGCCGCGACCTGTTCCATACCTTCACCCCAACCCATCAGGGTGGTCTGAGCAGCACGGGCTGGCCCTCCCATTAGCGGGTTGAAGTAGGTCAGGTAGTAGGGGTAGTAGGTGAGAGTAGGCAGGAGGTGGAACAGCAGGATAATGAGTAATAAAAAACCGGGAATTGCAGATGAGAAAGTAGTTGAACGGAGTGAAAAGTGAGATTTGAGGTTGTAGGAAATTAGCTCGATCAGACCGAGCCAGCCGACCGCAGCCAGCAGATTGAGAAACGGAAAGAGCGGCAGCAGGTAGCGGTCCTGTTTTTTGGGGCTGAGGTTACCGAACAGAAGGAGGGACAGGGTAAAAAGCCAGATGAAGAGAACAATTCCGAGTTCTGAGTTTTGAGTTTTGAGTTTTGAGTGAATTTTGGGCAGAAAGATTAACAGTGACAACAGGCTGCCAATCAGAATGATGGGCGTCACGCGGAAGGGGATGACGTAGGGGTAAAACCAGGGGCCGGGGTCGAGGGTAGGCCGGCCGAAGAAGTAGACCAAATGACCTTCGTCAACTTTGCTAAAGGTTTCTGCCCACATCTGCCGGATTGTGCCGCTTGGATCGACCCACATGCTGGGCCACAGCAGCACAAATACAGCCAGGGCTATCAGCCCCCAAATGATGACCACCAATAACCAGCGTAACAGGTAAGGCGTCAGGTGAGGAGCGGATCCGGTTTCCCGACGGCTTTGGCGCCACTCCAACCAGGCGTAGATAATCGACATACCCGTTATGAACAGGGCCATAAACGGGCCGGGAGCTTTGGTCAAGGCAGCCAGGCCGCCCAGACTGGCGGAGAGAAATAGGTAGAGAGACGCTTGGCGGGGATGAAGGACGCTGCGCGGGGCTGAATTTGAAGTTGGTCTGGCAGCCGGCTGGCTGAGTCGCTGGCCGTAAACGAAGAAGGCGAGGGCGGATAGACTCATAAAAACGGCCACCGGCGCGTCGCCGTGGGCTACCCGGGAGTGGGCCAGGAAGAAAGGATCAAAGGCCAGGAAGAGCGCCCCCAACAGGGCGATCCGGTTAGGCAGCAGACGGCGAGCCAGCAGGTAGGTCGCCGGTATGGCCGCGGCGGTCAATACAGCATACGGCAGGCGAGCGACCACCAGCAGCGACAGGATATCGCCGTAAATGTAGTCGGTGAAGGGTGGCACAGGTCTACCGGTGAGGAGTTCAAGCAGATATTGGCCGCCCATACCCACGGCGTCGAGCCAGCTCATGGTTACGCCGGGGTAGAAGTGCCAGTAGGTGCCGCGCCAATCGCCCTGTAGAAAGGAGGTGATAACATCGCTGCCGGCGAAAAAGATGTTGGTATTTTCGTCGCTGGTCAGGAAGCGGTCCAGGCCGGGCAGGCGGGGCAGGAGCGCGATCACAAACAGCAACAGGCTGATTAAGGTCGGTGAAGCGAGAAGCGTGAAGCGTGATCTCAGCGGTGAATTAGTGAACCCTTTCGTGCCGGTTATCATGGCAGGGTGACCTCGCCCAGGAAGATGGCGTTTTCACCGGAGCTGTCGTTGACCACCGGCAACCGCTCCAGGGTATCGAGTTGGTAGAGACCAGCGAATAGTTTGTATTGGCCGGCCGGCAGATTGGCCGGGAGGGCGAGATTGATGGGATCGATGACGACTTCATCTGGCTGCCAGCGGCTGGTGGGATAAATGCCGGCCAGGGGTTGGCCGTCGTATTGGGCTACGGTCGCGCCGCCGTGGTCGCGCAGGTGGACAAAGGTGGTATAGTCGGCGGGGGGTGAGATGAACGGCTGCCAGAAAAGGGTCAGGTGGAGAGATTGGTTGGTTTGTTGGTTGGGTGGTTGATTATGGTCGGAGGGAGTTTGGCTGGTATAGCCGACGAGTTGGATCGTGTGGTTGAGGTTGGCGTTTATGATGGTGTCGGGTTCGGTGGGGATGGGTTGGCGGTCGGGCCGGGTGCGATAGATGATGGCGTTGTCACTGGCCCATACCTGCTCCAATTGGCTGTTGACCACGGCCAGCCAATCGCCCCGAAAATAGACCGGTTGGCGAATGGCGTCGATGACAAACCAGCTCTGCGGACTATTGTTTAGAGCCGCGTTGAACTCCGCGGCGCGGCCGATCCAGGGCGAGCCCAGCCAGCGATCGACCGGTCGGGAGTCGGCATTGAGCAGAAACTGCTCAGCCCTGGTCTGGACGGTGAAGCCGTCAGCCCGGCCCAGGTAGAGGCCGGCGGCGGGCGTGTTCATAGTGAGAATGGTATCATCGGGCTGGCGATTGGCCGCCAGCCAGGCAAACGCCTTTTCGTAGGCCGGCTCCGGGGTGAACAGGGCAACTTTCAGGTCTGGGAGACCCAGCAGAGTGAGAACGACGAGTAAAGCTACGGCGCTGAGAGGATAGAGCGAGGAGCGAAGCGCGGGGAGCGAAGAAGCCCAAGGGTGAAGTTGTGGGATGAATTTGAGGAGCCGCCTCAAATTGAAGATGGCGTTACCGGCAATCAAGTAGAAAAGCGGCAGAAACATCACCAGATAGCGTGGGTTGCGCCGGAACGGTTCCAGCAGACTGACCATTTCCAAAATGATCAGGCCGAAGGTAAGCCACAGAAATAGATGGAAAAAACTGGAAATTGAAAAATAGAAATTAGAATTTCGGCCTGCTTTTTTTCTGAATTCTAAATCCGTGTTTCGTTCCATAAACCAGCCAACCAGCCCGACCACAGCCCCGATTGCAGTCAGCCCAGCCAGCCAGAAATGATGGGGGACGCCAAATTGCCGAGCCAGAAACTCAATGGCGTCGGGCCAGCTAAAAAAGAACGCAGTCTGATAAGTAACGGTGTTGAGCAGTTCGGTCGTTAGTTGATCGCCCTCCAGGCTGCTTAGCGCGGCGACGCCGAGCGGCTGGCCCAGTCGCTTGATCCAGATGGCCAGGCCAATCAAGGTGGTTAAGGCCGCGCCTTCCAATAAGACCGCCGGACGGAGGAACCACGGGCGTGATGCGTGGAGCGGGGAGCGGGGAGCGTGAAGCGTATGGTCTGAAACGTAATCATTATTATGCGCTATTCGCCAGGCTTTGCGGCTATTCGCCGTTCTATGGGACAACCAGCCGACCACCAGCATGGCGACCAGCAGCGACGGCAGCAGCAACATTGCCCCGAATTGGGTCAGCAGCAGCGCCAGCAGAGCCAACAAGGCCCACCAACGATATTTGGCCGGGGCCGGGTGCTGCGCCCCGCGATAAGCCAGGTAGACGGTCAGCAGCGCCAGCAGGGTAGCCAGGGCGTACATTCTGGCTCGCCCGCCCCAGACGATTCCTTCCGGGCTGAGGGCAAATAGGCCGGCAGCCAGCAGCGCCGCGCCAATTCTGGCCGGCCCCCTCAGGCCGCGCTGCCCGATGGCATAGATCAGCGGAATGGTGAGGGCGCCAACCAGGAGACTGGGCCAGCGAGCCAGCATCAAGCCCCAGTGGGCCGACTGCCACTCGGTGATGGGCAGGTTGATGAATAACGCGGTGAAAGGGGCCATCAAATAGGTTGCCAGCAGGCCGTGCTCATAAAAAAGGCCGGACGGCAAGATCGGCCAGCCGTGTCGCAGCGTTTCACGGGCCGCCAATACGCTGGTGTATTCATCGAAAAAGGGATGGCTGGAGAGGAGATAGTGCAGTCGCAGGCTAAAACCGGCCAGGGTCAGGCCGACGATGGTTATGGTTTGCAAACGCATAAGTAAGTTAAAACGAAAAATTCCTAAATCCTCATTCGCTATTCGCTATTCGCTATTCGCTATTCGCTATTCGTTATTCGCTTATAGATGCCCACATACTGCTCGGTGATATATTCCCAGGCAAACTCCTGCTCGGCGATTCGCCGGCTCTCTTTGCCCATCCGCCGCCGTTCATAGGGATTGTCGATCAGTTCGGCCAGCCGGTCGGCCAGCGTGGCCGGATTGTTGAGGTCGACCAGGTAACCGTTGACCTCTTCCTGAACCAGTTGGTCCAGACCCGAGGCCCGGCTGGCCACTACCGGTAAGCCGCAGGCCATCCCTTCCAGCACGGTGTTGGGCATCCCTTCCCAGGTAGTGGCGGTTACAAACAGGTCGGCCTGGCGATACCGCTCCACAATGGCCTGCCGATCAACCCAGCCCAGGAAACGAACATGGCGGGTCAACCCTTTTTCGGCTGTCAGCCGTTCCAGGTTGGCCCGGCGTTCTCCATCCCCCACCAGTTGCAGCTCAAAGTTGTCTACGCCTCGTTCCTTCAGACAATTGGCTGCTTCCAGCAAAGTCTCCACATTCTTGAAAGCCGTAAAGCGGCCAACAAACAACAGCCTTACCGGACCGTCGTGGTGGCGCTGTCGCGGCGGCGTAAAAACCGACAGTTCGATCGCGTTCGGGATAACCTCGATGGGCAGGTCGGGCGCGGTTTCACGCGCATAGCTCCGCAGCCCGTTTGAAACGGCCACCAACGCATCGGCATCCCGCCACAGCCGGCTAATGAAGGGACGCAGCAGCTTGTAATGTTTGGCGAACCGTTTGACCTCATCGGAGGGTACGTCGGCGCCCCGCAGCGAGATCAGGTAGGGCAGACCGTAGACCCGTTTAAGGACCCAGCCAATGGGACCATCGGGGATGCCAAAGAAAATGTGGACGACATCGGGCTTGAACTCCCGCGCCTGCCACAAGCTGTGCCAGAGGCCGCTCAAAACAAAAGCGCCCATTTCCATCGTCGAGCAATAATCCTGGCGCTGGCGCAGCGTCGGAATCCGCTGCACTTCCACCCCGTCGATGAACTCCACCGGCTTGAGTCCCCGGATTGGATTGGTCAGCTCCCAGGTTAAGCCGGTGTGACGCAGAATGAAGCCGATGAGCAGCAGCAGCGTCCCCAAAATCGTGAAGCCGTGGTCGCTCAGATCCTCGTCAAACACAAGTTTGGCGTAGATCAGGTAAATCCAAAATCCCAGGCCAATGAGCACCGAGATGTTACCGAACAGGCTGTAGAGTTGCGTGGGCCGGCTGGTGATAACCCGGACGGTGTGGCCCATCTCCACCAGGCAGCCGGCTATTTTCTGACTGGCCTTGCCGCCGCCGGCCCCGATCGGCGGAAATTCGTAATTGATGATCAAAATACGCATACCGCCATTTTATATGAACTGGGCCAAGTTGTCATATTCTATCGGGGGTAACTTTAGCTATTGTCGTTTTTTGAGTATACTCCTCTAATTGCAATTAAATCTACGAAGAAAGAAAGTCGCCGATGAATCTGCAATCCTTCCGCAAACCCTTACCTGAAGTGCTGACGAGATGGCCGAACCTGCTCCGGCCGTCTCTCCTGATTGGCCTGCTCTTACTGCCTGGTTGTAACTCAACCCTGGCCGGGCGCGCCGAGCCGCCCCTGCCGACGATTGTACCGGTGGAGTCCGCCCCAACCCAAACGCCCCCCGCAGCGCTTCCACCAACTGCGACCCAGACCTCTCCAACCTCGACTGCCACGTCCTCACCCACGCCGGTAGGCGATACGCTCGCTGTGTCTGCCACCGGTACCCCCACCTCGACTCCCCTGCCGCCGGCCGATACGCCGGTACCAACCGCTCTTCCCCCTACGGCTCTACCTGCTGAACCGCTCGCGTTACCGTTAGCCTCGCTAACCCTGGAGTTACTGCCGCTGGCCGGCGGTTTCGACAAGCCGGTCTTCCTGACCCACGCCGGGGATGGTAGCGGCCGCTTGTTTGTGGTCGAGCAGCGTGGCCGGATTCTAATCGTCGACAATGGCGTCGTTAACTCTACCCCCTTCCTGGATATGATCTCGCTGGTTGGATCGGACTCGCTGGAACGGGGACTGTTGAGTGTGGCCTTTCATCCCGCTTACGCCAACAACGGTTTCTTCTTTGTCAACTATACCGACAAGCAGGGCAATACCGTTATTGCCCGCTACCGGCTCTCCGGCAACCCCGATCAGGCCGATCCCAATAGCGCCAAAATTCTGTTGACCATCGACCAACCTTACCCCAATCACAACGGCGGCCAATTGGCGTTTGGTCTCGACGGCTATCTCTACGTGGGCATGGGTGATGGCGGCTCGGCTAACGATCCCCAAAATAACGGCCAGTCGCTGAACACGCTGCTGGGCAAGATTCTGCGCCTCGAGGTCGACCAGGCCGACCCATATGGCGTGCCGGCCAGCAACCCTTTTGTCAACCAGGCCGACGCCCGGCCCGAAATCTGGTCCTACGGCTGGCGCAACCCCTGGCGCTTCTCCTTTGATCGGGCCAGCGGCGATATGTACATTGCCGACGTGGGTCAAAATCAATATGAGGAGGTCAGCGTGGAGTTGGCCGGTACGCCCGGCGGCCAGAATTACGGCTGGCGCTTGCTGGAAGGCGCTCACTGTTTTGACCCGCCCACTTGCGACCCCGCCAGCCTGGATACCGTATTGCCGGTGGTGGAATATGACCACAGCCAGGGCTGCTCGGTTACGGGCGGCTATGTTTACCGGGGTGAACGTTTCCCGGCCCTAACGGGTATCTATTTCTATGGCGACTGGTGCTCCGGTCTGATCTGGGGCCTGCGCCGTGAGGCGGATGGTAGCTGGTCGCAGGCCGAGCTGCGGCAAAGCGGTTTGCAGATCAGCTCCTTTGGCCAGGATGAAGTCGGAGAACTGTACGTGGTCAATCACCGGGGCGACATTTTTCAGATTGGGAATTGAGCGGCCGGATGGCCAAATATCTGACCAGTTTCGTCTTTTTGTAGGCCCTGCCCCACCTCACCATTGGGGTTTGTATTAATTTTTTCCGGCCCTCTACCCCCTTGACCCAGGACTCGAGCCGGGGTAAAACCTCTTGGAGGGAGGAGACGATATTGTCAAAGGAAAGACTGGAGCTATTGCTCGACACCGTCCGTGGCCTGGACCAATTGATCATTTTGCCACACAACGATCCAGACCCTGACGCCATTGCCAGCGCCGTGGCCCTGCGCTATCTTTTGGCCGAAGCGGCCGGACTGGCCGGTCAAATATTCTACCAGGGCATTATTGGCCGGGCTGAAAACAGGGCGCTAGTCCGCTATCTCCACCATCCCCTTCAGCCCTTGGGCGAAACAGCCTTGAACCAGGCCACGCCCATTGCCCTCATCGACACGCAGCCCGGCGTCGGTAATAATCCCTGGACACCCGACGCCAGGACGTTGATTATCATCGACCACCACCCCTGGCGCAAAAGTTCGGCCAAAGCGGAATTTGCCGACGTGCGGGCCGAAGTTGGCGCCACCTCGACCATGCTGTTAGGTTACCTGCAAGCGGCCCGGCTGGAGTTACCCCCCTGGCTGGCCACGGCCCTCTTCTACGGTATCAAAACCGATACCGCCGGCCTGAGCCGGAACGTGAGCAGCGTGGATGTGGCGGCCTATTTTTTCCTCCAGCCTCGCCTCGACGTTGACGCCCTGGCCGAGATCGAGCGGGCCCAGGTGCCGGCGGCTTATTTCAAGAGCTTTGCCACCACTCTGGAAACGACCCGGGTTTATGACAATGTGGCTCTCGCTTACGTAGGCGCGATGGATTACCCCGACCTGACCGCCGAGGTGGCCGATTTGCTGCTGCGCCTGGAAGAAATCGAATGGGTCATCTGCTTTGGGGTCTACCAGAACAACCTTCTCCTGGCTATTCGCGCCGCCGAACTGTCCCAAGATGCCGGCCTGCTGGCCCAGGCCATTGTTGAGCAGGATGGCGTAGCTGGCGGCCACAGCAGCATGGCCGGCGGTCAAATTCCACTAAAAGGGCGAGACCCAGATGAACTGGTTGAGCAACTCATCCAGCGCGCCCTCCAGCAGTTGCTGGTGAGGCCGGAGGCAACCGGCCGGACACTCATTTAGTCAAGGAGATCCGCCTATGTCAGTAGAGAAACTGCAATTGCTGCTCAACGCGGTCAAGAGCTGCGTCCAGTTCTTCATTTTGACCCACACCAACCCCGACCCGGATGCCATCGCCAGTGCAGTGGCCCTGCGCTATCTGTTAACCGAGCAGCTCGGGCTGGAAAGCCAGATTATCTACACCGGCCTGATCGGCCGGGCCGAAAACAAAGCCCTGGTGCGTTACCTGGTTCATCCCCTCCGCCCCCTAACAGCCGCAGACCTGGCCGCCGGCGCGTCGCTGGGACTGGTTGATACCCAACCCGGCGCCGGTAATACTGTACCGCTGCCCCCCTCGGCCAGGGTGGTGGCTGTGATCGATCACCATACCGGCATAGCTAACCCCACCGACCCTGCCAGCTTTAGCGACATCCGGCCGGAACTTGGCGCCACCTCCACCATCCTGACCGAGTATCTCCAGGCCGCCGACCTGGAGCCACCCCCGCCCCTGGCCACTGCCCTTTTTTACGGCATCAAAACCAACACCATGGGCCTGGGCCGCAATACCGGCCTGGCCGATGCCGCGGCCTATCACTATCTCCAACCTCATATCGACGTTAAGGGACTGGCCAACATCGAGCAGGCCCGGGTTCCGGCCCAATATTTTAGAAGCTTTGATGTGGCCTTGCGGGCGGCGCGGGTCTACGATGGGGTGCTGATTTCATATATGGGCGCCATCAACTACCCCGACCTGCCCGCCGAAATGGCCGACCTGCTGTTGCGGCTGGAAGAAGCCGAATGGGTCATCTGCATGGGCTTGTACGAGCAGACATTGATGATATCGATCCGGCTGCATCGCGGCGAGCGGGGGGCTGGCCGGCTGGCCCAGGCTATTGTTGGCATGGACGGCAGCGCCGGCGGCCACGGCGCCATCGCCGGGGGGCAGATTCCGTTGGCCGGTCAGGCCCCGGAACAGTTAGTGGCCCAGCTCATCCGGCGTATTCTGGAACATCTCAAAAATTCCCCGGACTTGCCGGGCCGGCCCTTGTTTTAGTCAACCGCCGCCGTACAGACAGAATTTTTCACCCACCTTTGTCTAACACCTCAATCTCAATTTTGCCTATTTGCCCAACGGTTCTATTATAATTCGCCTGGTAACCAACCATCGGCTGGGTTGGTGGTCAGCGGGATAGTGAGCAGTAAGATTGAAGATTATGCATGTCAGCAACCGGGCTTCCCTAAATTCTCTGAGTAGGTTAGATTTGGCGGCGCTGTTGGCCTGCCTCGGCCTGGCCCTGGCCCTGCGACTACCCGGCCTGACTGTCTTTCTCACCGCCGACGAAGCCCGCTCCTGGTTTGGTCGGGCTATCATCTTTCTGGACTCGCTGCTGGCCGGCGAGTGGGCCAACACCGGGCCGGGCGGCGCCGTCGCTTACATTGAAAATGTTTCACTCAGCCCCGCGCCTGGCGTTACCACCATGTGGAGTGGGGCGCTGGGGATCATCCTGGAATACCTGCGTCAAGGGCGGCCAGTCCCCCTGGCTCAATTCCTCTTCAATATTCCCTTTGACCCCCTCGATCCGGCGATGCTCCTGACTCTGCGGCTACCCGGAGTTTTGGTTGCCGTGGCGGCCGTCGGCCTGACCTACTGGTGGAGCCGGCCGCTGCTGGGTCGTTGGGGGGCGCTGCTAGCCGCGGCGCTGATCGCCCTCGACCCGTTTTACCTGGCCTTGTCACGGGTGCTCGGCCACGACGCCCTGGTGACCACCTTCATGTGGCTGTCGTTGCTGGCCTTTCTGCGAGCAATAACGGCAAAGGAAACGCTTTATGTAAAAACTGAAGGCAAAAGTCAATCCTCAAATCCTGCTAAATCCCTCAGCCCCCAGCCTTCAGCCTTCATCCTTCTCTCCGGCGCCTGCGCCGGCCTGGCCTTCCTGTCCAAATACCCGGCCCTGTTCATCGGCGCGTTCATCGCCCTGGCGATGCTCATGAGCTACGTTTTGCAAGAGCCAAATAGCCACTCTTCATCAACCGCTTCACGCTTCACGCTTCACGCTTCACGCTTCACCTTCGCCCTCAAACACTGGCTGGGCGATATGGCGCTTTGGACTGCCGCGGCCGCGGTCGTCTTTGTCATCTTTTGGCCGGCGATGTGGGTCGACCCCGTGGGCACGGTCACGACTATTGTCAATGATGCACTGCGCGCCTCCGGTGGTTCTCACCAAAAAGGCAGCTTTTTCCTGGGCCAACCCGTCCCTGACCCCGGCGCGCTGTTCTATCCCCTCGTCATCCTATTCCGCACCACGCCGGTGACCTTTTTTGGTTTTTTGGTGGCACTCTGGCTGCTACTCCGTCAAATGATGCAGAAATCTACCAACTCTGAACCGGCCCCAGACAAAAACATTCACGCCTCACGCTCTCCGCTCTACGCCACTGCCCTCATCCTCCTGGCTTACGTTGTACTCTACACGCTCCTGGTTACTTACGGCGGCAAAAAACAGGATCGCTACATTCTGCCTGCCTTTCCGGCCATCACTATGCTGGCCGTTATTGGTTACCAACACCTTTCACGCCTTACGCTCCGCGCTTCTCGCTCCACGCTCTCCGCTCCACGCTCCACGCTCTCCGCTCCACGCTCCACGCCCTCCGCTCCACGCTCCACGCCTCGCGCCTCCCGCTTTACCCAGATTTTGCCGCTCCTCCTCCTGCTATTCCAACTCGCCATCGTCTGGCCTTACTTCCCCTACTACTTCACTTACTATAACCCGCTGGCCGGGGGTGGCCCAACTGCGGCCAGACTCATCCAGGTGGGTTGGGGTGAAGGGCTAAACGAGGCCGCCGCTTACCTCAACACCCTGCCGGATATCGAGTCGACCAAAGCCACCTCCTGGTACAGCACCACCTTTGAGCCATACTTTCGAGGGCAGGCCATCTATAAAATCGAGGATGAGAAAATCTCCCGCAGCGCCAAACCGGGCCTGGCCGCCGACTACGTTGTTTTTTACCTCAACCAGGTCCAGCGCCAACTACCCTCGGAGGGCGCGCTGCAATATTTTCAGGCCGGCTCCCCCGTCTACACCGTCACCCTGAACGGGATCGACTATGCCTGGATTTATCAATCAACCGGCATGGATCATGTTATCCCCGGCGAGGCTCGGCTGGTGGGCCAGGCCGAACTCCTGGGCTACAATCTGACGAACGAGCAAGGCCAGCCGGTTACCGCAGCTTACCCGGAGAGTGTGGTTTACCTGTCGCTCTTCTGGGAGTGGCAGGGTAAGGCTGAAGCCGAGCCGATCCGCATCAGCTTGGTGGACAGCACCGGCCAAACGCGCGGCTACGGCAACCCGATTGAAACGGTCGCCCCCTTCCCTTACAACGAGTGGCAGGAGGGTATGGTGGTGCGGGACGAGTTCGCCCTGGTCATCTTCCCCGACACCCCGCCGGGCAACTACCAACTGGTCGCCTGGATCGACCGCCCGGCCACCGGCGAGACCGTCGGCGTTTTCCCGCTCAGCGAGGCGGAGAGCATCCGGGTAATTCCCCGTCAAGCTCAATAACAAACAGACCAACTCAACGAGTCACTCGTAGCCCGGTTATTTCTGAAGGTAGGGAAAAGAGCAGTTCGCCGGCATCAACCACCGGAATGTAAAATCCTAATTGTAACTGATAGCGCCCCAGAGGGAAATCGGGCGGGAGGCTGATTGTCGCTGCCTCGATCTGCAATTGGCCGAGAATCAAACGGCTGTCTGGCTGCGGAGTCGTGATCGCCTCGAGAGCAGTCTGGCCGGCCTCATCGATCAGACGGACAAAAAATAGATCTTCCGGCGCTTTGCCGCGATAAAGCCAGTACAACTCAAACCGGAAAGTTTGGCCGGCGCGGAGTTGAGGCGACTGTCCTGCTTTCAACCCAGGCCAGTCCCAGCCCAAGAGCGAAGCAATACCGTTAAAGGTATACTCGGCGGGGTTAACTACCACCGCCAACTGCGGTTCGGGTGGGATGGCCGTGAACTGCACCTCAGGGGATAGGCTGAACGCGGTCAACTGCACACTCTGGCCAAATTGATGATGGGCGGTTATCCGGCCGCGTTCCTTGAGCCACAACTCCATCGCATAGGCCAGAAGGCGATTATTAAGCTCATCGGTCACCAACCAGATGTGGCCATCTTGAGCCTGCTGGAGCAGGCGCGGCACCGTTTCCAGGATTTCCGGCTGATTGTCTTTAGCCACCACATAACGTTGCGCCCACGATTTATCCAGATTGAGCAGGTAAAACTCAAAGCGCCGGTTGGTGAAGATGACGGCGTCGTTTGGCCCAACCAGGCCCGGAAGCTGTCTCACCAAAGTGCGATAATCGGGCCAGAGTTTAGCCGCCTCATCAGGCCGGGCGATAGAGCGGGGGTCCTCATAACTACGAACCAGGATGATAGCCACACACCCCAGTGCAACCAGCCAGCCACCGATTGGCCACCACCTGCTTAACCGACCCTGCCGGTAGGCGGCAATGAGACCGGCCAGTCCCGTCGTTGCGATGAGCAGCGCCGCCAGCAGCGCCGCCAGGTCAAAGTGATGTAGTCCGGCCCATTGCCAATGCCAGATCAGCGGCAGGGTGCGCAGGTTAAACAACCGCAGATGGCCCCAAATCGGCCACTGGTCAGGGTCGTTCCAGCGCAACTCGCCCCAATAAGAAAAGTTGGGCGGCGGTATCCAATAATCGGCCGCGTCGAGAAAGACATAGTCCCGAGTCGAAATTCCGATGATCTGGATGAAGAGACTGGCTAAAGAAAAGACAACCAGGACGACTCGCGCCCGCCAGCGTCCCGGCTGCCAGGCTCGCTCCACAAAGGGCAGCAGCAACAGCATTAACAGGCCATTCAGCGGCGCTAAATAGCGGGGCCCCCAGCTTCGACCGCCGCCCCAATCATAAAATGCACCATACACCACCACATAACTGATGAGCACGGCCATAATAAGTAGCAGTTCTCGCCGGTGCCGGCGCCAGGCCGGTTTGACGGTGAAGGGAATCAGAATGAAAATGGGGATGTAAAGAAAAATGCTCTTATAAGGGCTTATCAAATAACCAATGAAACCAATCCAGATGGGGGTTCTAAAAATAACCTCGTAAGGCTGGCGATAGCCGCTATCCAGGGGGTGGCCAAAGCGCCCGGCGTTATAAAGGAACACAATGACAAGAGCAGCAGCCACCGGCAGACCGGCCGCCAGCAAGGGTTGCCACTTTACGCCGCGCCAGAACTTCTTAGAGAAAACAGCATCGTCAGGAGCGGCCACATACCATAGAAAAAAGGGCGCGACAACCGCATTGACCAGTTTTAGCAGTACTGTCAGCCCCAAGCCAAGCCCCATCAGCGCGGCCTGGCCAATTCGGCGCTCCTGCCGGTAAGCCACGGCAAAATAAAAGGTCACGGCGAAACTGAACAAAACAAGGGGATCAGCCACTAAGTCACGTGTGCGGAGCCAGGTCATAGTGGCCAAGCCGGCCAACAGGCTGACCGTCAAACCCACTTTTGGGGAATACCCCAGTCGCCGGGCGCTAAGGTAAAGAAAATTTGCGCTGATGGCGCTGCACAACGGCATCAAAATCATAGTTGTTTGGGTCAGACCCAGCTTGGGAATCAACAAGGCCAGTGTCAGGACAGGAATGATGAAAAGAGTCGGGCCAATGGGGAAAACCGTGTGCGGAGCGCCGTCAAGGCCAATTTTGGCGCTTTCCCAATTTTCTAACTGCCGGGTATCAAACCGGCCGTGTTTGACAATATTCTCGGCCACGGCCAACATCGACAAACCGTCGGTGCTGTGTAGCGTGCCATCGAAGGTAACCATGTAAACGCCAAACAGCAGCAGAGCCAGAAACGCCCCCACTATCAGGTCGTTAGCAGAGAGCGGACCTTTTTTGGGATGATCAGCAGCTATTGATCTCAAACGATATCACCAACCTGGCAAATCAAAGCGGAGGTTTTGCCAAACCAGGGCTATCCTACTATAAATCAAAGGGGAAAGCAATTAAAAAATGGTTTTGATATTCCGGCAATACTCAAATTACTTTAATTGAAAACCAAAAATTTAACCTTAGCTGAACCTAGCTCAACTCTATTCTGGCTGGCCCTGGGGTTGGTGGCCCTGGCGGCGATTGCCCTGCGCGCCAGCTTGTTGCACAGCTTTCCTCTGTCGCCGGACGAAGGCATTCACCTGATGTGGCTACGGCTGCTGGCGGCAGGTTACCGGCCCTACTCGGAAGTATATATCACGTATCCCCCCCTCTATCCAATGGCCATTGCCGCCGTCTGGCAATTCTGGCCTACTGAGGAGGCCCAACGCTGGTTCAGCGTGGCTTACACCTTGTTTGGCGCAATCGGGATTGCCCTATTGGGTCGTAAATTTGGCGGGGCAGTGGTAGGGGTGGTCGCGGCAGCCTTGACCCTGTTTTCGCCGGTTTTGTTCGAACCATCGGTGGCCGTTCTGGGCGAATTTCCGGCAGTGGCCTGGTCGGTTTGGGCCATCTGGCTGGGCTGGCTGGCCAAAGAGCCGCCTCCCAACAAGCCCTTCTGGACTGGCTCAAGCGGCCGGCGGCTGCTGCTCAGCCTATCCGGCCTGTGCCTGGCCGCCAGCCTGTTGACCAAGCTGCTATTGCCCTTTGTTGCTTTATTGATCCCTCTTATTCTCATTGTCGACCATCAACCTCAAAGTAAGTCGGGCGTTCCTTACGCCCCACTTTCTACTTTGCGCCTGAGCCTCACCAAATCGAAGCTCGTCGATCTGATCGTGTGGGGATTGGCGCTCTTAATCCCCAGCCTTATTTTGCTGTCGGTGTACGATGTTGGCCCGCTCTTCCAACAGGTGGTGGACCAGCGGTTGAAGGCCCGGACGGCTTACGAAGCCGACGCGTCTTTCTGGCCGCCCCGCTACGCCCGCAGCAGCCAATTTTTGCAGGAGGACGCCGCCCTGGTGATCCTGGGTGTTGTTGGGATTGGCCTGGCCTGGCGGCGGCGTCTACCGGGAGTGTGGTTGATGTTGGCCTGGCTGGCTCTGGCTCTGGCGATGCTGGCAATTCATAACCCCATCCGCTACAAGCATTTTTTGATTCTCATCCCAATCCTGGCCATTTTTGGCGGAGTCACCATCGATTTCATTCTGGCGAGTCTCAAGGCTCAATTCTTCACCCCCAATGCCGCCGCCAAAAACAGGCACGCTAAAGTCATAGCCGCCGCCGGCCTGATTTTGTTGATTTCAATCTATCTGTGGCAGATACCGGCTGCACTCAGACTGTGGCAGGCTAAGGCCGCGGTACCGCAGCCGCCCCCGGACGAGGTCGAAGCCCTGGCTTTCATCAGCCAGGTAACCGCCCCTACCGACTGCCTGATCAGCGATGATATGCAGCTACTGTATTGGAGCGGCCGGTTGACCCCGCCGGAACTGGCCGAGGTCTCCACCAACCGACTCAAGTCGGGCGTGCTGACGCTGGCAGAACTGGTGGCCATCAGCGATGCCTACGATTGCCAACTGGTGGCGGCTGTATCCAATCGCCTGCCCCAATACCTGCCGGATTATATGGCGTGGGTCAAGCGCAAATACCTGGGCCGCTTTCACTACGGCGAAGATGACCTCTATTTTGCCAAAATCGACACCGATCCCAACCCGGCTACGCCCCTATGGGCCGATTTTGCCGGCCAAATCATCTTCTACGGCTATACCCTGCCGTCCGGGCCGGCTACCCCTGGCGACCGCCTGCCGCTAACCCTCATCTGGCAGGCGCAAGCAGCGCTCGAGGCCGATTATGCCATCTTTGTCCAGCTACGCGATGGGCAAAACAATATTCTGGCCAGCGCCGACCACCAACCTTACCTGGGGCTGCTGCCCACCTCGACCTGGCCGGCCGGGGCGGTAATTCAGGAGGTGACCTGGCTAGAGTTGCCGGTTGACCTGCCGGCCGATCAATATCATCTTTACCTGGGGCTGTACCGGCCTGATACCCTCGAACGAGTGACCCTGACCAACGACAGTTCCGGCGAAAATGCCCTCATTCTGGGACCGGTGATGGTGAAATGAGTCACTTGAACCGGACTACTCTCAAAAACCAACTGCTCTGGGCCGGGCTTGTTTTTCTGGCCGCGCTGCTGCCTCGACTCTACGCCCTGGGCAGTTTCTTGACCATTGACGAGGTCAAGTGGGCCGAAGGCGCAGCTCAATTTATCATCGCCCTATATTCCGGCGATTTGGCCAGAACCTACTGGCACTTTTTCCCCGGAATTACCATTACTTGGGGTAACGCCCCGGCCTTGTGGGGGGTATGTTCTACTGCGCCTGACCTGACCGGTTGCATCAACACCCAGGTTGAGAAACTACCGCAAACCATCGGTTGGCTGCGCCTGTCGCCGGTGCTGCTGACCTCGCTGGGCATTGTGGGCTGTTACCTGCTCAGCCATCGTTTACTCGAACCGAAAGTGGCCCTGCTCACCGCCCTGCTGCTCGCCTTCGACCCCTTCTTTGTAGCCCACTCCCGCATCCTCAACGGCGACGCCGGCGCGGCGATTTTGATGTTTCTGGCCCTGTTGGCCTTCCTGATCTACTGGCTGGAACAACCATTGGCGCGGCGACGATGGCGATTTCTGCTGCTTTCAGGCGGGCTGGCCGGCCTGGCCTGTTTGACCAAACTGCCCGCGCCGCTGATCGGCTTCTTCATCGGCGGGGTGGGGTTGGTGGGACTGGCATTGGATTGGCCCAAAGCCGGAGGCGCGGCGGTGGGCCAATGGCTGGCAGCCCTGGTCATCTGGGCCGGGCTAGCCCTGCTGCTCTTTGTAGCCATCTGGCCGGCGCTGTGGGTGGCCCCGCTTGAAACCTTGCGCCAGATGTATGTGGATGCTTTTGAGGTTGGCGGCGTGGGTGCAGGGCACGATACCTTCTTCTTGGGCCAAGTTTCCGCCGATCCGGGCGCCTGGTTCTATCCCTACGTGATCGCCTTTCGCCTGACTCCCATCGTCATGCTTGGCCTGATCATTACCGCCGTCTGGTTGCTCTTGCCGCTCACGTATTTCGTATTGCGTACGGCGTATTATCTGTTTCGCCATACGCCGCTACAGCCGATAGACTATCTTGCCCGCTTCACGCTTCACGCTTCATGCTTCACGCTCTCCGTCTCCCGCCTGACCTACCCCACCTCACGGGCTATTTGCGTCACGCTGATTATGCTGGTGTATGTCGTCTTTATCATCTTGTTCGCCAACCTCAGCCCCAAAAAGCTGGATCGCTATGTGATGGCGGTGATTCCGCCGCTTATTTTGCTGGCGGCTTTCGGCCTCGATTATGGCTTGAAGCTGGTCGCCGCCGCGTATAAAAAATATACCGCCGCAGAGCGGCAGCCCTCCGCCGCCCTGATGTCCACCCGAAGTGATAGTCCTCCAGAAAAGTTTTCGCCGGAATTAGGGGACACTGGCCCTGTGGGTTGGGGGATTAAAAAATGGGTTAAAAACAAAGGAAAAATCCCCCCATCTCCCAATCCCGGCCCAAAATGGCTGGGGGAAAATTTTTCCAGCCATCTATATTATGCCGTTGTGGTGGTTTTGGCAGCCGGCCAACTACTCTTCGCCATTTTGGCTGCGCCCTATTACTTGACCTACTACAACCCGCTGTTAGGTGGGGTTAAATGCATCGCCGCCCGGGCGCCGGTGGGTTGGGGCGAAGGCCTGGAGCAAGCCGCGGCTTACCTCAACGGACTGCCCAACGCCGAGTCACTGACCGTGTCGAGCTGGTACAGCGACATCTTCAATCCCTATTTTTTGGGGCGGCGGGCCAGTTTTGCCGATGACGGCCGGGCCCAACTGGCCGCCGATTATGTGGTCTTTTACATCAATCAGATCCAGCGCCAAAAGCCCTCTCCCGGTCTGGTTGATTATTTTCGAGCCAGGGAACCCGTCTTTGTGGTCGCGGTGACCCCAACCGGACAGACCATCAACTCCAATGGACTGGCCGGGATAGGCGACAACGTCCCCTGGGTGGAAGTTTACCAAGCCCCGGCCGCGCAAAGCGCCGGCGGCGCGCCCAAAATCGACGGGGTGGCCCAATTGTTGGCGTATAAAGCGGCAGGGAACAGGAGCAGCACGCAAGCGGCAGAGGAGCAGGGCGCAGAGGGGCAGGAAACGGAGGGGGAAAATAGTTTAGCGGAGAATGAGGTGGCAGTGACGCTTTATTTGCGGGTGTTGGGACCTTTGCCCGAAAACGCCTCATTCGCGGCCGGCCTGGTGAGCAATCAGCGCCACGGCTACTGGCGCACCACCGAAACGGTCGGGGAGTGGTCGCCCGGTAATATCGTGGAGTGGCGCGGTATTCTGACCCTGCCAACCGGCTTGCCGGCCGGCGATTACCGGCTGTGGACCGGGCTGCAAGCCTCAACTCTAGGCCACACAGAAACCACCCCCCTGGCCGAATTCTCTATTTCCGTCAACGATCCGGCCATTGTAATCCAGCCATGAACGCAGCAGTACCAATCTCAACCCAACCCGGAGCACACCAACCGGTCAAGGTCTGGTCAAAAGTCGGGGGGGTCTTACTACTGTACGGGCTGCTGGCGATCCTGCTGACCTACCCGGTCTGCTGGCAAATCAACCAGGCTGCGGCCGGTTTTGACGGGCGCGACTCCTGGCAGCATGTCTGGTACCAGTGGTGGCTGAAAGAGACGCTACTGGATTTGGGGGTCTGGCCGGACCGGGTGACCCAGCTTTATTATCCCCTGGGGGCCGACCATCCGGTCCTGGCCTTGCACCCGTATGTGCCGCTCGTTTCCTTACCGCTGACCCTGTTCTTCGGCCCGTTGGTCTCTTACAATGGGGCCTTTTTGCTGAGTTTTATCCTGGCCGGTCTGACCGGCTACTTACTGTGCCGCTACGTCGCCGGCCATACCGGGGCGGCCGTCCTGGGCGGTTTGATCTTTGCCTTTTATCCGAATCGAATGGGCCACGCCGCGGCCGGCCATCTGCTCTTGACCACCAACTATTTTTTGCCCCTCTACGCTCTGTCGCTGCTGCTCTTACTGCGCCGGCCCTCGGCCCAACGAGCCGTCTGGCACGGGGTTATCACGGCTCTGTTAGCCCTGGCCCAACCCACCCACTTTGGCTATGGCATCATCCCGGTTTTTCTGTTTCTGGTGGGCGGGTATCTGCTGACCGGCTATGGCCAGCCTGCCGGACCGGCTCTGACCAAAAGGCGGCTACGGTCGCTGTTGGGAGTGGTGGCCGCTGCCGGGCTGGCGCTCCTGATCATCTGGCCGTTTGCCTGGCCCCTCCTCGACCAGAGCCAACAGGGTGAGCTGGGGTATCTGACCCCCACAGACCTGACCCAACATAGCACCGACTTGCTTGCCTTCCTGCTGCCTTCACCCTACAATCCTATTTTAGTCCGGTTGGAGTTAATTCCGGCGTATGGAGCGACTATCATCGCCGGGCTGCGCGATTTGGAAGAGCAGTTGGCCTATCTGGGGCTGGCGGTGCTGGCGCTGGCAGGGGCGGCTATTTGGAAACGTTGGCAAGAGGCCTGGGTCTGGTTGGGTTTGGCGGCGGTGAGCGGACTGCTATCCCTGGGGCCTTGGCTGAAAATTGGCGGAGCGGTGCAGTCGCTGGGGCTGCCTTACCTGTGGCTGACCAGGTTGCCCTTTTTTGCCTGGAGCCGCGCCCCGGGTCGTCTCAATGAAACAGTTATGCTGGCCGTGGCAGTCCTGGCCGCGCTGGGAGCAGCCTGGCTTTTTGGAAGAATACGCGGCCGGAAAATGGGGGTAGGTTATGCCGGCTGTTTATGGTTAGGGGGAGTTGGCCTTTTGGTGATGATTGAATATTGGGTTATTTTCCCATTTCCCACCGAAGTCCGGCCGATTTCGAGCTATTACTCTCAGTTGGGACAGGAAGAACTCAGCGGGGGGATTTTGGAGCTGCCGGTCACCGGTTCGCGGCGGGCCAGCAACTATGCCATGTATTATCAAACCGTCCACCAGCACCCCCTGGCCGGGGGCTACATCGAACGGGATCCGCCCGGCACGGTCGAGTTAAAAGAGTTTTTGAACCAACTGGTCTCACCAATCGGCGATCAAACGGTGCTGGCTGCGCCGGCTGAGGCCGAACGCCGGGCCATTATGGCCAATCTGAACATCCACCGGGTTATTGCCCGGCCCGCGCTCATGACCGACCGGGCCGCCCGGCAAACCCTGGCTTATCTCCCTGGCCTGTTAGGCGGAACGATCTTTGAGGATGAGGATATGCTGGTCTATCCGGTACAGGCCGATCATCGTGAGCTAACGGCCTGGTCGGTTCTGCCGGATCAGGCCAACTGGGAACTGGTCAACGATGGGGCAACTTTCCGGTTAAAAAAGCAGGGTTACCTTTTTATTTACGCGGCTCAAGGGGGCATTACCAATCTAACCTTTCAGCCTGATTCATTACCAACTGCCACCACCCTCTCGCTGAAACTCAACGACTCAATCGTCTACGAATTTCTTCTTGATTCAACCGCCGAGGAGAGAAACGAAAGCCTGACCTTGCCTCCCGGCCTGAATTACATCCGGTTGACAACTGAGCCGCCTCAGGATATTGATTTTTACAAAATTTCCGTGCAGTCACGGTGATCATTGATTGTGGCCAATCTGCAATTACCCGTCGCCTCCAAACAAGTTCCGACCGCTTTAGTGTTGGCGGCTCTATTTCTGGTTGCCTTCATCCCGCGCGCCCTCTACCTGGATGCCTACGTGGCCCCGGATGAAGGCAAATGGATCTACCGCTCGGCTCACTTTTTGCAGGCGATTCTAACCGGAGATTTGGCTCAGACTACCAGCATCGCCGCCACCCCGGAGGTGGAAGTGCTGGCCCCGGCCGTACCGACAATGTGGAGCGGGGCCGTGGGGCTGGTTGCCAAATATTGGGTCGAGGGCGCTTACCGGCAGGCCAGCCTGCCTGAATATCTTCTGGCGGCCATCCCCGGCGACACCGAAAAGATTCCATTAGATTTCTACCCTTGGACTCGCTGGCCGACCGTATTGCTGACCAGCCTGACCATCCCGATATTTTACTGGCTGTTGGCCAGACTGGCCGACCGGCGGGTGGCCGGGCTGGCCGCTTTTCTACTGGCGCTGGATCCGTTCTTCATCGGGCTGTCGCGCCTTATCCACCACGATGCGCTGGTTACTGTCTTCATTGCGCTCTCACTCCTGGCCTTGTTGGTCTATGGTCAAGACAGGTCGCAGCGGCGATGGTTAATTCTGTCCGGCCTGGCCGGCGGGCTGGCCCTGCTGACTAAACCCACGGCCCTCTACCTGGCTATTTTTGTCTGCCTCTTCCTGTTGTGGGAATCGCGCAAACGACCCAATGCTCGCAACCTGGCTTCACCGTCCATTGTGTCCGTTGGGCGCGGTTTCATCCCGGCGATGCTGTGGTGGGGTTTGACCGCCTTACTCGCCTTCAGCCTATGCTGGCCGGCGCTGTGGGCGGCCCCGCTGGAAACTCTAACCGCCCTCCTCGACCGCGCCGCCACGGCCGCTGCCGGTCAGAACGACTACGCCCTCATCCCGGCGGCGGGAGCACCCTTACCGGAGTTGGGCTTCTTGTTCTACCCGGTCAACTGGCTCTTTAAGGCGACTTTACCGGCTTTGGCGGGACTGCTGGCCTTGCTGATCGTCTGGCGGCGAAATCAACCGGCCGAGGCCATCCTGGCCGGTCAAACAGCCTGGACCATCAACTGGTTGGCCCTCTTCATCCTGCTTTTTTTAGCCCTACTCATTCCCGCCGATACCCGCGATGTGCGCTACTTTTTGCCGGCGGTGCCGGCCTTATACGCGCTGGCGGCGACTGGCCTTGTGGCCGTTGCGGCCAGCGGCCTCGTTCGCTATTGGATCGGCGGCGTTTGTCTGATAATTCAACTTGCACTGGTAATCATCTATTATCCTTATTATGTCGATTACTTGAATCCGGCGGCCGGCGGGCCGTGGTTGGCCCCGCGACTGGTCAAGATCGGTTCCGGTGAAGGTTTGGACCAGATGGGCCGTTATTTGAGCCAAAAACCCAATGCGGCCGACCTGACCGTCTCGACCAGCTTTTGGGAGAGTTTTGTGCCTTTCTTTCCCGGCCGTTATACTAAACCTCACTACGCTGAGGAGGCCGACTACATCCTGATCTACCTGCGCCAAATCCAGAACCGCAATCCTTTTCCGGAGTATTGGAGCTACTTCTCAGCCCGAAAACCCGAGTATAAAGTTACGCTGGTTGGCCTGGATTATGCCTGGCTCTATCCCGGCCCGCAGTTGCGGGTGGTGCGAAAGGCCGACTTTGGCCATGGACTCATGTTGCAAGGTTATCGCTTGGTGCAGTGGGCCGCCGAACCGGGGCAGCCTGCCGACCTGACCCTGGTTTGGGCCGGGGTTACGGCAGAGTTGGCCGGTCAAACAGCTACGGTGGAATTAACCGATGAGACCGGCCAGCTTTGGGCCAAAAACAGCGGCCCGGTGTTATCTCCGGCCGGTCCTTCCAAAGTGGAAGGGCATTATCTTCTGGAGATACCCGTCGACGCGCCCCGCGGCAATTACCGCCTGCGAGTCTCAGTTCAAGCAGTGTCCCACGACGTTGGCTCGATTCCGGTGCGCCAGCTTGAACCACCTGCGGTCCAGCTCCCGGCGGTGATCAACTTTGGCAATCTGATGATTTTCGGCGGCGCCGATATCAGCCACTTTGGTACTGTCACCCCTGACCAGCCGCTAAAAATAAAGCTGGTATGGCAAGCCAACCAACCGATGTCTCGATCATATACCACTTTCGTTCACGTGGTTGATGCAGACGGTCAGATGTGGGGGCAAGTTGATCGTATCCCCGGTGATGACGCCTGGCCGACCAACACCTGGGACAAAGGCGAATGGATTATCGACATATTTCACCTAACGCTGAACCCCGACACGCCGCCGGGAGATTATACCCTTCTGGTTGGCGTTTACGACTCTCAAACGCTTGAACGTTTACCGGTTACTGCTCAAGATGATGACCAGACAGTAGTCGAAATCACTCAAATAACGGTCTCTGTTGATTAGCTGACAGTTTGACGACTAAAAGCAACTCTCTAAGAGCGTGTTTCTTAAATGTCATTCCGAGGAGCGAAGCGACGAGGAATCCCTTAGAACGCCTCTTGCAAGCGGCGGTTTCAGGGACTCTTCGCTCCCCGCTTGGCGGGTCGCTCAGAGTGACATGTAGGCCGATTTTCACCCGGATTCGATTTAAGAAACACGTTCTAAGATTGGTTTTGCAGCCTAATGTACAAGCAATTTGATCGGAGAACCTGGCTTGCTATCAAGATTTTGCTACTCCTCGTGGCAGCCGGAGCGGGGGTGTTGATCTGGCGGCAGGTAAATCTGGCGGCGGATACAACCAATCTACTGACCAATCCGGATTTTGAGGATAATCGATTGTCCGGTTGGCAGGCCCAAACAATGGGTGAAGCCGAGACAGCCATTATCACCGCTACCAACCACCCGGACGACTCCTATTTGGCCCTTGAAATTCCAAACGCTGAAGCGGGTGGCCTGGCCGGGGTAGGCCAAAGGCTTACCATTGCGCCGCTGGAACGATACCGCCTGACAACAGACTATGAACTGATCGATCCCGAACAGAGTTCAGCCGAGCTTGTTGTCCGCGTCTCACAATTCGACCGAAACGGCGAGCTGGTCAAAACAGATGAGTTTTCTGACCCGAATCCCTTGACCAGGGTTCTGGCTGATGACACAGGCCAGTTGGTCTGGCAGTCGTCGGTTTACCATATTGTGACCCATTGGCGGGCGGCAACCGTTGAAATCGGCCTCGGCCTGTTCGGACAGCAAGCCGCGACTGTCGCCATCGACGATGTGCGGCTGCAACGCCAGCCAACCTGGTTAAGCAAGCTGATTCACGACCCCGTCGCTCTGTCAGCTTTAGTCCTGGTAGCTGCAATTTTGGGGTATGTGGTTGGCTGGCCCGCCGGTCGGGAGGGATATCGTTTCATCGCCGCGCGCCGGGCTGCTGCCAGCTCTTTTGTCTCGATCTGGCCGGAACTTGGTTGGGTCACATTACTGTATGCCGGCTTAACGTTGATCCTGACCTATCCCGTTGGCTGGCACATGATGACAGCAGTGCCCGGAGTTCCCAATTGGGATAACTTGCCACACGTCTGGTACCTGTGGTGGGGTAAGGAAGCCATCTTAGATTTGGGCGTTTGGCTGGATCAAATCAAGCTCATCTTTAATCCGCTTGACGTAAGACATGCTATGTTGGCGTTGCACCCTTACCTGCCGTTTGTGTCATTGCCGTTCACCGTGTTGAAGGGGGCGCTATTTGCTTACAACCTGGCTTTTTTGTTGAGCTTCAGCCTGTCCGGTTTGACCGGATATTTCCTCTGTCGATATCTGACCCGCAACATTGGCGCGGCCCTGGTGGGGGGCTTGATTTTTGCCTTTTACCCTAACCGGGTTGGACACGCCCTGGCCGGACATATCTTGTGGATGGCCAACTATTTCTTACCACTGTACGTCCTTTCCCTGCTGATTTTGCTGGAACGTCCGTCACCAAGAAGGGCCATCTGGCACGGATTTGTGACCGTCTTGTTGGCTCTGGCCAATCCTATGGATATTGTTCACGGACTCATCCCAATTCTTCTGATCATCGGCGGCGGCAAAATCTGGCAGCAATACAAACGGCGCGCCGGCTCAGCCGGCCAGTTGAAGCAAGCCATCGGCTTACTTGTGTCCGCCAATATGCTGGCTCTACTTATTTATCTCCCCTTTGCCTGGCCAGCCATTACCCAGAATAAGCAGTTCCTGGATGCGGGCGGACACGATATCCTCTCGGCCGACTTACTTGCTTTTATCCTGCCGTCGCCTTATCACCCTTTACTACAAAAAACGCAGCAGGCAACTATAGCCAGCTTACTGGGCATCGATGAGCTGCGGGCTATGGGCGATGCTATGGCATATGTCGGCCTGGTAGCCCTGGCCCTGGCCGCCTTGGCCCTGTGGCGACGGTGGCGGGCGGCGCGGGCGTGGTTGGCGCTGACCTTACTTTGCGCTATTCTGGCGATGGGTTCATATCTTAAAATCGGAAACCAGCTCCAGCCGCTGGCCCTACCTTACTTGTGGTTATCGGCTCTGCCCTTGTATGAATGGAGTCGCACGCCCATCCGATTTGACGCCACCGTGATGCTGGGGATCGCAATTCTGGCCGCCATTGGCCTGGCCTGGCTCATTGAGCTAAAAGCTCGACCATCTTCAAATTCCGGCCGTTCCAATCTGGGCGGGTTGCGTGTCCTGGTTGTAATCATCATATCTGCCCTGATTCTGGCTGAGTACCTGGTTGTTTTTCCGTTTCCTACCGAAACGCCCGCTATTTCATCTTACTACTATGCGCTGGCTAAGGAGCCGACTGAAGGCGCGATCTTAGAGATACCGCCCCGTGAGGTTGAAAGGTACGCCCTCTATTACCAAACTGTCCATCAACATCCTATAGCCAACGGCGGTGAAATTTCTCGATATCCGGCCGGTACGGCAGAATTACGTCGATTTTACCATCAACTCCTGTGGCCCTGGCCGGAACAAACAGTTTTCCCCCCGCTGGGTGAGCAGCAGCTTCGGGCCATTTTAGTCGATATGAACATCAGCCGAATCATCGCTCAACGGGCTGAAATGACCGGTGAAAGTGGGAGAGCTACATTAGACTATTTGCCGGTCTTATTTGGCCCGCCGATCTTTGAGGATAGCCAGATTTTGGTCTATGCCGTTCCGCCTGAGAGCGGGGCGATGCTCCCGGCCTGGCAACTCATGCCCGACCAGAAAAACTGGCAGGTTGTTCAAAATGGCGCGGCGCTGCGGATGGAACAGAACGGCAATTTATATATCTACGCGGCCCAGGCCGGAACGGTGGCGTTAGAATTCCAATTGACGGCCTCATTTTCGTCGGTCGGTATTAGCTTAAGGCTGAATGATCGGCCTATCGAACCGGACGAGTATGATAGAGAGAGCGGTCGCCGCCGCTTTATCCTGCCGTTGCAAGCCGGCTTCAACTACATCCGGCTCAACACCCAGCCGGCCCAGGAGATCGAGGTCGAGAGATTGACAGTGGCGGATAGCAACCTGTGAGCAAAGTCCGAACCACCTTTCAACTGATCCGGCCCAAATTTGGGGCCGCCCAATTGCTGGCGATCGGTCTTATTTTGTTGGTGGCCGTCCCGCGCCTGACCAACCTCAACCAATACCTGATTGTAGACGAGGCCGACCGTTGGCGCTGGGCCAAAGAGTTCAGCCTGGCCCTGGAGCAGGGTGACCTGGCCGGGACGCTGGTCGGCGATGGCTATCCCGGTATTGTGCCGGTCTGGCTGGAAAGTATCTGGATTTTTGGCGAGGCCGGCCGCCGCTCGCTGAGCGAGGGGCAGTGGATCGGCCAGCCGGGCCTGTATCACCTGTTCCACGAATGGGACCGGACGGAATATTTAAGCCAGCAACGCTTGCCGATTGTCCTCTTCAATACCGTGCTGACCCTGGCCATTATCTGGGCGGTCTGGCGACTGTTCGGGCGGCAGGCGGCGCTGGTAAGCGGCCTGCTCATCGCCCTGGACCCCTTTTACCTGAGCGACTCCCGGGTCAACCGGGCTGAGGCCGTCATCACCGGTTTGATGACGCTGTCGCTCCTCTTTTTGATTTTTTACTACCAACAGCCACGCTGGCGGTACGTCATCATCTCCGGCGTCTGCGGCGGGTTGAGTTTCCTGACCAAAATCCAGGCCCTGGCTATTCTGCCGATTGTCGGTACCACCGCCCTGTTGATACTGCTGAAGGATGAAGGCGGAAGGAGGAGGGTGGAAAAATTACCCCCTCCCCCAAATTGGGGGAGGGGTGTAGGGGTGGGGGTAAAGCTGCTTATTTTTGGCGGTGTCTGGGCATTGGCAGCAGCTTTCACCTGGCTGCTGCTGTGGCCCTCGATGTGGGTCACGCCGTTGGAGACCCTGACCCTGGTCTATGATTACGCCACCCGCAAGGTCGGCTCAGAAGGGGTCAATCTCTTCTTTTTAGGGCAAACCTATCAAGACGCCGACCCCGGCCTTCTTTTCTATCCGGTTGTCTTTTTCCTCCGGATTACGCCGTTGGTTCTGCTGGGTTTGATCGGGGCCGGCCTACGTTTTACGCTTCACACTGTACGCCCTATGTTCGGCCTGACCCGGCAGCCAAAACTGCCCGTCGATCCCTTCACCATCCCGGGCAGCTCGATTTTGGTGATCTACGTGCTTGTCTACAGCCTGATTATGACCGTTGGGAGTCACAAGCAAGATCGTTATTTGATGCCGATTTTCCCAAGTCTCGATATCCTGGCGGCGCTGGGGTTGGTCTATCTGTGGCTCTGGGCCAGCGACAAGCTTCTGGCCCGGCTGCACCCACCAGTCCAGAAAATGATTGGAGGAGCGGCGCTGGCAGCCTTGATCGTGGTCCAGGTCATCACCGTGCTGCCCCACCACCCCTACTACTACTCTTATTTCAACCCAATCTTTGGCGGCGGGCAGACCGCGGTCAAGACTCTGCGCATCGGTTGGGGCGAGGGCATGGATCAGGTGGGCGCTTACCTGGCGGCCAAGCCCAACAGTCGCGACCTGGTGGTCAGCTCCCGTTTTACCCACAATATGCTGAACTTTAAGGGTGAATTGATCGCCCTGGGGCCGGATGGGCGTTGGACCCAGGCTGATTACATTGTCCTCTACATCCAGCAGGTGCAGCGTCGAGTGGACCCCAGCCCGGAGTTTATCGATTACTTCATGGCCCGCCCGCCGGAGAAGGTCATCACCATTGGCGGCATCGATTACGCCTGGATTTACCCCATTCCGTTCACTGTACCGGCCAACCCGCAAATCAGCCTGATCCCCGGCCGCGCCGCCCTGCTCGGTTACAGTTGGGAACCCAGCCAACCAGCCAACCAGCCAACCAACCAACTAACCAACCAGCCATCCATCCGCCTCCTCTGGCAAAACCTCGGCCTGGCCGCTGACCAGATATTGGTCGCCCAACTGAATGGGATCAAAGGTCAATCGAACTGGTCATTATGCCGGCCCGAGGCAAACTTCAGCCAACCGGCCCAAACTATGGCCGCCTATGTCGAGAGCCTGTGTAGTCCCGCGATCGAGACCTTGCCGCCGGGCGCCTACAATGTAGAATTTGGGCTGGCCCCCGCCAACAACCTCGCCGCAGTCGAACTGTTTACGTTTCCGCAAGGTTGGGACGCCGTTCGGATTACTGAAGCCGGTACGGTGCAAAACACCTCGGCCGGTGAACGGCTGGACGCCCTGGCCCAAGATACTGTGCCCGCAACCGCCGTGTGGCTTGATCGCGTTTACGATGGACAAATCAGGTTGATTGCCTACCGCCTGGAACCGAGCCAGCCCAATCCGGGCGACTCGCTAGCGCTGACCCTCTACTGGCAGGCGGTTAGAGATATCAACCAGTCGGCCAATCTAACCGTGCAACTGGCCGACAGCCGCAGCATCTCTTTGGGACGAGCTGACGAGCTGCTGCACCAATTTGTGAGACGTGGGCCGGAGCGCTTCCAATGGTTTCCCGGCCAGGTCAAAACCACCCGCCACCAATTCAGCCTATCGCCAGAATTAGAAAGTCCGCTGGCCGGCAGAATTGAAGTTACCCTGCGCAACGACGCCGAGGTTTATCTGCGGCCAACCACTGCCGCCGCTGAACCGCTAGACGATGTTGTCGGTCGTTTCACCATTGCCCCGGAACGTTGGCCAGCCCCGGTCGACTTCGAGCCGGTCACGGCCCGCTGGCAAAACGGGATCACTTTGTTAGGCTACACCCTCACGCCCGACCAGCCCCGCGCTGGCGAGCCGCTCAAGGTTAGCCTGTACTGGCAAACAGAGCAGCCTATCCCTGAAGATTACGTGGTCTTTGTGCATCTGGTGAACGCGGAAGGGCGGCTCCAGGCCCAAAGCGATGCCATTCCCCGGCTGGGCATATACCCAACGCAGTGGTGGCTGCCAGGCGTGGCCATCACCGATGAACACTCTCTTTCATTACCGCCAGAGCTACCGGCCGGCCGCTTCCAACTGCTGGTGGGGCTGTACCGTTCGGCAGATGGCGTGCGCTTGCCGCTGACCACCGGCAACGACAGCTTTCCGCTGAGCCAGGTCGAGGTTTTATCGTTCACCGGTGGAGACTCCCCATGAGCAAAGCCCGCCATCTTCTGCCTGACTCATATCTGTGGCTCATCCTCATTTTACTGCTAGGCTTTGCCTTGAGAATCTACGGGTTGGGCGACATTGCGGTCAATAGCGATGAGAGCATCGACTACCGGCGCTATATTGGGAATTCGTTTCAAGCCATTGTGGTTGACGAACTGGTGTTGAACAACCAGTCGTTTGCCCACATTTTGAGCCGGACCGCCCTGTTAACCCTGGGCGACAAACTTTTTTCGCTGCGCTGGCCGGCGCTGATCATCTCGATGTTGGGTGTGGCGGCAATTTACCGCCTGGGCCAGGGGTTGTTTGGCCGGCGGGTCGGCCTGATCGCCGCGCTTTTGTTGGCCCTGTCGCCATACGCCATTTTCTTTGCCCACTCCTTTAGAGGCTACAGCGGGGTGATCAACCTGCCCATACTGGTCTACCTGCTCGGTTTTTTAGCTCTAAAAACAGAACGTTGGCGCTACTGGCTCGGCCTGGGTTTGTTGGCGGCGGCAATGCTGTACACTCACCTGTTCACCACGCTGGCCTATCTGAATCTGCTCCTGCTGCTGGGGTTGCTATGGTTAGCCGGCCAGCGCTGGCCGGGTTTGATCCGGCCGGCCCTGCCAAAACTGGCCGCAAGTTTAGCCATCACTGCGGCGATGCTGCTGGCGCTGTATGCCCCGATCTGGCTAAAGTTGCTGAACCCGCCGCCCGTCCCTGGAACGGCTACTTCGGATATCTTGTGGGTCCAGCGACCTTCGGTCTCGGCGTCGGTCTGGTACAATCTGTGGCTCTACAACGGCTACTGGCAGAGCGGCAGCCAGGGTGGGCATGGCGTGTTTGTCCTGCTGGCGCTGAGCGCCATCGGCGTGTGGCTTGGCTGGGCCAACAAAGCCCGTGGCCGGGTGTTGCTGTTGCTGGGCTGGGCCTTTGCGCCATTTGCAGAACTATGGCTGCTACAAACCCTATTCGACAGTTTTTGGGCCAGACCGCCTTACCTGGGCTACACTTTGCCCTCTTTATTGATTTTGGCTGCTGTGGCCCTGGCCTGGTTGCCGGCCTGGTCACCGCTGCAAAAATTACCCCCACGGGTGGTCCACAGCGTCCCGATTTTGCTGCTATTACTCCTTTGCCCATTCTGGTATATGGCCCTGCGCGAATACTATCAGGTTTTTGCCGGGGCCGATTGGCAGGCGATCGGCAATTTCTTGCAACGCCGGACTGCTGCTAACGATTTGGTGGTATGCCAGGAGTACGCGCACGCCTGGCGCGATGTTGACATTGGGGCTGAGGACCTATGCACCCGCACCCTGAATTACCGGGCCAAAGCCGACACCCCCATGATTAGCGAAGTTTTGACCGTCCACCAACTTGTCTATAAGGTTCTACCTGAGGCAAACCGCGGCCTGATCAATCGACAAGGCCGGGTCTGGCTGGTCGTCTGGAATATGCCCGACGCGGCCCAATCTTTCGCCCCGGAGGCCAATGGCGTAACCGTTACCGAGTTCAATCAACTTGGTCGCAGCGCTGTCATGCTGGCCGGCCAGCCGGCAACTTACGTCACTAACCTGGCTACGGCTTTTCTCAACTTTAAGGCGACTACCGCCCTACCGGACCAACAATTCATTTATAGCTTAATGGCCGCCATCCTGGCTTCGGCAAGCGGCCAGACAGAACTGGCTGCGACCCAACTCGACACGGCTCGCCAGAACATGCCGCCTCACCCGGAAGGAGCGGCCAAGCTGGCGCGCACAGAGGCTATCGTCGCGACCCTGGCCCCCGTTGCCATAGACCATCCACTTGAGGCGAACTTTAGCGACACGATCATGCTGCACGGCTATAATTTGAATCCGGACAGAATGACGGCCGGTTCAAACCTAAAACTCACCCTTTTCTGGCAAGCCATCCAACCGATCCGGCAGGATTTAAGGGTATTTGTCCACGTCCGTGACCAGGCCGGCCGGACTATTACCCAATTAGATTACCAGCCTTTTGACGGCAGTTATCCCACCCAACAGTGGCAGCCGGGGCAACTGGTGCTTGACTCGCGCCAGTTTCAACTGCCAGCCGATATTACCCCGGGCGAATATAGCTTGATGATCGGTTTTTATGACCCGCTCACAATGGAGCGTTTATCTTTATTGGATGACAAATCAGGTGAAAACGCCCTGGCTCTAACCTCCATCCGAATTTTCCCGCAATAATCTCAACCTGCCGCTTGTTAACTCCCCCAGAAATATATTTGCAGCCTCTTTTCTTTATGATAGAATAAACTTGGTCTATTTTTATCGAGGGTGTTGCTTTGGAAGCTGGATGGGTTTCTGTCCAGCTAAATTTTTGGGACAGTATGCCAGCTCAGCCGGATGTTCTAGATCGTTCTAAAAAACAATCTCTGCGAGCCAAAGGGTTTATCTGGCTGGCGTGGGGTCTTATCATCGCGGCGGCGATCCTGCCCCGCGTGATTGACCTGGACGTATTCTTTGGTCGCGATGAGTTAGCCATCTGGCCCTGGGCCGACGAATTTGCGACCGCGATTCATCAGGGCGACCTGGCCGGCACCCTGACCACCAGTGACTATCCCGGCATCCCGATGTTCTGGGTACAGACGTTCTTTTTGGCCTTTAAATACACCTTTCCCGCCCTATTTCCGCAGCCGCTGCTCCCTTTTGAGCTGATTTCTACCGACCGTAGTTTGAGCCTGCTGGCCGAACGGCGATTGGCCGCCGGACTATTTGTTGGCTTGCAGGTTATTGTGGCTGTCTGGTTGGTGCAGCGGCTGTTCGGCTGGACAACGGCCCTATTTTCAGCCATCTTCCTGGGGCTGGACCCGTTTAGCCTGACCGAGGCGCGCCTTTTACGTTTGGAGATGATTTCGGCTTACTTTGTTTGCCTGAGCATCCTGGCTTATTGGCTTTACCTGCGCCGGCGAAGCCTTAAATGGATTGTGATTTCGGGGATTATGGCCGGTCTGGGTGTGTCGAGCAAAACCTCGGCCGGACTGCTGGTGCCGTACATCTGGCTGTTGTTACTGTTGGATTTGCTCTGGCCCAACTATCTATTCGGCCTTACGCAAACCTGGACAAACGGGTTGAAACAGTTGGTTGGCAATGGCCTGCTCTGGGCCGCCGGCGCGATTGCCGCCTTTTGGCTTATCTGGCCGGCGATGTGGGTGAAACCCTGGGCCGCGCTGCAACACCTGTGGTTGACCGGCTTTGCTCAGGCGGCAGATCGGAGTGTTTGGGGCGACAAGGTCTTCTTTTGGGGTCAAATCATCGACGGCGGCGACCCCGGCCCATTGTTCTATCCGGTCGTTCTGGCTTTTAGAACAACCCCGCTCACCTGGATCGGAACCATTGCGGCGCTGCTTTTTTTGGGGCTAACTTGCTATAACAGTTTCAAGACCAAACCAAAACGGCCGCTGCCCTGGTTGGCTACCGGCGCTCTGCTCCTCATCCTTTATATTACAGTGCTTATCGCTGAGCTAACTTTTGTTATCAGCAAAGTTGACCGATTCTTATTGATCATCTTTCCCCCCCTGAGCATCCTGAGCGCGCTTGGGTATACCGCCCTGCTGGATTGGCTGGGCCGGTTCTTCCCTCGGCTGTTCATTTCAGCCCGCGCCTGGCTATCGGCGGCGAGCGTAGCTGTTATATTAGCCGTGCAGTTGGCCATTACTGCGCCCACGCATCCCTATTATTTCACCTATTGGAATCCGTGGCTGGGCGGCGGGCGGGCGGCGATGGACATATTGCCCATTGGGGCCGGTGAGGGCCTTGACGAAGCGATCAACTATCTGAATCACCAATCCGGGGCCGATACCAAGACGCTGGTCTGCGGCGGCTCGCTGCCCTGGTGCAGTGGCCTCTTCCGGGGTGATAGCCTGCGCTTTGCCGCCTATTTCAGCGGCGAGTGGGCCACCGCCGACTATGCCTCGTTCTATATTTCTCACTTGCAGCGAGAACGCTATCCTACCGAAGTAGTCGACTTTTTTAAACAGCAAACCCCGCTCTACCAGGTAGAATTGCTGAACACCACCTACGCTCAGGTTTACCGTGTACCTGAGATAGCTCACTTTGCCGGCCAATGGAATATCTTAGATGGATTGGCTCAATTGTTGGGCTATACCCTGGCCCCAGCCCTGGCCGGCGGCGCGAGCGCCCAACCAGGCGAGACGATTGAGGCCACTATCTGGTGGACTAACATGGGAGCAGGCGTCAATAATCTGATTCTGCGTTGGGTCGATGAAACCGGCTACGAGTGGGGGCGAGCCGGGGTATTGCCAATGCCGGAATATACCGACATCAGTCCAGAACAACGGGCGATTGTGGCCGGTACGGCCAGCTTAGCCATCCCCCCCGGCACACCGCCGGGACTTTATTTTCTGCGCATTGGCGTTGTTGAGCCTGACCGGGGGCAATTATTGGGCCAGTTTGAACTGCCGCCAGAGGCCGATCAACTACTGGTGACGACGGGGCCAATTTTTGCCAATTCGGAGCTGCTCGATATTCCTCAACCGGTCCATCAACCTTTAGCGCCGGAGATCACATTGTTGGGCTATCGCCGACCTGAGCAGGTGCTTACTGCCGCGGAACCAACCTGGCTGACCTTATTTTGGCAGGCTGCTGCCCCACCACCGGACTATGAGGTTGTCCTGCGCCTGGTCGATGCCGCCGGTCAGGAGGTAGACCGCTGGCAGGGTAAGCCGGCCCACGGTCGCTACCCCACTGCCCAATGGCGGGCCGGCGAGATTGTCCGGGACGTTTGGGCTTTGCAAGTGAAGCCGGAGACCCCGGTGGGCCGGTATAACCTGGAAATCGGGCTGCGCCAGCCCGGCCTGACGGCCATACCCGGCCTCACCGTTCAAATCCCCCAACTGGAAGTATGGCCCCAACCGGTCAGCTACGACCTGCCGGCCATGCAAGCGGAGCTGCGGGCCAATTTTGGCAATCGCCTGACTTTGCTGGGCTATGATCTGTATTTTGATACGGCCGGTTCAAATCAGGGCGCGCTTGCCCCGGTTTTCTACTGGCAAAGCCGGGCAGACTTTGAGGCATCTTTTGACCTGCTCCTCACTCTCCTGAATGCAGACACAGCCGAGGTGATCGCTACCTGGCAGGTGCCGTTGGGCGTTAACCAGGCCAAGACTTTCTGGAAGGCCAACGAGGTCGTCGCCACCATTTACCAATTTGAAGTCGAGGCCCTGGCAGGGGGTCGCTACCATCTGGATATTGGCTTACAAAATCGAGCCACCGGCCAGATCGAGCCGGTTACCGGGGGGACGCAATCCGATTCCGTCAGAATCGAGCAAATTCAGGATAAAGTTGTGGTGCGCGTCTTGGACTGAAGAAACAAATTGGCGAACAGCCAGGCGTAGCAAATCACTATAATGAGGGTGGGTTCAACAAAACTTAAATGAAATTGAGTATCATTATTCCGGTATACAATGAAGTGTCAACTATCGAAGAAGTATTGGATAAAGTAGCTGCGGTCGAATTGGCCGGTATTCAGAAAGAAATCATTGTGGCCGATGATGGCTCCACAGACGGCAGCCTTGAGTTAGTGCAGCAGTCGCATTTTGCCCAGGCCCACTCGGTCAAAGTCTATGCCTCGCCTGTAAATTTGGGTAAAGGAGCCGCGGTTCGCTGTGGATTGGGGTTTGCCAGCGGTGATATTATTCTAATCCAGGATGCAGATTTGGAATTAGACCCGCAAGAGTATGAAAAATTGCTGGCCCCTATTCTGTCAGGCAAATGTCAAGTGGTCTATGGCTCTCGATTTATAAAAGAGAACAAGAATATTCCTTTGAAGACCCGGCTGGCCAATAAATTTTTGACAAATCTAACCAATGTCCTGTTCAGAGGGCATCTCACCGATATGGAAACGGCTTACAAGGTGTTCAAAGCTGGCACTCTGCAACACATCCGGCTCAAACGAGTCAGGTTTGATTTTGAACCGGAAATAACAGCCCAATTTTTGAAGGCCGGTTATCGAATCTGTGAGGTGCCTATCTCCTACAATCCTCGAACCAGTTATGAAGGGAAAAAGATCAACTGGCGCGACGGTTTAGAAGCTATCTGGACTTTGTTTATCTGCCGATTTTTTGATTAAATGAGAAACGCGCTAGCACTTTAGATGAGCCGCAAATTGTTCAATACAATTCAAAACGAAATCCATACCCAGCGTTATTTTTACCTGCTATTATTGGCGATAGCCCTGGTGATGATGATAACCCTCCAGGCTAACACTCGGGGCGCCGATGCCAGAAGTTATCTCCGCTGGACCCACTCAATTACCTTCGACCAGGATATTCATTTATACAATAATGTGGCAGCGACCGGCGGCAGCTACCATTTAACCCCAACCGGTTATGTTTTTGAGCTTGCCAATATTGGCACAGCCTTGCTGTGGTCGCCATTTTATGCTATTGCTTCTTTTTTCTTGTCTGGTCAATCGAGTAAAAATTTATACCCCGCCGACAGCATCGTTCAACTGATCTGGCTAAATTTCTCCAGTTGGCTTTACCCCGTCTTGGGCGGCCTGCTCATTGTCGGCGCCCTGCGTCGTTTCTTCTCACCGCTTGTTCTGGCTGGGGCCATCATTGCCGTTCTGGGCGGTACACCGGTTCTTTTTTATATGATTACCTTCCCTATGAGCGCCCATCCGGCTCAGATTTTTTTGGCCTCGTTGCTGCTTTATCTGTGGCTGTCGCCGCAGCAACTCAACAATACGGGTGAGGTAATTGGCCAACCGCAGAAGCAGGCGCGCTGGCAATCAAACCTGCTCCATTATGTGGCGCTCGGTGTTGTGTGCGGCTGGCTGATGTTGGTCGCCAGCTACAACATTGTTTTTTTTCTAATACCGGGTTTTCTGTTACTCAAAGATCTTGTAGCCACAAAACGATGGCAACGCCCCTTCATTTATGGCCTCGGTCTTGGAGCGGGTGGATTCATTGGTTTCGTACCCCAGATGATCGTTTGGTGGTTTTTGTTTGGCAGCCCTTTTTACAGCCCTTATTCCGGCCAGCTCTTTTGGTCGGACCCCTATTTGCTGGAAACACTTTTTTCTACCTTCCACGGCTTGTTCTTTTATGCCCCGGTCCTGCTCCTGGTTATTCCAGGTTTATGGCAGTGGCGCCGTCAAAATGGCTGGGCGGCGCTGGGGATTGCTTCAACCTGGCTGGCCTTAACCTATATTGTCAGCATCAATGTAGCCTGGTGGGCCGGCACCTCCTTTGGCAACCGTTACTTTCTAACCCTCAGCCCATTCTTTGTAGTTGGACTGGCCAGTTTCTTGCAAAGGGGTCAAAAATGGGCCGCCATCCTGGTAGGAGCCGGTACGCTGTGGACGGTGGGTTTATATCTGCAATATCTCAACGGGATAGGCTTTACCAGCGACTCTATCGTGTATCCCGCCGCTGTACTGGCCTATGGCCAGTTGACTGCCTGGGGTAATGTTCTTTCTATTGTTCCGCAGTTGGTTGTTGATCGTCCCTGGCACCTGGCGCCGGCAGCAGTTTTGCCCATTTTGATCGGGAGCTTACTTCTCGTGAGTCGTCTCCTGTATGGTCAGATCATTGTACGTCAAAAGAAATGGTCTAACCCGATCATAGAAATCATTGTAATTAGTTTTGGCCTGGCCGTGATCCTCTTTGTACTGATTGCCGGCTTCAGGGGTAATCAAGCCAGAGCCGCTCTGGAAATGGAAGATTTCTATGACCAGCCTCACTCAGTAATTCGACGTCAAACTAAGGAATTAGCCGGCAAAGCCGGTTTGGTTACCCGCGCCCTCTATCACAGCCAAACCAACCAGCCGGAAAAGGCCGTCGCTGATCTAAAATTGGCCGCTGAATTGTGGCAGCAGGACGACGCCGAGCGGCCGCAACGGCTCTATCTTGGCCCAAAAGAGAGCGTCTCTATAGCCCCACCAGTGAACCTCAATCTCGATTATTTGGGCCAGGCCCGGCTCATCGGCTATCGAATTACTGCGATAGACGATAAATCCATCAGCGGCGAACTCTTTTGGGAGAAATTAACAACGGATAAATCCGGCCCGGAAATCAGGCCAATCGTTAGAGCTTTCGACCAGGCCGGTCTACTCCGGGGCGGCGGCGAGATCGATTTTCCTTTCCCCGCTCATTATTTGCCGGTGGGCAGTATCTTCAAAGATAACTTCTATCTTGAATATGCCGCGCCGGCCAATGATTGGCTCTGGTTGGAAGTTGTTCTGGCCGACGCCTCAGACTTACCCAAAAACGAGCGGGGTGAGCCTCAAACCGGTTTCATCGCCTCATTGATTCCGGCCGCTGCCTTAACCCCGCCGCCTCCCGCCGGCGCCGCTCGACCGGGTCCGGTGATCCAACTGGCCCTGCCGGTTGCTGAGCTTGAAGCCGGCCAAATGCTGCCTCTGCAATGGAACTGGCAAAACGCCGACCGGCTATCCCAGGACAGTCACCTGCAAATAACCCTGGCCGACCCGGCTGGTCAAACGCTGGTTCAGCAAGAATACCCCCTGCTCACAATGGAACAGGGAAACCAGGTCGATCCCGGCCAACCGACGCCCTATCAAACCCTCTGCCTGAGGCTGCCCGACAGTTTGCCGCCGGGCGAGTACAGCCTTATGGCCCGGTTTCAAACTCCGGCCGCGGGGCGCTTGCTAGACGCCATGAACAGGCCGGTGGACGCCGTCACTTTCCCGCTCCGTCTCAACACCGGCGACAGTTCTGGCCCTACCTCTTCAATCTGTCAACTCATCGAGGCGAACTTTACCCGCAATTACCAACCTTCTACGCCTCAATTTCCGCTCAAAGTATTGCTCACCAACGCAGTTGAGTTAGCCGGTTTTGATTACTTCGTCATTCCCGGGGCAGAGACGATTCTGGGTAAGGTCATCTTACACTGGCGCATCCTAAAAAACGTGGCCTCAAATTATCTGGTTTCAATTCAACTTTTGAATGAGGCCGGGCAACCGGTAGCGGGCCAGACCGGTCCGCCTCAACACGGCTTCCGCCCTTCTTCAACCTGGCTCCAGGGCGAATGTCTCCTGGACGAACATGAGGTGAGTATCCCGCCGCTTCCACCCGGACGTTACCGGCTCATCCTGGCGCTCATCGATGAGTCATCGGGTCAGCCTGTTCAACTCTCGGCAGACCAACTGATTTTTACCCTGCAAGAAATAGAAATTCCGTAAATGATGAATTTTGGCTTTTTGACTTGTCTGCACCGTAAACAGTCTATTGGCTGGTACGCGGCCGCTTACGGGCTGATTGGCTTGGGCTTCATACTGCGACTCTACCAGCTCGATGATATCATCATCGAAAAAGCCGAGATGACCAACATCGTCTGGTACATCCGCAAGGGGTTGGTCGCCGTCCTGACCCAGAATAAGGCCCTCAACAATCATCCCTTGACCGCCCTGTCAGGCTATTTGACCACTGCCCTGGGCTACGAGTCCCTATTTGCCTTACGTTGGCCGGCGGTCGTGATCGGCGTCATAACCGTGGCGGTGGTGTTCCGGTTGGCCCGAGATTGGTTTGGCCGGCGTGATGGCCTGATCGCCGGTCTGCTGATTAGCCTGTCGGCCTATCACGTCACCCTTTCCCAACAGGCGCGGGGCTACGCCGGCCTGGTCGGCTTTACGGCTCTGGCCTTTTTCCTGGCTTACCGGGCGGTCCAGACCGGTCAAACGCGCTACTGGGCCGGTTTTGTGGTCGCCTCGATCCTGAATATTTATGCCCATTTGTACGGAGTCATCGCCATTGCCGTCATCGGTCTGATCATCCTCGGACTGCAACTGAAACAAAGGTCCGGGCGACAGCCTATCGGCCAGGCTATCCGCTCCACAGTAGCCCCCCTCATCGCCACTCTGGCCATCATCTACCTGGCGGCGTTTGGCCTGTATCTCCCTATGTTAGCAGATATGGTATCCGTGGCCGGCCAGACGAACCAGTTTAGAGAATCTGATTTGCGCCAGGCCGCCGGTAGTACCGCCTTTGAAACAGTCCGGGCAGCCGTCTGGGAGTCGATCCGCCCCTTTAACCTGGCCAGAGACTCCGACCGCCTGCATTTGAACGATCCAACCCTCCAATATGGGCCATTTGACCGGCTGGCGGCTCTGGCTGAAGGCCGGTTTGGCTTCTATTTTGGGCTGGCTTCGTTTCTGTTGGGCCTGATCTTCTCCTGGCAAAGATTCCGCCAGCCGGTCTCGATCTGCCTGGTCTGGTTATTGTTGCCTTTCGTTATTCAGGTAGTCGGTTATTTTATCTTGCCCGGCGCTTACTTCAGAGGTCGTTTCCTGGCCTTTATATACATCCCCTACTTGCTGCTAATGGCGCGCGGCTGGCCTGGCCTGACTGATTGGCTGGTGAGCCGGGTCAGTCCGCATTACCCTCGCCTAAAATCTTTAGCCGGCAACCTGGTTTGGCTCGGTATTGGCGCTCTGGTCTGGCTCAACTCGGTTTGGCTGATGACCTTTTACTCAGCCGCCAGGCAAGAAGGCTGGGGCGAAATTGCGGCCCATATCAAGCAAAATCTGCAACCCAACGACCTGATTTACTGCGGCCAGCGAGCCAACACCCCCTGTGATTTCGACCTGTCGGTCCGGACGGGTCAGGACGTGCGCGAATTGGATGACCAATTTGTTGCTTTCGATGAAATCCAGGCCAAACGAGTCCAGTTTGAGCAGCCCGGCCGGGTCTGGCTGGTGATGCCCAATTTGACCCAGTCACAAATTACAGCTCTGCTCGACCAGGTTCCTTCAGACCAGCTCTGGCTGTTGGGAAACCCGCCGTATAATCAGAACGGCTGGTTGCTGCTGGACCAGGGCGGCGCGGCCCTGGCCGACAACCTGATCGCGGCCTTGCAGCTTGGCGCCGCTTTAAGTTTGAACCCGGACGAACAGTATAAAAACCTCATCAGCCTGGCCCAGATTTATTTGGCTCGGAATCAACTGGCTGAAGCCCAAACCTCCTTTGAGGCCGCCGCCAGTCTAGAACCGTTCCCCGGTAAGGCCGGCTCCTGGCAGCAGCAGAAGCTCAAAATCACCGCCGAACAACTGGCCTATTTACAGCAGGCGGCCGAACTCGAGCCAGATTTACCGTCCCAGGCGATTCGGATCGATAAAAATTATGGGGGCTTGACTCGCCTGGTAGCTTACCAGCTCAATCGCCAAACTATTGCCCCCGGCCAGCCAATCCGGGTTGACCTGTACTGGCAGCCATTAACCAACATCCGACGTAACCTTGTTTCTTACCTCTACATAACAGACCGGCAGGCCAATCTGCTTGGCGAAGCCAGGGCCATCCCCGGCGGCGGGCAGTTCCCCACGACCTCGTGGCAACCGGGTCAGCTTGTAGTTGATACCTATACCTTGCCGCTTGACCCAGCCTTGCCCACACCCATGGCAGCCAAGGTTGAGGCCGGCTTGTTTGATCCTGATACTTTTGAATTTATCAAACCGATTGACGCCGCCGGCCGGGAAACTAGCCCAATCTTAACCAAACTCAAAATTCTTTCAGCGACTCAACCGGCAATCAACCCGGCTCACAGGCAGACGGTTGACTTTGCCGGTTTGATTGCCTTGCAGGGGTACGATTTTGCGCCGGAGCCGCCCGGAGTTGTCTTTTATTGGCAGGCCCAGGCGGAAATGGACGAAGATTATACCCTTTTTGTCCATCTACTCGATGAAGCCGGTCAACTGGCGGGCCAGATGGACGGTCAACCTTTTCAGGGTAACTATCCCACCAGCTGGTGGTCACCGGGCGAGTCGATTGTCGATCACCGCGCCGTCCCGGGCCTGCCGCCGGGTCATTATCGGCTGCTCGTCGGTTGGTACCGGGCCGCGGATGGAACGCGTTTACCGTTGAGCGATGGTTCCGGTGATAGCCTGGCATTGGCTGAAATTTATATTCCCTGAGATCTCAGCAAAACGATCGATCATGCCCGAAGATCACTATGTCGTCACGTCCAATAACAGTATTGCCCACAAACCAAACCACTATCAGAAGTGGGTTATCGCCCTGGGTCTATTTCTTCTGGCGCTTGCGGTCCGCTTACCTTCATTAGATACATTCCTCACCTTTGATGAACCGGTTTGGTTACTGCGATCGTCCTGGTTTCTTACCGGTATACTGTCTTCCGACTATGAGTGTCCCCCGGATAGAGATGGCAGAAGTTACGATAGTCGGGGTTTGAGGTGTACTTTTCAGCCTTCCTATCCAGGCATAACCACAATGTTGGCCGGAGTTGTTGGGCTACTCTGGCATTATCTTCAACCCGGCGCCGCCCATACCGATCTCCTCTCTTTTTCGCTGGCATCCAGCACATTCTCAGCAGATACCAGCCTGATCAGCTCGGTTCGGTCGCCCATTGCCCTGGCCGGCGCGGTTTTTGTGGGGCTGTTTTATCTTCTTGCCCGTCGTTTATTGTCGGCGCACGTGGCGGCTATAGCCGCTCTACTGGTAGCCCTCAGCCCATTCCAGGCCGCCCAGTCTCGGGTTCTCCATACCGATGCCTTGATTACAGCCTTTATGGTTATTTCAATCCTGTCGATTTTGGGTTACTGGCTGCAAGGCTGGCGCTGGTATTGGCTAATCATATCGGGAATCTGTGCAGGGTTAGCCCTTTTAACTAAACCCGTAAGCTGGGTTTTGATTCCAAATCTGATTGTGCTGGGTCTGTTCAGCCTGTTCTATTGCCGACAAACCGGAATTTGGCAAGGACGGAAGCATATCTGGCGAATGGTAGGCGGTTGGTTAGCATGGGACATAACAGCCATAATTGTAATATTTGCCCTCTTTCCGGCGCTCTGGATTATGCCGGTCGAGGTTATAACCACCAGCTTATCTTTTGTTACCGCCTTGTCCTCGGCAGGACATCCCCATTATTTCCTGGGAGCGCCCACGCAGGATCCGGGAATTTTGTTCTATCCCGTGGGTTGGCTATTACATTCATCGCCATTGGAATTGATCGGGATAGGGGTCCTGGTCGCCACTGTTCTCTATGCTGTTTGGAAACAGCGGACAGATTTTCTGCGCCGGCAAATTACCAACCGCCCGATAGAAGTGGCCCTGCTGATCTATGTAGGGATGCTGATCCTATATGCCACGGCCTCTCCCAAGAAAATGGTGCGCTATTCGCTCCCTGCCTTTCCCGTAATCGACATTTTTGTGGCCTATGGGTTGATTTGGCTGTGGGATAAAATGGCAAACTTGAGGAGCGGCTTCATGCGCCAATGGCCCCTTTCTTTGCTTTATGGGCTTGTGATCGTAGTCCAGGGCTGGCTCCTGGCGAGTTCTTATCCATACTACTTCACCTATTTCAACCCCCTGCTAGGCGGCGCATCGACCGCAGTCTGGATTATGGGAATAAGCTGGGGAGAAGGGATGGATAAAGCCGCAACTTACCTGAATCAGCTTCCAAATGCCGAAAATTTAACCGTATCGATCTGCCGGGGCGACTCAGTTTTTGAACCATTTTTTGTCGGGGACAAGGTGTTACCGTGCGCCAAAGTGGAACAAATCATGAGTTCCGACTATATTGTCTACTACCTCTGGAACAGAATGACCGATAGCGAGGACTACTACTGGCCCTATTTTCGCGATCATCAACTGCCTGAATATCGGGCCACTCTTGCCGGCGTAGATTATGCTCTGGTCTATCGCCATCCGGCTCAACATCGCGCCTCGCCCCTGGATAACAGGCTAGAAAATTTTTTTACAGTATATGGTTTTGATCTGGAAGATGACGGAACGTTGAAACTCTACTGGCACAACCAGGGGCTTATTCACCAACAGCTATCGGCGGGATTGGCCTCTCCTGCCGGCGGTGAAACATACTGGCTTCCGTGTGAACCGGCGCCGGGTTTTAGCTTAACCCCCCTCTTGCCGGACTCCATTGTAGAAAGTGTGTGCTCGCTGGCAGCGGCCAACGCGCCAGCCAACCTGTATGACCTGGAGTTAGCCGTGAGTGACGAGATAGGAATTAGCCCCGTCGCCTCCTCTGGTCTTGCTTTTGTGTCGGTTACGTCAAATCACATTGAATTGATGGGGCCACAAGAAATTTTGTCGCAAATTGCCAGGCAGAGGCTGCCCATACAGGCCACACCGTTGGATATCACCTATGGCGATAGAATGAGGCTGATAGGATATCAATTAGAACCATTACCTGCACGAGAAAATGATTACGGTGAAATTACCCTATACTGGCAACCCATCCGTAAACCAGACGTCGGTTTAGCTCAAGCCTTTGAATTAGAAATCCAACTTCTGAGCAACACCCAAAACAACCAACCGCTGGCAAATGTTGTCCATCCCATCTTCACCCAACCGGTCATTCCGGCCGATACCCCTCGTGGTTCGATAGTGCCAATAAAATACAGCCTGCCCCAGACTATTAGCAAGGACAGCGCAAACCTTCTTAGAATTTGTCTAAAAATTTCCAGCACCGGACAAATTGTACCCGCCGAGTTGAGCGATATATTTGAACAGATTGAATGTGTGCTACTTCCAACGCCAAAATGACCTTTACAGATTTTGATTGAGTATGACTGCTATTAACCCAAATACGTTAGCCAGCATAACGTCTCTCACCCTTGGCCTGGCTCTATTATCCATATCTTCTTTTGGCTTGTTAGCAATGCTGCGCCTGCCTGGTCTGGTATCAAATATATTGGGCTTTGCCATCATTGCCTACGCTATTATCGTTCTTCAGGCCCAAATCCTTTCAGAACTCAATTGGTTGAATTGGGAGGCTATCCTGGTAGGACACGCAATTTTGCTAATTTTAACCCTACCGTTCACCAAAAAATTTATACCAACCCTGCTTCAAACTTCTTGCAGAGATCTCTTCTCGTTAAAACTATATTTCAAAAAAATATTCTCGGAAAATTTAGAACTGGCCATCCTCGGTCTAGCAGTGGCCGTGGCTATGGTTCTTGGCGCTTTTTTAATTTTAATTTTCCCCCCTAACACAACCGACAGTTTTCTTTATCACCTTTCCAGAGTGGCTTATTGGCTGCATCATCAAAATATGCATCATTTCTACGTGCCCAATGCGGCCAAAATTATTTATCCCATCAACGCCGAAATTGGACTCTTTTGGCTCACGGCCCTTTGGGGAGCAGACTTACTGGCAGGATTCTTACAGTGGACGGCCACCATCCTCACTATGATCGCCATTTATGGGATTAGCCGCCGGTTGGACTATTCCCGTACAGCCAGTTTATTTGCCGGCTTAATGTGGAGTACGTTCACAATCGTTGTCGCCCAATCAACTTCTACCAAGAATGATATTGTCGTTACCTTTTGGGTAATGACCACCCTCTATTTTTTACTACTCGGTCTCCAACAATCCCGCTATAAAATCAATTTATCACTGGCTGGCCTGGCTTTTGGTTTGGCTGCCGGCGCCAAACCGCTCTCTTTTTTGGCGTTGATTGGCCTGGGACTCATGGCCGGATGGCTTTCGTTAAGCCGACCCAGATTATTTTTTCCTAAAATTGTTTATTGGGCAGCCTGGTTGCTTGTTGGATTTATTTTTTTGGGGGCCTATAACTACATCTTGAATTGGCTGGATTTTGACTCTTTTTTTGGACCTCAAGAAATCATTGCCTTTCATGCCGTCCAGAACCCCTCCCCGGCTTCGCTGGTCACAAATCTCATCCGCATCGGATATCTACTGATCGACCCAACCGGTCTGCCGGCCCCGGTTATAAACTTCATTCAACAATGGCGGCCTGATTTCGGCGCGTTCATCGCCTCGGCGTTTAATGTCGACATCAATATGCCGGGAACCAGTTGGGGAGACGCCGCCTTCAGCTTTGCCGATGAGCGCTATTTTGGGTCACGTGACGGCGTAAGTTGGTATGGGCCGTTAGCGATCCTACTCCTTGTTCCGCTAATTGTTCACCAACTGGTTATCACCCCCTTCACCAAACCTAACCTCTGGCGCTGGTTTGTTGCGCTTTCAACTGTATGCTATATCATCACCTTTGCCCTTCTGTTTCGCTGGCATCCCTATATAGGCCGGTTGCTTTTAATTGGCATTACTCTGAGCGCACCCTTAATAGCCGGATTTTTTGAAAGTTTTAGAAATAAACCTATCCTGCGTTGGCTCGTAGTTGGTCTGGCCGTCTGGATATTAGGCTGGAGCGCCACCCACAATTTTCACCGGCCCCTATTGGGCGCCGACAAAATTTGGCAGGCCGATTACTATGATCTACGGGCAATCGAACGACCCTATATGGCCCGCGCTTATCGTTATCTGGATCAGAATATCCCGCCAACAGCCCAACTTGGCATCGCTGGCGATTGGCTGCTTGTTACCTGGGACTATCTACTTTTTGGCCCTGAATTGAAACGTTCGGTTACCCACCTTGATCCGGCTAATTTAGATCGAATCAATCTGGACACATTTGTCGAAAACAGCATTGACTATTTGCTTGTATCGTCCGATACACTAGATTTAGTTGAAATTCAGGTACCATTCTGGCCCGTAACAAATGTTAGGACAACTTGGTATCTGGCAAAGCGAGATGAGGCAGAAATATTCTCAAAAACGGATAAAGATCCACAGTTTCTTGAGGAGGCTTTTGGGGCCGACTACCGGGCCTATGCAGAAATAAAGACTGTCCTTGATCAAGTGACCAAACCGACCATCGTACTTACCACTGATCCCAGAATGCCGTTTTACGACGACGACCCACGCTTTGAATTCGATATCCCGCAAGAACTAAAAGATTTACTAAGATACACCTATCTAATCATACCATCCTGGTGGGACTCCTCAGATTATGAACGTTTAGGCCTGTCCGAAACAGAATTACATAGCTTTCTTGCCCAGGAACAATTTGTCAAGAAGCTATTTGAGACCAACGGCTATACAGTTTATGAAATCCTTCTTAGCCAAAATTAAAAAACACAACCGATTTCTGTTACCACTCGTCCTCTTCCTGCTGGCCCTGATTCCCCGCGTGACCACCTTGAGCCACACCTTCATCGTCAACGATGAACCTCTCTACTGGGAGTGGTCCAATGATTTTGCTGCGGCTCTGGTCAACCTGGATTGGCGCGGGACGCTGATCGGCAAAGGTTATCCCTCCATCACGGTGATGTGGGTCCATACCTTGGGGGCCGGCGTCCGCTTTGGACTGGAGACTCTGCTCGGTTACCCGCCGGCCGGCTTCTGGTCGCGTGACTCTCTCGACCAGCCTATGGTTTTTGATCTACTCGGCCCGCGCCGGCTAGTGATGGGCGTAGTCAACGCCCTGCTGATTTTGTTGATTTACCTGCGGGCCAGAAAGTTATTGAGCCAGGCGACTGCCTTTCTGGGCGCGGCTCTAATGGCCTATGCCCCCTTCCTGCTGGCCGACGCCCGCACCATGCGCGGCGACGCCCTTATGAGCAGCCTCATGCTCTTGAGCAACCTGGATTTCTTGCTCTTTCTGCGCCAAAAACGCTGGTCCCGTCTGATTTTCTCCGGCGTTGTCTTTGGCCTGGCCCTGCTCACCAAGATGACCGCCCTGCCGCTGGCCGGCTTTGCCGTCCTGGCCGTAGCCATCTATCTCTTTCAACATTCGGAACAAAGCTGGTCTACTCGACTCCGCTGGGCCGCCCTCACCCTAGCCGTCTGGGGCAGCGTCGCCGCTCTGACCGTGTTCCTGCTCTGGCCGGCGTTGTGGGTAGCCCCCGGGGAAGTCTTTGTTTTTATGCGCGACTATGCCGCCAGCTCCATCGACGGCCGGCTCAACTTTTTCTGGGGCAAACTCACCCACGACGAACCGCTGCCTCTTTTTTATCCCACGGCTTTTCTGTTTAGAGCCAACCCGCTGGTGGTTCTGGGCGTCAGCGTCATAACCATCCTGGCCATCGTTAGCGCCTGGTGGCTGCTGCAAGTTCGATTCTTGGCCGGCGCCGGCAATTCAAAGCAAATACAATGGGGCGACTTGTGGCAAATGCCGGCTGTAGCCCGCTGGACCGTGCTGGCCCTGGGCGCTTATTCGGTCATCTATTGGCTGGCACTCAACAACGGCGCGCTCAAGCGCGACCGTTACCTGATGCCGGTCTTTCCGGCGGCCATGTTCATCGCCGCGGCCGGGTTGTTGTGGCTGGTCAAACGCATCGCCCGGCGCTGGCCGGGTCACAAACTGCCCGCCCGGTTGAGCCATGGCCGCTGGGCCTGGGCGCTATTCCTGTTGCTCCTCGGCCTGGAATTGGGCCACGTCCTCTCCACCCATCCCTTTTACTATACCTACTGGAGTCCGCTGCTAGGCGGCGGTTCGGTGGCGATGAACGCCATGATGGCCGAAGGCGGCGTCGACTCGGCTGCCCTGGTCTATCTGAACCAGCGCCCCAACGCCAAAAATGAAACGGTTGCCCTGTTGACCGCGCGCGACTACGCCCCGGCCTTTTCCGGCCACGATGTGCGGCTGACCACCACCGGCGCCTGGGTCACCGCCGACCACGTGATGCTGCGCCAATACCATTTCCAGACCGAAAAAATGGACCCCAACTTGCTGGCTTATCTCTATCGCCGCCCGCCGGAATATGTGGTGGAATACCAGGGCTACACCTGGGCCTGGGTCTATCCCGGCCCGGCGGCGCAATACTACGCCGGCAGCCTGCTCGACGGCCAGGCCAAGCTGCTGGGTTACACCCTCAGCAGCGACACAGCCGCGCCCGACCGGCCATTGCACGTAAAGCTCTTCTGGGAGAATCACGGCTACCGCCCGGCAGACGACTTCTATGTTCGGCTGGTTGACGCCGGCGGCTTTGTTTGGGCTGAAACCACGGCTCAACCATTACCCGACTTTCAGCAGGTCGCCAACCAAACGGGCGCTATCATTGAAAGTGAAGCCCGGCTGGACATTCCTCCCGGCACCCCCCCGGGCCTTTATTACTTAAAAATCGGTCTCAGCCATACCCAAGAGCAGCTAGATATCGGCCAGTTCAGCCTGCCTGACGCCGGCAACAAGATTGCCGTCGAAAAACCGGCCCACCCCCCCGCTTTAAGTTTGGAGCGGCCGGTCAATCAGAAATTGAGCCAGAATCTGACCCTGTTGGGGGCCGACGTGGAGTCGCCCTTGATCCTGATCTCCCCCAACCCGCCCTTGCTGACCCTGTACTGGCAGGCCGATGGCCCTGTTAGCCAGGCTTATCTGGTGGCGGTGCGGCTGCTGAATGACGCCGGCGTCGAGATCGCCTCCTGGCTGGGCCAGCCCACCCACGGACTTTACCCTTCAGCCAACTGGCAGCAAGACGACACGATCCGTGATCCCTGGCCGCTCGACCTGGCTGCCGCGTCGGTAAGCCAGTCTCTGTCCCCAGGCCGGTACACCTTGAATGTGACTTTGCTGGAGGAAAACGGCCAGGTAAAAGGGCAGGTCGACCTGGGCCGGCTTGAGGTCATCGACCGGCTGCGGCTGTTTGAACCGCCTCCGCTCCAATACCCGGCCAACGTTCAGCTTGGCCAGGCCATCAAGTTGGTGGGCTACGATTTGGCGCAGGCCCCGCTGACCGGCGGCGCCCGGCTGACCACCACCCTCTACTGGCAGGCCCGCACGCCAATTCCACAAGATTACACCGTGTTTGTGCAGGTGCTTGGCCCGGACGGAACGCTCATTGGCCAGCACGACAGCCCTCCGGCTGGCGGTCGGCTGCCCACCTCTATTTGGGAGACAGGCGAAATCGTGCCGGATCGCCACCAGGTTGACTTTCCGGTTTCCCAAATCGGTGAATACCGGATCATCGCCGGTATGTATGACCCCAATAGCGGCGCCCGTCTCCCAATTAGCGATGCCAACGGCGCAATCATCGGTGATTTTTGGTCGCTTGATACGTTTGAGATCGAGCATTAAAGATTTGAGATACTTGCCCTGTGGGTTTGTGATTTGAAAATTAAAACCTGCAACCTGCAACTTGTAACCTGGATCCTGCTGCTGGCCTTTTTTCTGCGGGTCAACGGCCTGGACTTTGGCCTGCCCTACGTTTTTCACGACGACGAGCATCAATACGTTGAAGCCGGCCTGGCTTTTTTGAATAGCCCTCAGGCCGCCTTTGAGGCTTTGGCCAAATTAAATAACCCCCCCCTCTTCAAAGTGACGTTGGGCAGCTTGTATTTTCTGTATACCTATCTCCTTCTTCCTGATCCCGCCGACCAACAGGCCGCCCTCGGCGCCGAACTGTGGCTAACTTTCTTCCAATACACCGGCCGCCTGGCCAGCGCTGCCCTGGGCTGGCTGACCGTGGCCCTGCTCTTTGCCCTGGGGAAACGGCTTTACAACCCCACCGCGGGCCTGTTGGCCGCTTTCTTGCTGGCCGTTGCTTTTCTGCCCGTTCGCGAAGCCCACTTTGCCGTCAATGATACGCCTTTAACTTTCCTGGTCACCCTGACGCTCTACCTGGCCGCCGGGATTCTGCGCCGGGGCCGTTGGCTTGATTACCTGGCCGCCGGTTTTGCCATTGGCCTGGCCAGCGCGACCAAATATACCGGCGTCTATCTACTGGCGGCGCTGCTGGTCGCTCACCTCCTCGGCGATCATGGTCGCCGCCTGCGGCAAGCCAAAAGGAATTGGCCGGGCCTGTTTTTCTCACCGCGACTGTGGGCCGGCCTGGCGCTGGCCGCAGTTGGCTTTGTAGCCGCCGCGCCGGTGGTATTGACGGCCTGGCCGGAGTTGATCCGCCACCTAGGTAAGTTGTCTGAATACGGCCAATCCGGCTATCACGATTTGCTGCTGGCGCCCCCTCTGGGAGGCGGCTGGCTGTTTTACCTGACCAGTTTGGGCTGGGGCGTTGGTTGGCCAATGTTCACCGCCCTATTGGCCGCCGTGGTAGCCGCTATCATTTTTCATTACCGCGAAGATTTGCTCCTGGCAATTTTTGCCCTGGCCCTATTCATCGGCATGGGCGCGCAGCAGATGGTCTTTGTCCGTTTTATCCTGCCGGTTGTGCCGCCGCTGATTTTACTGCTGGCCGCCTGGCTGGTGCGGCTGCGCCAGCTTAATTGGCTGCGAAACCACCGGCCGCTCTGGGCGCTGCTGTTGATTTTTCTGGTCGCGCCGCCGCTGGCCACGTCATTTTGGTTTGGCGTGCTTTTGAGTCGCCCGGACACCCGCGAGCTGGCGGCCGACTGGCTGCAGGCCAACCTGCCCGACGGCGCGGTGATCTACCCCGAAATCCACGCCGTGCCCCGCTACGACGTAATGGGGCGGGTGTCGCTGCCCTACGTCCAGCTCGACGAGCTGGCCTTCAACCAGCCCGACCCGCTGGCTTTCTACCAGGCCCAGGGCCTCCAATACATCATCGCCAGCGACTTTCACCACGACCGTCAATTCAGCGACCCGGCCAAAGAAGCCGGACGCCAACAATGGCTGGATACTCTCCGCCAACAGCAATTAATCCAGGAATTTCAGCCCTATTGGCGGCCCAGCGATTGGTTCACTTTTGACCTGCGCTACGGTCCCTGGCACGATACGCTCCTGCGCCGGCTACCCGGCCCGGTGATCCGGGTCTATGCGGTTGAGCCAGCGCCTGCTCGACAGCAACTGAACCCGTTTGTAGAGGCAAACCAACTCCTGGATAAAGCTGCGCTCTATGGTTACGAGTTAGAACCGACCCTGGCAACCCCGGCCGGTGAAGTGAAAGTGGCGATTTACTGGCTCAAACGCAACTGGCAGGAAACCGATGGCTGGTTTGTCGCCCTGGCCGATGAGCAGGGTTTTGAACTGACCCGTGCCCCGGCCGAATTGGCGCCTGAATTTGAGCCAGAATTTCAGCGCGACGGCCGCACGCTCAAAAGTGAAGCTAAGTTGGCCCTGCCAGCGGGAACCCCGCCGGGCGCTTATCAACTCCGCCTGGGCCTGTCCGACCGGGCGCAAGCCAACGAGTTGGCCTCGCTGACGATCCCATCGGCCCAAGTGACGGTCACTGAGCCTGAATCCCCGGCCGAGTCCACCAACCTGACCGGGAGCCTCGAGGTCAGGCTGGCCCCCGGCCTCGCTTTGGTTTCGGCCGAGCTCCAGCCAGATAGCCTGGTGATTGGCGAGGATAACTGGCTGGTACTGCTGTGGGCGGCCACTGCTCAGATTGAGCAGGATTACAGCCTCGAGCTAACCCTGCTCGACTCGCAGGAGCACAGCCTGGCCAGTTGGAGCGGCCAGCCGGTGTACGGCCGTCACCCCACCTCAACCTGGCCGGCCGGCCGGTTGGTGCGCGACCCCTGGAATTTGACATTACCGGAAACTGAGACCGGCCTGGTCGCCGAGGCGACCTATCAACTGCGCCTGGCTGTTCTGGATGAGGCTGGCAATGTCGCCGGGAGCGCGCCGCTGGGGCCGGTGCAGGTCAGCAGTCGCCGTCGCAGTGCGACCATCCCGGTGATGCAGCAGACCGTCGCCGCTACCTGGGGTGAGGCTATTAAACTACTGGGCTTTAATATTAGAGCCATTCCCGACACAGCCAATAGCGGCTGGTTGGAGCTGGACCTGTTCTGGCAAAGCCTGGCCGCCACCGGCACGGATTATTGGGTCGGCCTCAAGTTGGTCGACGGGCACGGCCAGGTGATATTAATCCAAGATGCCCCGCCTAAAGGCGGCGACGCGCCGACCAGCAGTTGGCAGCCAGGCGAGGTGGTGCACGATTTTCGCTCGCTGCGCTACGATAACCTGGCAATGGACCGGACCTACCAGTTAACAATCTCGCTCATAAACCCGCAGACCGGCCAGGCTGTCCCGGCTAAAAAAGATGGCCAAAGCGCCGACACGCTTTTGCTAACCTCGTGGCCCTAAGGCATACTGAAGCCATGTCGAACCAGCAACCCTGGCTGTTAAAATTCATCCTGCCCTTGACCCTACTCCTGGCCGCAATAGCCGCGATCTGGCTGCCCCTGCCAATGGCCGTCCGCCTGGTTGCCGCCGCCCTGCTGACTGCCTTTTTGCCCGGCTACTACCTGCTCCAGGCCATCGGCTGGCCGGTTGAAGACCGGCTGACCCAACTGGTGCTGGCCATCGGTGGTAGTTTTGGGCTGACGATTGTCGGCAGTTTGGGGCTGCTCTATCTGGCCGGCTCTCTATCGACGACTCTGATCGTGCTTGGCCTCGTTCTGATCTGCCTGGTATTGATGGTCATCGGCCTGCGGCGCTCGACCCCCGGCCGCCTGGCTGAACGGGCCGATCTATATTTCTTCATTCCGGTGGCCGTGGCTGCTTTCTTCAGTCTAACCGGCCTGGGCTACGCCGACTACTGGGGCGACGAGATGAACGGCCTCCTACGGGCCATCTCGATCATCGGCGGCCGGGCCGAAACCATCTTTGAGCATACCAAAGGACCGGTGGAAATTCTGCTGCCGGCCGTTTTTGGCCTGCTGGCCGGCAGTTTTGACCCTTTTACCCTGCGCTTCCCCTTTGCCCTGGCTTACATTGCCGGGGTCGGCGGCTTTTTCCTGCTGGTGCGGGGCCTGTTCAACCGGTACGTGGCCCTGCTTGCCAGCCTGATTCTGGCCCTTAACGGCCTGTACCTGGCCTTTGGCCGGCTGGTCCAGTATCAGGCCGTTGTGTTCGTGATGACCGGCCTGGCCCTGCTGCTGGCCTGGCGTTTTTACCGGACCGGCGCGGCTAACGCCCTGGGCTTGAGTCTATTCCTGGTGGGGGTGGGCTTGCTGGCCCATTACGATATGCTGTTGGCGCTGCCGCCGCTGGCCTACCTGATCTGGCGGCGTTTTGGCTGGCAGGGGCCGGCCTGGCGCCGAGCCTGGCCCCAGTTGGCCGCAAGCGCCCTCATTTTAGCGGTGGTCACGGCCGGATTTTACCTGCCTTTCTGGTTGCATCCCCACGCCGAGACAACTTCGGCCTACCTGGCCCGGCGCATCTCGGCCTCCGGCCTGGTCAGCAACAACTTCGACCAACTCTACATGTTCGCCGTGATGTACAACTCCAGCTACTACGTTGCTTTCATCACCCTGCTGGGGCTGGGCTACCTGGGCGTTGAGCTGGCTCGACTGGGGCGCGCCCGCTCCGCCAATAGAAAAATCCGGCTGACTTTGGCGGTCGCTCTGATCTTGATTTTAGGAGCCGCCCTGGCCGGCCAGGTCAGCCTGATTCCGCTGCTGATCACGTTGTTGCTGCTGGGGCTGCTGGTCGGTTTCTCGGCGGCTTCAGTCGAACTCAAAATGATTTATCTCTGGGTCGGCGTCTCGTTTATTGGCTATGTTTTTCTGGTCGACTACCCCCGCACCCATCTGCGCATCATCTATCCCGGCTGGTCGGTGCTGGCCGCCCTGGCTTTGGTCGAGGGCGAAGCGGCAGTGCGGCGCAAGCTACCCGGCTCAACTCAGCGCTGGCTTACCGCCGGAGCAATCATCGCTTTGGGCGTGCTGCTGCTTTTATTCGCCGGTTACCAATACCTGTTGTTTGTGGACGTAGAACGGGAGTACATCTTTACCTATCCCCAGCACAAAAATTCCCTCTATTGGGAAGATGACAATTTTCCCTTTGGCTCACGCCGGCTGTACGGCGCGCCCCACCGCCTGGGCTGGCAGATGGTCAACCAGCTCTACCGCCAGGGTGGGCTACAAGGGGACTGGGACAGCAATGACCACGGCGCCAATCTGTTCTGGTATACCCTGGGCGCGCCCCGGCAGCCCTGCTACCCGCGCTACTATTTCTTGACCGAATTTGAGCAAAAAGACAGTGAAGGCGACCCGCCGCCCAACCTGGCCGAGATGGGGTATGGGCTGATTGGGCAGGTCTGGAACCGGGACCGCCGCCAGCTCGAAATCTATGAGTTGGCCCCCGCCGGTTCCGACCGGGAGTTGACCATCTGGGCTGAACCGTCTACGTATCGCCCCAACCTTATGCCGCAGGATTTTGAGACGTGGCCGTATGAGCAGCATCAGGCGACAATAGAGGAGGTAGCCCAGCCCCTGTCTCCACCGCCCACCTTCAAACCGAGTCCCGCTGCCCTGGCTGAAATTGCGAATCATTACCAGGACCCCCGTATCAAGCAGGTGCGGGACAGCGTGGCCCTGGTTGGCTATCAATTGGACCAACGCTGGCAGAAGCCGGGCGGGGCCATTCTGCTGACGCTCTACTGGCAGGCCGTCGAGGTGGTTAACCTGCCCTATAAGATCTTCACCCACCTGGAAAACAATGCCGGTGAGCTGTGGAGCCAGGCCGACGACTTGCCCGCCTGCGGTAGCCGGCCCACCCAACGCTGGCGAGTCGGTGAAATTGTGGCCGACCGCCACCTGCTGAAACTGCCGGCCAACCTGCCGCCCGGCGACTATCGTATCCAGGTAGGTCTATACGAACCGGAAACGGGTCTGCGCATGGACCGGCTCGACTCGCTGGGCAACCCCCAGGGCGTCAGCTTTGAGCTAACCACCGTCACCATCCCCGCCGCCAATTGACTGTTTTGACCACCCTCTGCCAATTGTGTACAATCCGAGGTCTGAAAGGAGATTGGGGATTGGAAATTGGAGATTGGAGATTGGAGATTCCCAACCAGAGACTATCCCTAAGCAGTTCACAATTCACCATTCACAATTCACAATTCTAGTAGGCTTGCATGGTTGACCATCCAACTGAGCTAAAAACCGACGTCGTCATCATCGGCGCCGGACCGACCGGCCTGACCGCGGCTTATCAATTGCACAAAATCGGCCAACGGACCGTTGTTCTGGAAAAAGGAGCTATCGTCGGCGGGATTGCCCGCACCGAGAACTACAAAGGCTACGGCATCGATATCGGCGGCCATCGCTTCTACACCAAAGTGCCGGAAGTGGAGGCCATGTGGCACGAGGTGCTGGGAGACGATTTTCTGCGGCGCAACCGGCTGTCGCGCATCTACTACAACCGTAAATTCTTTTACTACCCCATCCGCTTTTTTGACGCCCTGGTCAAGCTAGGCCCCCTTGAAAGCGTCCGGGTCGGTCTGAGCTACCTTATGGCCCGGCTCAAACCCCATCCGCACGAGGATAACCTGGAGCAGTGGGTTTCCAATCGCTTTGGCAAACGGCTCTATGAAATCTTCTTCAAAACCTACACCGAAAAGGTTTGGGGCATACCCTGCACCCAGGTCAAAGCCGAGTGGGCCGCCCAGCGAATCAAGGGCCTATCGCTGACCACCGCGGTTAAGAACGCCTTGTTCAACTCGGAGGGCCAGTCGGTTAAAACCCTGATCGATACTTTTTATTATCCGCGGCGGGGACCGGGTATGCTCTGGACGCGGGTGCAAGAGATCCTTGAAGCCAACCGGCATCAGGTTATCGTCAACGCCGACGTGGTCGAAATCCAACTGAACGGCAGCCGGGTCAGGCAGATTGTGGCCGCTACGCCCACCGGCCCGGTTATTGCCTCCGGCGATCATTTCATCTCCAGTATGCCCCTCAGTGAGCTGGTGCTCAAAATGAAGCCCGCCCCGCCCCCGGCCATCCTTGAGGCCGCCCGCAAGCTGACTTACCGGGATTTTTTGACGGTGGCTCTGATCATCCGGCGCAGCGACCTGTTTCCCGACAACTGGATTTACGTCCACAGCCCCGAGGTCAAAGTGGGCCGGATCCAAAACTTCAGGAATTGGAGCCCGGACATGATCCCCGCCTCCCAACCCGATACTACCTGCATTGGGCTGGAATATTTTTGCAGCGAGGGCGACGAACTGTGGCGACAGCCGGATGAGGCGCTGGTCGCCCTGGGCCGGCAAGAGTTGGCTCAACTGGGCCTGGCCGCCGCCGCCGACGTGATCGACGGCGTGGTCTATCGCCAGCCTAAAGCCTATCCGGTCTACATGGGTGAATACAAAGCCTATCTGGAGACGATCAAGGCTTACCTGGCCGGCCTCGAAAACCTGCAAACGGCCGGTCGAAACGGGCTGCACATGTACAACAACCAGGACCACTCCATGCTGACCGCAATGTTGGCGGTCAAGAATATTTTGGGGGACGATGCGCGGCACGACCTCTGGTCGGTCAATACCGAGCGGTCGTATCACGAGGAGATCCGCCTTCCCAGTCCGCCGGGTTAGCTTATGTCTGCAACTCAACCCCAACTCTCAATTGTCATTCCGGTTTTCAACGAAGAGGGTAATCTCCAGTTGCTGCATCAGCAGTTGACCAAGGTGCTGACCGGCCTGGCCCGGCCCTACGAGATCATCTTCGTCAACGATGGCAGCAGCGATGGCTCGGCTGAAATCTTGACCGGCCTGTTTGCGCAGGATGTCGCCGTTCAGGTCATCAACTTTCGGCGAAATTTTGGCAAGACTGCCGCCCTGACCGCCGGCTTTCGCCACAGCCGCGGCGACATCATTATCACCCTCGACGCCGACCTGCAAGATGATCCCGCCGAGATCCCGGCGCTGCTGGCCCGGCTCGAAGAGGGGTACGACCTGGTAGCGGCCTGGCGCTACCATCGCCACGACCCTATCGACAAAACCTGGCCGTCCCGCCTCTTCAATTGGGCCGTCGCCGCCTTCACCGGCATCCGCCTGCACGACTTCAATTGCGGCTTCAAAGTCTACCGCCGGACCGTGACCGAGCAGATCCCGTTCTACAGCGACTTTCATCGCTTTACCCCGGTGTTGGCCGCCCACCAGGGCTTCCGCTTGACCGAAGTGCCGGTGCAGCATCATCCCCGCCACTCTGGCAGTTCCAAATATGGGCTGAGGCGGACCGGGCGCGGATTGCTCGATTTTGTCACTGTGCTGTTCCTGACTACCTATCTCAAGCATCCGCTGCGCCTGTTTGGCACAATGGGCCTGGCTATCTTTGGGCTGGGGGGATTGATCGAGTTATACCTGGCCGGGTTATGGCTGCTGCGGGCAGCCGGCCTGGCCGAGGTGCCGCCGATCGGCACCCGGCCTCTCTTTACCGTCGGCATCCTGGCCATGATCCTGGGCATCCAGCTCTTCTCGACCGGTCTGCTGGGCGAGATGCTGCGTTACTTCACCTTCCGCCCGGAACAAGAATATTCAATTGAAAAAATCTTGAACCACGCCGAAGTCGCGTCCAAAATGACGAGCTAACCTATGACGGGCAATTTGACTTGGAAGCACCAAAAATTGTCGTCCCACTGGTTGGTGCTGCTGCTCGTGATGGTTAGCTTTTGGCTCAAACTGGCCTACTTGCAGACCTCTATCTACCACACCGACGAATTTATCAGTATGCTGGCTATCAAAATGGTCGCCCTGCACGGGCTGCCGATTCTTCCCTCCGGCCTCTTTTACGATCACGGTCTGCTCTACTCCATCCTGACTGGCGCGCTGGTGGCCCTGGTTGGCTTCAGTGAAGCGATTGCCCGCTGGCCGGTGATTCTGGTCAGCGTGTTCACCGTTGCGGCTTATGAGGCAACCGCCCGGCGGCTCTTCGACTCGCCCCTGGCCGGCTTACTAACCGCCGGGTTGATCACATTCGATGTGCTGGCAATCAAATGGGGGGTATAGGCTCGCGGCTACGCCCAGGCCCATCTCTTCCTGCTGTTAGCAATGACCTGGCTGCTACTTAGCAGTCTCAAGCAACCCAGCCGAAGCGGTCGCTATTTAGCTCTACTCTTTCTGACCGGGGCATTTTTTTCCCATACGCTGACTCTTTTTGCGCTGCCGCCGCTGGCGCTGCTACTGCTGCTCTTTACTGTAACTTATCGCTGGGATTGGCTGCGTCAACCCGGCCTGTGGCAGGAGGCACTGGTGTTTGGGCTGATCCTGGTGGTAGCTCTGAGCGTAATCCGCCTGGGGCAAGTTGAGAGTACGGTCTCGTTGCAGGATGTCCAGGCTGATGCCCCCCCACCTTTGAGCCTTGAATTCTTGCGCGGTTTTTTCCTGCTGGGACTGACTGGCAAACGATTTCACCGGCTAACCAAGTTCTTTACCGAACCGGAATATCGCTGGCTGCTTCCGTTGGTGGCTGTTTTTCCAGGACACACCCTTGACCGGCTGTGGCGACGTGTCAGCGCCTTTGCCGATATTGCCTTTTTGTTCCTGGCTCTATTTGTCTGCCTGGTCATCACCGAGATGACGGTTCTTCTTACCACCGACTGGCAAAAGAGCATCTACATGTTCTTTTTGACCCTACCGGCCTTTTTGTTGCTTACCGGTGAAAGTTTGGCCCGGCTACTGGGTTGGCTGGCTGCCCTCATTTACCGGACAAATTGGCGATTTGGTCAGAGGCAAACCGTGCAGCCACTCCTGCCAGTGGTTGGTTTGCTGCTTATCGCTGCCATCTGGGGGCCGGCCGCGCTGGATACAGTCCACGCCCAAAGTACGGGCGCTTTCAATACCGCCATGAAATTTGTGGCCGAGCAGCGCCAACCGGGCGACAAAATTATGACGGAACACCCCTCAGCCGCTTACGTGTACCTGGGCCAGACCGACTATTACACCAACCAGACTACGGCCAAAGTTCTGGCCGCCTCAGAGAATGATAACTCATTCGTCGATCGCTACACGGCCAGCCCGCTCATCGACACGGCCGCCAAGCTTTCGGCCGTTTTGAGCCGGGGCGAGTCGATCTGGTTTGTGGTTGGCGACGACCATTTGAACGAATATTTTGACCCGCTATTTCATGCCCAGATTTTCGCCCATATGAATCTGGTCCGACGCTTTGGCGAAAGTTACGTCTTCAAAAATCAGGCCCATTCGATGCCCATTCCGGCTGAACCAACCGGCTCGCTGGACACCAATTTTGGCGATTTCATCCGGCTGGAGGGATACAGCCTGAACCCGGCCGCCCGTCTACCCGATGGCACCACCCTCCTCGGGCTGTACTGGCGACCCATTTTGTGAGCTGCCGCCGGTCGTGCCGAAAGTCTTTGTCCAACTCCGGAATGGGCAGGGGCAAACTATCGCCCAGGCCGACCATTTTATTTTTGACGAGACTCTGAATCGGGAAAGATGGCAGAAGCTGCGCGACGAAAACGAATGGCTGCGCGACTCAACCTATCTCTCGCTGCCCAACCCCTTACCGGCAAGCGAGGGACCCTATCATATTTATGTTGGCCTATATGATCGCGACAGCTTTGAGCGAGTGCCCCTGCTGAACGATACCAGCGGCGAATTTGCCGCCATCATTCCTATGACCAATTCACCATAGATCAGCTAAATCCGCTCAAACCGGTTCAGCTCAACGTTCTTGCGGGTTCGGTCCGGATCAAAAATTTGGCCGTTCATGGTGATGTAAACCCCCGGCGGCAGAATTTGCACCGCAATCACTGCCCCGCCGATATTGAACTCGGCGTCAGTCGATCTGAACTTGGCTGGCATCATCGAGCCGGTCAGCACGATCACCCGGTCGCGGCTCAACGGCTTCAATTTTTGGGCCGTCTGGATCATAGTGTCGGTGCCGTGCGTAATGATGATGTGGCGGTGGTCATCGGCGGCCACGGCATCGTAGATTTTTTGCCGGTCGGCCTCGGTGAGATCGAGGCTATCTTTACGCAGCAAAGTTTCACACTGGTACGGAACCGTAACATTGGCCTCAGCCAGCACCTCATTGATGGCCGGTTCACCCACCTCAAACTTGCTCTTCTGGTCAAAATAAATTTTGTCGATGGTGCCGCCCGTAGTAAAAATCTTGATCTCCATCCACGCCCCCTTAACTTACTATCAAGCCGCTATCTGGCCAACTAACCAACTAACCAACCAACCATCCCCCTTATTCCCCCGCTACCTGAACCCGCCCCAACAACACGCTGCCCGGCGTAGGGCCGGCCGCTCCGGCCTGAATCGCCAACCGCTCTCCGGTTTCAGGCAAATAGACGCCGGCCAGCAACAAATAGTCGCCGGGCGTTACGCCGGCATCGAGGGTCAGCTCATATCTATCGGCATAAACCTCGCCCGGCTGCCATCGCGACATCGGCCGCGCCCCGACGAAGGGGAGCTGGTCGTGTTGGGCCTTGACAAAGCCGTCGGCCGCGGTCAGGTGGACAAAAACGGTGTAATCGTCGGGTAGGGAAACCGCAGCCCGCCAGGTGAGCGTGACTCGTAAGGGCTGAAGAATGAAGGATGAAGGATGAAGGATGATTGGTTGGTCGGATTGTTGAATCGATGGTTGGTTGCGACCAAAGAGAGGTTGGTTGATGCCCCAGTCGAGTAGTTCCAGGCCATGTTCGAAGGTGGCCAGCGGGACGGAGTCAGCCTGCGGGGCCGGGGAAAAGATACACCATTTGCACGGAATGGTTGGATACACGTAGTCCAACGCCCAACCAGGGGGGAGCTGGTCAAAGTGAATCAGCCCGTCCTGGCGCTGAAAGTAACCGGATAGCGCCTGACGGCGACGCCGAGCCGTGTCGTCATCAATAATGATGTAATCCGGCGAGCGTTCCTGCACGTAAGCCTGTATCTCTGCCCAGTTATCGACCTCATAGGGCAGCCGTTCCACCTCAAAAAGAGCCGGAAATTTCCACAGCGGCAGTGATTTGCTGGGACCAAAGGCCACCAGCGCCTCCCCGGCCGGGTGATCGGCGGCAAGCCACTGCACAATCTGCTCGACCTCGGCGTTGGCGTTGCGGTCGGCCTCGTACGGGTCGATCCCCAAAGCCCAGGCTTCGGCCCGGGCGGTGTTGATTTGCCACCAGGCCATCCAACCTATCAGCAACGCCGCCGCCAACCCCAGGCCAGGCCGCCCCCAAGCCAGCCGGCGACTCTCACCGGCACCCAGCCGGCGCCATCCCCCTCGCCCCAACGTGACCACGGCATCGGCCAGCAGCAGATAGAGCGGCCCCAAGAAGGGAATGATGAAGCGAGTCTCGGCCGAAGAGCCGGCCACATACCAGACCAGCGACAGATAGAAAAAGGCTACCAGGAAGAAAGTGAAGACCAGGGTATTCTTGTGCTGCCGCAGGTAGTCGACCAGCCCCCGGCGATTGAAGACCAGCAGCAAGACGAAAACTCCGGTCACCCCAAGCCCTAGCAGCGGCCCCAACCAGGCCGGCTCAAAAGTACGGGTGGGGATGACCGTCTCGGCAACGGTTGGGTTCAGCCGTCGCAGACCTTTCTCAATCCGGGCGATGATGTCGGCTTGGCTGTGGGTAGCAAAGTAGGTTGAGGCAGTGGGCAGGTCGCCTGAGTCGGCGGTGTCGATCTCGGCCAGTTGATCCATCCACATGATATGGCTGGTGGCAAAATTATAAGTGGGGCTGCCAAAGTGGTTGGCATTGTAGATCAACAGCGGCAGGGCAGTGATGACAAAGAACAACGGCACCAGCAGTAGCTCGACATGGCGAAAAATCTTAAGTCGAAAGTGCAGCAAGGCGGTCAGACCCCAGGCCGCCAACAGGAGCGGCGCCGAACCTTTGGTCAAAAAGGCCAGGCCCAGAAAAATCCCGGCCATAACGCAGCTTTTCCAACCCGCCAGGCTCTTGATCAAAAAATACCAGCAGCCCAGCATGATCAACATCAGTAGGTTATCGGCGTAGATGGTCACGCTGCGGGCGTGGAACTCCTTGTTGACCGCCAACAATAAAGCGGCCAGCAGGCCCGTTTCCCAACTGAACATCTTTACCCCGATCAGAAAGGTGGCCCCAATGGCCAGGGCGCTCATCCAGAGCGTAACCCGTTTGGCCGTGGTGAAATAGCTCCACTCTCGCTCGGCAAAGAACGACAGGATAAAGGGATAGAGGGGCGGGCGGGTGCCGTCGCTGAGGACGCCGGCCTCCTTCAAGGCCAGCCCCAGCGAGAGATAGGCGCTCTCATCACCGTCGCTGGACTGGTGGTTGATCAGCACTTTGTGACTGCCCAACACCAGAAAACGGCCAATGACTAGCGCCAACAGTAGCAGGATAATTATCTTCCAGACAACAGACCAACCGAACGAATAACGCATTACTCGACCACTTCAACAAACGGCCACGGCTGTAACCGATCATCGACAAAGCGGTAACGCACCGGCCAGGCCTCTTGCAGCAGCTCGATGTAAGGCCGCGGCTCCACGGCCGCGGTCTCTAACCCCAACCGGGTCAACAACCGGGCCACCTCGATCCGGGCAACCGGCACCTCGCTCTTCTGCTCGCACAAAATTTCAATCTCCACAAAGTGACCCAGATGCTCCACCTGGTTCAGTTCAACCTGGGCCCGGCCAATCTGATAAATTCGGGCCAGCTTCCGTTTGACGACAAAAGGCTCAAAGCCAAAGCGGTTGGCAAATTGGTAGAAAGCGTGGGCATGAGTCACCTCAAACTCGATCTCCTGATTGACCTCCAACCCGCCGGCCTGCTGCTCCTGTTTGAAATTCACCACGGCTTGCGTTCCCTCCTGGCGTAGCCGGAATCGGTCAGCCGGCAGGCGGCTGGAGTCGCCGCAGCGGCGAAAATAGACATCCAGCTTGGTGGTTTCACCCTTGAAAACGCCCAGCTCGACGGTCCGGGCTTCAATAGCAGTCGGGTCGGTCAAACGAGCTTTTAGCTCAACTTCAAAAACCATCGTTAATTCTCCCCGGCGGTCAGCAATCAGCGGTCATCAGAGTATAGAGAAATCAGGGTCGATTGTCAATCAGATCATCCAATCGCTTTTAACCCAAAATCAAAGCCTGTGGTAAAATGGCTTGGTGATGAAGCCTGAAGGATTATCAAAAAATCGACTTGGCGTTGTCCTGCCAACGCATCTATTAACCAACCTCAACTTCCAAAAATGGCTGCGGCCGGCGGTAATCCTGGCCGGCCTGACCACCATCCTGCTTCCGCTCAACCTGCTCAGCCAGCAGCCTTTCCACCACGATGAAGCGCTTTACGCCACCTGGGCTTTGGAGATTGCCTCCGGCAAAAACGTTTGGCTGGCCGAGACGCCCATCGATAAGCCGCCGCTCTTTCTTTACACCCTGGCCGGGTCGATGTGGCTGTTAGGTCCCACTGAGACGGCCGCTCGACTGCCCTCGTTGCTGGCCACGGCGGTGATCGTTGGTCTGACCTTCTGGCTGGGCCGCAAGCTGTACGGCGCGGGAGTCGGCCTGTTGGCGGCCTGGCTGGTGGCTCTCTCCCCCTTCACCATTCTCTTTGCCCCAACCGCCTTCACCGATCCGCTGCTGGTTGTTCTAGTGTTGGCCAGCGGCGTGGCCGCAGCCTATGGTCGAACCGGCTGGGCCGGCCTCTGGCTGGGGTTAGCCATTGCCACCAAACAGCAGGGTCTCTTCTTTGGGCCGCTGGTGGTCGGATTAATAGTAGTGACCGGTGGCCGGCAGCAGGTGGCAGGTGACAGGTCGCAAGTGGCAGGTCGCAGGTCGCAAGTGGCAAGTGGCAAGTGGCAAGTCGCAAGTGGCAGGTCGCAAGTGGCAGGTCGCAGGTCGAAGGTGACAGGTGACAGGTCGCAGGTGGCAAGTGGCAGGTGGCAGGTCCCAGGTGGCAAGTGGCGCGCTTCACGCTTCACGCTTCACGCTCCTCGTTCCTCGCTTCACACGCTACGCTTCACGCGCTACGCTTTACTCACCTTCCTCCTGATGCTGCTGCTCACCTTGATCCCGCTGTTTATCTGGGAGGCGGCGCGATGCCAGTCGCCCGGTCTGTGGCAGCTTAGCTTGGCTAACTATGGCGGTCTCACTGCCAACGCCGGTGGCTTCAGTGAACGCTGGCTCGGCTTTGTGGAGCTACTGCAATATGGCACTGCCTCACCCTTTTTGAATACGCTCTTTCTGGTCGGTCTGCCTCTCTTGTTGCTTTACGACCTCTGGCAAATCCGGCCAACCCCATCTAAAAAACATCACCCCAGCCAACCAACTAACCAACCAACCGCCCCACCCTATTTCGACTGGCTGCTATTCCTATTCAGCCTGGCTTATCTGCTGGGCCATGCCTGGCTATCTTTCCAGGTCTGGGATCGTTATCTACTCGGCTTGATTCCTTTGTTGGCCCTGCTTTTGGCTCGGGTTTTGTTATGGCCGTGGTCAATCCTAAAGGAGCATTGGCTCAACCGCCGCCCTAACTTCCAAAGTCCGGCTGCTCTTGTCACAGCATTGCTGTTGGGTGGACTCTTAATCACAACTATGAGCCGGCCGGCGCAAGACGCGGTCAACGGTCGCTACCCGTTAGGAAGCCATAGCCAGGCCCTGCATGGGATCGATCAAATTGTGGCTTATTTGCAGGGTCATATTGGGGCCAACCATACGCTCTACCACCGCTGGTTAGGCCCGCACTGGCGCTTCTATTTGTGGGATTATCCGTATGACTTACAATACTGGCAGTCGCCGGAGGAACTGGCCGCCAGAGCCAAACCGGGCCACTTGATTGCCTTTCCATCCTGGCAGTCAGACACCCTGGCCCGGCTGGCACTGGCCGGGGCCGGCCTGGAGCTACGAGAGTTAACTCGGGCTTATCATCCGCTCGGCTATCCGACCATCATCCTTTATCAGATCGAATAGCTTTCCAAGTAATAGCAAGAAAAGTGAGATGGGGAACTTGCGATTTGCAATTTGCAATATGCAACCTGTCCCTGTAACCCGTATTAAGCCATGATGATCAAACCTGGTCTGAAAACGACCCTGGCCGCCCTGGCCCTCATCCTGCTGACGTTGCTCTTTTTCTGGCAGATCCTGCTGACCAACCTCATTCTGGTCGGGGTAGACAGCTTCCTCTACTTCTATCCCTACAAAGCCTATGCCGCCGAAGCGCTGCGCCAGGGGCGTTTACCGCTGTGGAATCCTCACCTCTTTATGGGCGCGCCGCTGTTGGCCAACAGCCAGGTGGGGCTTTTTTATCCGCTCAATTGGCCTTTGCTCTGGCTGGAGCCGCCCAAACAACTGGCCTGGTCGATTGGATTACACCTGGCCCTGGCCGGACTTTTGATGCTGGCCTACACCCGGCTCTCCCTGGGCCTGAGTTGGGCCGGCGCGCTGATGGCCGCCAGCCTGTTTGCTTTTGGCGGCTATCTGGGCGCCCAGGTTGAACACATCAACCAGTTGAATGCTGCCGCTTGGTTGCCGCTGCTCTTTTTACTCTACGACCTGGCCCAATCCCGCCGGCGCTGGTTTTGGTCACTATGTCTGGCTGTGGTCATTGCCTTGACTCTGCTGGCCGGCCACACCCAAACGGTCTTCATCTCTTTATTTGGCCTGGGCTTATACGCTTTGTGGCGAGCGATGGAGGCAGGGAGCAGAGGGACAGAGGGGGAGAGGGGCACGGGAGCAGGTAGCAAAGTAGCAAGTCGCAAGGTAGCAAGTTTTACGCAACATGCAACACGCTTCACGCTCTCCGCTTCACGCCTCACCCTCCCCACCATCCGCTCCACGCTCCACGCTCTCCTGCCCCTGGCCGTCGCCTCGATACTGGCCGTGGCCCTGGCCGCCATCCAACTACTACCGACCGCCGAATTGTCAACTCTATCGATCCGCAGCGGCGGACTGACCTATCGGGAAGTTGTCTCCTTTAGCCTGCGTCCGACCCTGCTCCATTACGCCCTGCTGCCCCCCCTCAATCTGGACCTGTCGCAGGTGTTGGGCGAGGCTTTTGGCGAGTGGGTGGCCTACCTGGGGATCAGCGGGCTGCTGCTGGCGCTGCTGGGCGCGCTTCAGTCCATCCGGCAGCGACCACCGCGACCCTTCGTATTTTTGGCGGCCTGCGGCCTGGTTTTGAGCCTGGGCTTATTCAGCGGCCCAATCTACCTGACCCTATATTATCTCGTCCCCGGCTTCGACCTCTTCCGCGTGCCGGCCCGTTGGCTGCTGTTGTACGCCTTCAGCGGGGCCATGCTGGCCGGCTACGGCTTTGACGCCCTGCGCGAACCGGTCACGCTGCGCCGCCAGCTCGGCTCGATTTGGGCCTGGCTGCGAGCGCGACGGTGGCGTTTGGCCGTCTTCATTGGACTGCCCCTGCTCGGACTGATGGGCCTGATCGCCTGGAAAACACCGCCGCCCACCACCCTTGCCGCCTGGCTAATCCTGGCCGCACTGACCCTGGGGCTGCTCACCTACCTGTTGCGCTCTCCACTCCCTGCTCCTCACCCCTCGCCCCTCGCCCCTCGCTCTCCGCGCCCCGTTCTCCGCTCCCCGCTAATCCTGGCTTCACTCGGTCTCATCCTACTAACCGAACTCTTCTGGGCCGCTCAAAGCCTCAGCTACAACCAGCCAACGGCCCCCCAGGCCTACCACTCTATGCGTAACGCCACCGCCTTTTTACTCGCCGCCGATCCTCCCCACCATCCGGCCCACCCGCCCGACCGCTTCCTCAGCCTCTCCGGCATCACCTATGACCCCGGCGACCTGCGGGAATTGACCCAAATTTTTAGCGACAGCCTCTCCCCTAAGGCTCTCTACAATCTGATCATTGCGACCAAAGAAAAAGAGGTTCTCTTTTTCAACCTGCCGCTGCTGTACGGCCTGCACAGCGTCGATGGTTACGACGGCGGTCTCCTGCCGTTGCGCCAATTCATCACCCTGCAAAAACTTTTCTTGCCATCTGATCAGCTCTCCCTGGATGGTCGGCTACGCGAAGAATTGCGCTTTGTGCCGCCTGGCCGGCTCCTTTCCCTACTCAATACCCGCTGGATCATCACCGACAAACAGTTCGATGTCTGGATTGACGATATCTTTTACGATCTGCAATTTCCGGCCCGGCTGGCGCCTGGCCAGACTGTCGCCACTGCCGACATCCCTACCTTCCCGGCTACCGCTGTCGGCCTGGTTTCACACCTCGAGCAAGCCGCCGGCGTGGCCAACGACGTCACCGTGGCTGAGCTAACCCTGACCTTTGCCGATGGCCTCAGCCAGACTGTCGCCATCAAGGCCGGCCGCGACACCGCCCAGGGCAGTTACGCCGCCGAGACCGCCCACACTCAGGCCAGGGTTGGCGTGGCCTGGCCGTACGAAGCCGCCGGAGTCGATTACATCTCCCTCTATCCAATCTCCAGTGGCCCTGGCCGCCAGGTTTCCCAAATCTCTCTCAGCGCCACCCTCCCGGAAGGTTTGTTCGTGCTGCGCGGCCTGAGCCTCATTCACCAGCCCACCACCACCAGCCGATCGATTATTCTCTCCACCGAAGGCCGTTACCGCCAGGTCCACTCCGGCGACGTCAAAATCTACGAGAATCTGGCCGTTCAGCCGCGGGCCTATCTGGTCCATCAGGCCGAGATTGTGGCAGATGAAACTGCGGCTATTGCCGCCATCCAGATGCCTCAATTCAACCCCACCCAGAAATTTATTCGCCTGCCGCGTAACGCTGAGTCGCCCGCCCTGATCTCGCTCGGGCAGCCCTCGCCCCAGGACCGGGCGACCATCACTCGCTATCAGCCGGAGCGGGTGGAACTGGCAACCAGCCTGGCTACCCCCGGCTGGCTGGTCTTGACCGACACTCACTACCCCGGCTGGCAAGCCAGCATCGACGGCCAGCCGGCCGAGATTCTCCGGGCTAACTTGATGTTCCGGGCGGTCGAGTTGCCGGCCGGTGAGCACACGGTTGTTTTTGAATTTGTCCCCCGCTCCCTGCAAGTTGGGACCTTGATCACCCTGTTGGCGCTGCTTATCCTGGTTACCGGTCTGGTTACAACCTATCCCAAAGACTGATCCCTGTCCACCCTAATTGGCTATTGATTTTTAAGAGTCAGATGTGATAAGCTGAAGCCAGGTTCCTGTTCTTGGGTTCTTTAACAACCACAACTGAAGCGCAACCATGCGACGGATTCCAAAAGAAACTTCTCACTATATCAGTTCGCTCGACCGGCTGACCTTTGATCCATTTCAAGAAAAAACGCTCAACCGAATTATTATCGGCTTGATAATAGTCAGTTTGGCCAGTTTGATGCTACCTCTGCTAAACGCCGGCTTTGTCTCGATCTGGTTGGGCTATGCTAACGTAATGATGGTGGGCGCCCTGGTCGCTCACCTATTTCGATTGAAGGACCGCTATGTGGCGGCGGCGGTTACCATCATCGCCACCCTCATCGCTATCGTGACCGGAATGTTGTTACAGCCTGCCGCCTTAACCGGTTTTGGGCCGTATCTGTTTATCCCGGTGGTGATCATTGCCGGCCTGACCCTGTCGCTGCCGGCGCTCATTGTAACCGCCGTAGCCTCAATTGTTATCCCCTTTATTGTGCTCCCGTTGGCGGCCCAACTGACCCTGCCGCATCTCATCGCTCTCTTACCGCCGGTGAGCCTCACCGTCATTGTCACCCTCCTGACCATCGAGGGCAGCCGCAAGATCAGCAACTTTCAGAACCTGGTTCTCGATAACAAGCAACTGTTGCGTGAGCGCACCTGGGAAACCGTGGAAGCGCAGCGCCAAATTAAAGAGTTGCGCCAACAAATTGATCAGTTAGAACTACAGTTGGCGACTACTTCAACCCATTCCCCTCCGCTGGCTCAGCCCACCAACTGCGGCGACCGCTTACTTGGGTTAATCAACGGCACCATCCAGGAGTTAGATGTTTCGGTGAAAGATCTGGAACATAGCCTGGAACAACTGGAGGAACTGGCTGCCACAGAACAGGAACAAACGCTCCTGGCGCAGTTGTGGCAACGGCTTGACCAGCTCACCAATCTCAAAGTCAACGTGGCCGAATTGGCCCGGCTGGAACACGACGATTTTTTGCTGAGGCGGCAGCAAATTGACCTGGCCGTCCTGATTGGCGAGGTTATTGGCGCCGCCCAGGGACTGGCCCGAAACAAGAATCTAACCCTGCGCTATCGAATTCCGGCGGGCCTGCCCCGGCTCTGCGCCGACCCGGAACGGCTGCGCCAGGCTCTATTGCGCCTGTTGACCAATGCCGTCCAGTATACGGACGAAGGTTTGATCGAGCTTCAGGTCGAGCGACATGACCACGAGTTGCTCATCCTCATTTCCGATACCGGGATGGGCTTTGACCCCCAAGAGGCTGAGCTGATTTTTCAGAATTTTGGCCGGGTTAGTAGCCAAAAGGCCAAGCCGCGGCAGGGGCCAGGTTTAGGCTTAACCATTAGTGAACGCTTGATTAGATTACACGGCGGCCGCATCTGGGTTAGCAGCGTGCCCGGCGTCGGCTCGACCTTCTATGTCGCTTTACCGCTGGTCCGCCCCGCTCCGGCCGATCAACCGCCTCCTGAAGAGACCTCGATCAGCGTCCTGGCGACGGGCGCGGGCACGGCGCTATCGAGCAGCCCCCCGGCAACCGCTGACAAAGAGCCACCGCCGCTTGCTCGCCAAAGTACGGCCTCGCCGTCCAATTTGGGACCCGTGGCCCGCTATAGCGCAACGTACACCAATCGCTTCAGCCTGATCTTGCTGACCCTGTTTCTGTTGGTGACGACATGCGTGGCCCTCTTTGCCTTTCGCTATGGCGTGCGGCCATCCGAACAGCCGGCCTCAGCCGGCCCACTAACCACTGCAACGATCGTAGTCCAAACCGTGTCGTCCACCCTGCCACTCCAGGCGAATCAGCCGGTCACGCCACGGGCAACCCTGGCAGCCACGGCCACACCCTCGCCCACCTCACTGCCAACGTCGACCGATTCGGCCTCTGCCGCGGCCAGCCAGTTTGTCCCAACAGCTACATCCATCCCAACCATTACCTTCACCCCTACCCCATTCTCCCCAACCCCATCCCCCACCCCCCTATTTCCAACGCCGCTGGTTACAGCCACCCCGGCCCCGCTGACCCCAACCACTTTGGCCGAGCCGTCAGCAACTCCCCAATCGACGCCGACACCGACTACCCCACCGCAAGTTCGACCCGACCAGCAACTGGCTTATGTGACCGGTCAGGGTGGAAACTTTGCCGTGGAGCGTATGAGCCTGACCGGCAACGCTGAGGCCGGTTCAATTCAGGCCATCAAGACGGTCGCTAACAGCGGCGTGAGTTGGTCTTCTACCGGCCAACTTCTATATACCACCGACCAGCACGGCAACCGCGAAATATATCGCGTCGACGCCGCCGGCGGTCAGCCGCAGCGGCTCACCATCTCCGCCGGCGACAACAACCAGCCGGCCTGGTCGCCCGATGGCCGTCAAATTGCTTTCAGTTCCGGCCGGACCGGCAACTTTGAGATTTTTGTGATGGCAGCCGACGGCAGTAACCCGCAGCAATTGACCAATAGTCGCGGCTTTGATGAGTGGCCGGTCTGGTCACCCGATGGGAAGCAAATTGCCTTTGTCTCTGACCGGGACGGCAACGTCGAAATCTATCTCATGAACGCTGACGGCAGCGACCAGAAACGCCTCACCGACCATCCCGCCGACGATTGGCCGGCCGCCTGGTCGCCAGGTGGTCGTGAGCTGGTTTTCTCTTCAAATCGAGATGGGAACTGGAATTTGTACCTGTTAGAGGTGGCCAGCGGCCGGCTCACTCGCCTGACCGACGATCCGGCCAACGAGCGCGAGCCGGCCTGGTCGCCGGACGGCCAAACCATTGCTCTGGCCTATGATGGAGACGGCAACTGGGATATTTATACCCTGGTAATCCCCCCCCAGCCTGCAGCGGCAATTCCTCGGAGCCAGTGGCGTCAAATCACCGCCACCCCCCGCCTGGATGAACGGCAGCCGGTCTGGTTGCCTTAAAGCGAAGAGCGAAGAGCGGAGAGTGTAAAGCGTGAAGCCCAAAACGTGAAACCTGCTACCCTGCTATCTTGCCGCCAGCCCCCTCACTGCGCAAACGCCCGCTCAAAAAACGACAGGAGCCGCGTCTTGAACTCGGCCTCACGTTCCACTGCCGGAGAGACGTGGCCCAAACCCTTGACGAGCCACAGCTCCTTCGGTCCCCCCGCAGCTTCATACAGGCTGTAAGCATACTCAACCGGATATAACGGCTGGCTGTCGCCGTGAATGATCAGGACCGGCTGCCGGAAGGCGGCCAGGTCTCGGGCCGGGTTAACCTGCTCGGCCTTCAGCCCAATCCGATACTCGGCCAGAGTGGTCAGCAGCAGACCCAGCCAGAGCGTCGAGTTGAAATGGTTTTCAATCGTTCGGGGCAGGCTACTAAAGCTGTTCTCGATGACGACCGCGCTCAGCCGCGGCTCAATGGCCGCGGCCCTGGCCACCACGGCTCCACCAAGAGAGGAGCCAAACGCGCCCACCTGCTCGACGCCAGGCGTCGCTAACAAGTAGTCCACTGCCGCCTGCACGTCCAACGCTTCCCGATATCCGTAGGTCAGATCACTGGCATCGCTGTGGCCGTGACCGCGCAAATCGAACAGCAGGAGGTGATAACCGGCCTCCGCTAAAGGGAGGGCCTGGGGCATCATCTGGCTGCGATTGGCATGAATGCCGTGAACCAGAATAATGGCCTCCGGGCGCGAGCCGGGGATGTACCAGCCGCGCAGGTGGAGGCCGTCGGCGGTAGTCAGGGTGACCGGTTGATAGGCCAGGCCATAACTGGCCGGTGAGGTCGTCACCGGGCTTCTCATGGGCGTAACCAGGCCCTGCACCAAAAAATACAGCATCAGGAAACAGGCCAGGCTTAAGAGAATGGCGGCAAAAGTTGCCAAATTCAGCCAGTACCAGCACGATAAACGATTCGGGCTTTGGTTACCTGCTCTAGCAAACAATCCCCGCCAATCTCGGCGGTTGGATTTGGGGTCAACCTGCGATGTAGCCATAGCTTCCACATTAGAGTGGATCAGCCGGAGACAATAGCGTTACCTGTCAACGTTAGATTGAACCGCCGGTTACAATTGACCCGAGTCGCCCCAATTTGCCAGCAGTTGCTGGTAAGCCGGCTCTTCATAGCGACTCAGGGCAAAGGCCGGCGCATAGCCGGGCAGCTCAGCGCCGGTCAGATGGGCCGCCAGCAGCTCGCCGGCGGCAGCAGCAGCCATCAGCCCAAAACCAGATAACGCGCCGATGAGATAGGCGCCCGCCACCGGCAGCGGGCCGATCAGCGGCCGATTTTCCCTGGTCTTGATGTAATACCCTCCGTCGACAACCGGCCGGGGCGCCCGGCCAAAATAGCTCCGCAGAGCCGGCAACATCTCGGCCAGCCCCCGTAGGGCGACTTCAGGATAGTATGGATCAAAAGTCAGCGGGAAAACAGGTTCAACCGGGCTGGTATCATAGGTCCACAGGATGAGAACGACCGTGCTGTCACCCTCCCCCTCCGGCCGGGCATGGACGCCTGCTGGAAACTCGTTCAGCAGCCACTCCGTCTCGACCGACTCGGCCAGCATGGTCCGTTCGGTCTCCGACCAGGGTAAAAAGACCGGGTCGGTCCAGATGACCAGGGGGGCGTGGCGAGGCAACGCTTTCAAATGATCGTTGAACGCAATCTTGACGTGCAGCTCGCAGAAAAGGGGCAGATCGACGCCGATCAGCCGGGCCACCTGCTTTTGAAAGGGTCCGGCGGCATTGACAAAGTTGCCGGTGGCCAGGTTGGTCACCCCACCCGGAGAAGCAACTTTGACCGCCCGAACGCGATTGCCGCTGACCTCAACGCCTTCAACCCGGCCTGTCATCAGCTCAGCGCCATAGGCTCGAGCCTGCTCCAGGAGATACATGCCAAACTGCTGGGCGCTGAACCAGCCGCAGCGCCGGGCGTGGACCACGCCAACGGTTTTCTCGGCGAGGTAGGGAAAGTGCTGCCGGATCAGGGCCTGATCAAGAATGATATCAGCGCCGGTCAGCGGGTCGCTAAAACCGTGGGGTGAGGCCGGCGTATAGGCCGGTTCACCCGGCTGGCCGGTATGGATGCGAACCGGCCCGGCTCCCAGAGTGGCTGACTCGGCGGCGACTTGCTTGAAGGTTTCAAGCCGGGCCGGCTCTGCGGTGACGTAAAGGTAGCCCCGTCGATTGAGGTTAAAGCGGTTGTCGCTCTGGTAAGCCAGCGTCTCCATCAGGTCAATACTGCGATTCATCAGGCCGACCATCGCCTCACCCGGGCCTGGCCACCAGTTGCGATAACACTCGGTAGATTTGTCGCTGGTCAGGGTAAGCGGCGCCCGTTCATCAACCAGCACCACCCTTTTGATCTTGTGGGCGACGGCCAGATGGTAAGCTGCCGCAATCCCGGCAATTCCGGCTCCACAAATGACCACATCAGCGGTGGGTTGCGACATTGACGCCTCCTCCAGCCTTACTCGGCTACCGGCACGGCAGCTTTTGGTTCGGCCAGTCTCTGACCAATTTCAGCCGCTAACTGGATGATCGCCTGGGCTGAGGGACTATTGGGTTCCTGTTGGGCAACGACGATCCCTCTGTTAACCGCCAGAATTAACCTGGGATCGTGAGGAATCCGGAAGGTGTGTTCCAGTTTGAGAATCTTTTCAATCTTGGCCGGAGAAATGCCCCCGACCAGATCGGCATTATTGATAACCACCCCCAGCTTGGCCCGCTCAAATTCGAGCCGGTCATATAACTCAACAAAGAGTTTGCCACTCTTAATGGCAGGTAACTCAGGGGTAAGGACCAATAAGATATAGTCGGCATTTTCCAGCACTGCCATCGTTTTATCATCAAGTTTGTGGTTGGTATCCACCAGCACCGCCCTAAAATCACCCTTCAGAGTTTTGATCAGTCCGGCCACCATCTCCACAGAAACCGCATCGGCCAGTTCCGGTTGCGGCGGAGCTAACAGCAGCTTTAAGCCTGAATTGTGGGATAAGAGTACATCGGCAACGAGCTCCAGGTCAAAACCGCCCTCGTGCACCAAATCACTCATCGTGCGGGTTGGGCGGGTATTCAGATGGACCATGATGTCGCCAAACTGTAAATCGGCATCCATCAAAACAACATCGCCATACCGCTGCTGCAGAGCCACAGCCAGATTGGCGGCAATGGTTGAAACGCCGATCCCACCCTTGGGACTATAAACGGCAATGACCCGCGTGCCGGCCCCATCCTCAGCCTGCTGGGCTTCAATTTGGGCAGCTTTGTGCGTCTCGACCTGATGCGCCTCAAATTGCTGGTAAATGGGCAAACTGTAGTTATAAACACGGCGGACGCAATTGACCAACTCCTCGGAGGTGAACGGTTTGGGTTGGAAATCACGCGCCCCGGCAGCCATTGCCTTTTTCATATAGTGCTGCTCTTCCTGAACAGACATAATAATGACCTGGCTAAAGGGCGCTCTGACCGACATCTCCTGGGTCGCAGTGATGCCGTCCATATCAGGCATATTGATATCCATCAGCACGATGTGCGGCCTGTAATCCACCGCCATCTCAATGCCCTGCCGGCCGTTAATGGCCTGCCCAATCACCTCCATATCGTCTTCAAAATAGAGCAGGCGGCTCACGTGGCCGCGGGTATCGGGATTGTCATCAACTACCAAAATGCGAATCTTATCACCGGCTTCAGTCCGGCTTGGGATCGGGGCCGATGGGAGGACAGGAGCAAGAGTTGTAACCTGGGCCGGCGGCGGGGCTGGACTGGTGGCGGCAGCCGGTGTAACAACATCGGCTTGTGGCTGGCTGGCCGCTGATTTCTTGGCCGGGCGTTTGGCCGGCGGCTGCTTCGGGGCCGCTTTTCTCGGGGCAGCCTTGCGCCGTCGCCGCAGCAAAAGCAAGACCACGAGCAGCAACAGCCCGAGGCCGATAACCACAATTAAGAGAGGGAACGTAGATGACATAAGCAAAACCTTGTATTGTAATGGATGTCCGTTAATATTCTAACTTTTTTTCATTTTATCACAAACCCGGCTTATGCAAACAGTACTTTTATCTGCCGGTTGCCCCGCTGCCTTCTTACGCTTTTGGGGTAGTTTATGGTAGAATTAACACCAGCCAGTCAGAACTCACAGCTACCCTGCTTAAGGGTGTTCCAGAGTCCATATCCTCCCAAACGTATTACGTGTTGCGTTGTTGCGTGTTGCGTAAGTGTTTTGACACGAAAGATGCACCACGCAATACGGACACCGGGAGAATTGTTTCTCTGGAATAACGTAACCTTACGGCCCGTGGTGATGGACCCAACGACTTTTATCAACCATCTTAAGCAACAGAGTTTTTACCAGAACCAGTTGACCCACGTGCAGCGAATTGGGGCGCGACGAGGCCAGTACAGCTCGCTGGAGCGGCCGCTGCTGCGACCGTTAGTTGAGGCGGTCAAGGCCGGGGGTGTGGCCCGGCTTTATAGCCACCAGGGTGAAGCGATCAACGCGGCCAGAAGCGGGCAAGACGTGGTCATTGCCACCAGTACCGCCAGCGGCAAGACGTTGTGCTATAACTTGCCGGTGCTGGAAGCCACCCTGCTAGACTGGCAAGCCCGGGCGCTGTACCTGTTTCCCACCAAAGCCCTGGCCCAAGATCAACTCCGCAGCCTCAAGGAATTCACCGCCCGGCTCAAAACGGCCCTGGCTGCCAATCAAAACGGGCGTCCGCGTGCCATCCCCCGCTTTGGCGCTTACGACGGCGACACGCCATCGTCCAGCCGCAGCCGGCTGCGGCGTGAGGGCAACATTATTCTGACCAACCCCGACATGCTGCACGTGGGTATTTTGCCCAATCACCACCTATGGGCCGACTTCTTGAAAAACCTAAAATTTGTCGTGGTTGACGAAGCTCACATCTACCGGGGCGTTTTTGGCAGCCACGTGGCCGTGGTGCTGCGCCGCCTGACCCGGCTGTGCCAGCTTTACGGCAACCAGCCGCAATTCATCTGCTGCTCGGCCACCATTGCCAACCCCGGCGACCACATCGAACGGCTGACCGGCCGCCGGCCCGTGGTGGTCACCAACGACGGCTCACCCCATGCCCCCAAGCAGTTTGCCTTGTGGAATCCGCCCTTTCTGGACGACCAAAAGAGCAGCCGGCGCAGCCCCAACGGTGAAGCGGCCAATCTCCTGGCCGAAATGGTCCGCCAGCAGATCCGCAATATCACCTTTACCCGGGCCCGGGTCGTGGCCGAATTGATTTTGAACTACGCCCGCCAGGCCCTGGACCGGACCGACCCCCACCTGGTCGAACGAATCGCCTCCTACCGGGCCGGTTATTTGCCGGAACAGCGCCGCCAGATCGAGCAGGCCCTGTTCAACGGCCAGTTGACCGGCGTCACCGCCACCTCGGCCCTGGAGTTGGGCGTAGATGTGGGCGATTTGGATGCGACCGTCTCAGTGGGGTATCCGGGCACCGTGGCCAGCCTGTGGCAGCAGGCCGGGCGGGCTGGGCGCAGCAACAGCGGTTCGCTGGCTATCTTGATCGGCCTGGACAATCCCCTCGACCAATACTTCATGCGCCATCCCGACCAGCTTTTTGGCCGGCCCCACGAGCATGCCCTGATCGATCCCGGCAACGTTTATATTTTGGAGCAGCACCTGCCCTGCGCCGCCCACGAGTCGCCGCTGACGCCGGCCGATGAGGCCCATTTTGGCCACGGCTTTGTGGAAGCTATGGTCAGGCTGGAAGAACGGGGGCTGGTAACGTACCAATCCGACCACGATAAATGGTACTATCGCGGCCAGGATTACCCGGCCCAGCGGGTCAGTATCCGCAGCATCGGCAGCCGGCCGGTTGTGCTGGTGGATGGCAGCCGCAATTTCAAGCAACTGGAGGAGATGGACGAGATTTTGGCTTTTAGCCGGGTCCATCCGGGAGCGATCTATCTGCACCAGGGCGACAGCTACCTGGTCAGCGAACTCGACCTGGCCAAGGGCCGGGCCACTCTGCTACCGGCCCGGGTGGACTACTACACCCAGACCCGCGAACTGAGTGACATCAATATCATCCGCTCGCTCCGGCACCGCCAGTTGAAAAGCTCCACCGTTTTCTGGGGCGCGGTGCGGGTGACCCAGCAGGTAATCGGCTATCGCCGGGTGCGCCAGTTTAGCGAGGCCAACCTGGGCGAGACCCCACTGGAGATGCCGGCCAATACTTTTGAAACGCGGGCGCTATGGTGGGACGTGCCGGGCGAGTGGGCCGGCCGGTTGGCCCGGCGAGGTTGGGACTTTTTGGGCGGGCTGCACGCGGTGGAACACGCCGCTATCGGCCTGCTGCCGCTGTTTGCCATGTGCGACCGTTGGGACATCGGCGGTCTCTCCACCCCGCTCCACCCCGATACGGAGCGGCCCCAAATTTTCATTTACGACGGCTACCCTGGCGGCGTCGGCATCAGCGAGCAGGGCTTCAACCTGCTAACCGAGTTGTGGGAGGCCACCCTGACCACCATCAAAGAATGCCCCTGCGAAGAGGGCTGCCCCAGTTGCATCTACAGCCCCAAGTGCGGCAACAACAACGAGCCGCTGGATAAAAAAGCAGCCATCTGGATTTTGGAGTCGTTATTGCGGGGTTGAAAAAAAAGGGGTTGTAAATTGTTGAAGGCGTGGTATAATAGGCAAAATCGATTTCATTATTTGCCTGTGTAACATAACCCTGTAAAATCGAGGCGGCACGATGGTTAGCCAGCAAATCGCCCAATCTCATCGAATTCAAGCCGGCGCCACCCTGGGTGCAACGCCCGCGGGTCGACCTGGGTTGTTGCTTAACCTTAGTAGCCAGACTTATATTCCGTCCCGGCGGCTCCCCCCTGGTGGGGGATAGCAATTTAGTTCTTGAGCACAGCAGAGCCGGTCGGAAGACCGGTTTTTTTGTTAATAGACAAGATTTACATGATTTACAGAATTTAGGAAAGATAAGCCCTGTGAAAGACAATAACCTAACTTACCAAATTATTGGGTGTGCTTACAAGGTGCATAACACTCTCGGAAGTGGCTTTTTGGAAAAAGTGTATGAAAATGCACTTCGAGTCGAACTAACCAAACAGGGTTTTTCGGTCAAGCAACAAGAGCCGATCAAGGTCTACTATGAAAGTGAAATTGTGGGCGAGTACTTTGCTGACTTGTGGATTGAAAACCAAATTATTTTTTGTGAGTCTTGTAAATCCTGTCTATTCAACAAACCAGGGATTGATTCTCAATCTATCCAATTTAGCTAAAAAGAGAAACAATATTATGAACGACAAATATAACCCCCAGGCAATCGAACCGAAATGGCAGCAAAGGTGGGCCGCCGACGGCCTGTACCGGGCCGTCATCGACCACGACAGGCCCAAGTACTACGCTATGACTATGTACCCCTACCCCAGCGGTGACCTGCACATGGGCCACTGGTACGCCATGGCCCCCAGCGACACCCGGGCCCGCTGGCTGCGAATGAAGGGCTACAACGTCCTGTTCCCGATGGGGTTCGACAGCTTTGGCCTGCCGGCCGAGAATGCGGCCATCAAGCGGGGCATCCACCCCAAAGAGTGGACCTACGCCAATATCGAGCGGATGCGCCAGCAACTGCGCTCGATGGGGGCCATGTTCGACTGGGAGCGAGAGGCCATCACCTCCGACCCCAGCTACTACAAGTGGAGCGAGTGGTTCTTTTTGAAACTGTACGACATGGGGCTGGCCTACAAAACCATGGCCCCGGTGGACTTTTGCCCCCACTGCAACACCACCCTGGCCCGGGAGCAGGTTTGGGGCGAGGATCGCCACTGCGAACGGTGCGGCACGCCGGTAATCAAGAAAGATCTGAACCAGTGGTTCTTCAAAATCACCGCCTACGCCGAGGAACTGTTGGATTTCTCCAAACTGAACTGGCCGGATCGGGTGCGGGCCATGCAAACCAACTGGATTGGCCGCAGCGAGGGCGCCGAAGTCATCTTCAAAACCGAGCAGGGCGGCCACGATTTGCCCATCTTCACCACTCGACCTGACACCCTGTGGGGGGCGACCTTTATGGTGCTGGCCCCGGAGCATCCCCTGGTCAAAGAGCTGACCACTTCCGATCGGCGGGCCGAAGTGGAAGCTTACGTGGTCCAGGCCACCCGCCAGACCGAGATCGACCGGCTGGCCGCCGACAAGGAGAAAAGCGGCGTCTTTATCGGCGCCTACGCCATCAACCCGGTCAATAACGAGCGCATTCCCATCTGGATTGCCGATTACGTGTTGATGACCTACGGCACCGGGGCCATCATGGCCGTGCCTTGCGGTGATGAGCGAGACTTTGAGTTTGCCACCAAGTATGGCCTGCCCATCCCGGTGGTTGTCGCCCCTAAAGGTTGGGACGGCCAGCCATTTGCCGAAGCTTACACCGGACCGGGTACAATGGTCAACAGCGGTCCCTTCAACGGTTATGCAACCATCGGCAAATACAGGCTGGCCGAATGGACGCCGGAATTGGCCGAGCAGTATGGCCTGCCGGCCGACCTGACGCCTGACACTGAAGGCCGGATGGCGGTGACTCGCTGGCTGGAGGAACAGGGTATCGGCAAATTCGCGGTCACTTATCGCCTGCGCGACTGGCTGATCAGTCGCCAACGTTACTGGGGCTGCCCCATCCCCATGATCACCTGCCCTTCGTGCGGCATTGTGCCGGCCCCGTATGAAGCGTTGCCGGTGCTGCTGCCGGAGGATGTCCAGTTTATGCCCACCGGCGAGTCACCCCTGAAGTATCACGAGGGCTTCCGCCAGGTGACATGTCCGCGCTGCGGCTCGGTCGAGGCCGAGCGGGAAACGGACACGATGGACACCTTTATGTGCTCGAGCTGGTACCAGTACGCCTACATGGACCCGACCTGGAAGGACGGCGAAACCCTGTCGGCGGACGACTCGCCCTTCAACCCGGTCGAGGGCGAGTACTGGCTGCCGGTCGACCAGTACACCGGCGGCATCGAGCACGCCACCATGCACCTGCTGTACACCCGCTTCTTCACCAAAGCGATGCGGGATATGGGGTTGGTGGACTTTGATGAGCCGATGGCGGCGTTATTCAACCAGGGCATCATTTTGGGTGAAGATCGGGAAAAGATGAGCAAGAGCCGCGGCAACGTGATTGCCCCCGATGACCTGGTGCAAAAATACGGGGCCGATACCGTCCGCGGTTACCTGATGTTCGGCTTTCGCTGGGATCAGGGTGGACCCTGGGATAGCACCGGCATTTTGGGAGTGCAGCGCTTCTTGGAGAAAGTGTGGGATTTGGTAGCTGGGCAAGGCGGCGGCCGGAGAGCCGAGGAGCAAGCAGGCAAGCTGCCTGCGCCGGCGCAAATTCGGGAGTTGCAGCGCAAGCAGCACCAGGCCATCCGCCGGGTGACCAAGGACCTCGAGGATTTCAGCTTCAACACGATGGTCGCCGGCCTGATGGAATATACCAATGCGCTAGTGTCCGTCCGGGCGGAGGCGCCGGCACTGGTCAAAGAGACGGCCTGGCAAGAGGCCATCCAGACCCTGATCCTGCTGATGGCCCCGGGCTTCCCCCACGTGGCCGAAGAGTTGTGGGAACGAATCGGGCAGCCGTACAGCGTTCACCAGCAGAGCTGGCCTACCTGGGACGAAGCGATAGCCAAAGAGGATGTGATCGAACTGGCGATTCAGGTGAACGGCAAGGTGCGGGACAAAATTGAAGTCCCCATTGACATCGAGGCAGAAACCGCCAAAGCTCAGGCCCTGGCCGCCGAGGGGGTGCAGCGCCATCTGGGCGGCCAAACGCCGGTTAAAGTGATTTATGTACCGGGACGGCTGGTCAATATTGTGGTTGCTTCAAAATAACAGCGTCATCGAGCCCCTTGCTGCTGGGGCTGTTAACCGCAGTTCCTAACCTATAGATATTGAGATAATGTTATTGAGTAGGGGCAGCGCCTTGTGCCTGCCCAACGGGGCGACCACAAGAGTTCGCCCCTACAAAATTCAAAATATTTATCTGAACATCAATAGATAGACCATCTTCGGCCAAAAAGGACGCCAGGAACACAGAGAATTTCTGAAAATCTTGGCGTCCTTTGTGATCTTTGTGATCTTTGCCAAAAAAGGCAATACTTCGGTTTCTAATGATCAAAAAGTGATTTCGTAAGCTGTCTTCGAAAGTCTATCGACCGGATCAGTGATCAACAACCGCTCACCGGTTGAAGGATTGTATAATCCGACTGCTATTCTGGCCACATCTTTCAGCTTCTCATCCACCGGAAATACAAACTTATCCATCACCACTTCGTTTTCCAGCCAACTTGTCGTTGGCGCTTGACCGGCTTGCGGCTCACGATCGGCCTGTTGAACAATATTCCCTTCAGCGTCAAGAAGGTGAACAAAAACCTTGTAACTCACCTCTGTCTCCGTGATTGCTTGCCAATATAAGGTCAAGCCAACCTGACCATTTTCATTTTTGACTTGAGTTAGATCAAGGTCAAGGCCGATGAGTTGGGCGATTTCACCAAAATCAACATTGGCTTTCACCATCTTTTCGGCAGCCGGTACGGTAAACAAACGCGAACAGGTAAAATACCAATTACCCGCCTTAAAATACTGGGATCATAAGCCAGGGTTGGCGAAACAACGCCGGGAATGATGAGCAAAAACCACCATATGAGCACATATCGACTCAATGGGGTAGAAATTTGCCAAAATGCGATCAAAAGCCCGGCTAAAAACAGAATGGAAGTAATACTTCCCAGAATTAAACCATCTATGGGTAAACGATCAAGATTCAAGGCAAACCCAAAGCTGTCGGCGTAAAAATATAGATTTCTTGAAACTTGCTCCAGCCAGGACGATGTATCGGTTTGGATACGTACTTCTTCAATTCGAGTGGTAAAGGTGTCGGGATAGGCTAAATATAACCCCAACATTGGCGCCGCGACTATTACAGCCACCCCAATCGTTAACAAGAATTGGTAACGAAGTAACCACCATTGGATTGGCTTATGTTGGACCAGGCTCAAGATCGACTCAACGGTTAAAAAGATTATAACCACTAATCCAATAAGGCGAGATGGAACATATAGGTATAGACTTAACCCAACGACCACTCCGAGTCCAACAAACGCCTGTAACCGTTTTGTGCGCAAGCCGCCCCACAAAAAAAATGTCATGGCGCTCACAGCGATTGAACCAAGAACAGGCGGCCAGGCAACTCTGCTCATAATCAGGTGCCACGTAGAAACGGCCAGCCCCAAAGCAGACAAAAAGGCCAGCCATTGTGATTTTTTGAGCGGGGCAATTATTCTGAACAACTCCAGGCCGGCCGCGTAAAAGAATACAACAGCAAATAACCCGGCCACTCCAGCTAACCATCTGAGCGCAAAAATGTTTGGCTCAAGCAGTAAAAAAGCCAATGTAGCCAAATAAACCCACAAATTGCCCCCCCCGCCTTGATCTGGATAATGCAGCCGAAAACCGCCATTGAGGGTAGCCACAGCATCCTGCCCGGCCGAAGCTTCATCAGACCAGGGAAACGGCGGTGGAACCACTCCAAACTGGTGAAACATAAAGAAAAAAGAGACAAACACCAACACGTATAAAAAAATCTGTTTTTGCCAATAATGATGCATTTCTTTAATTTGGCCTGGCCAGGATAGTTGGTTTACCATTAGAGTCGTTGTAAAATCAAATGCGTGGGATCGTTGTCTTCTTCATCGAGGGAAAGCCACGTTAGCGGTATTTTGGCAGATGCAGAGGAGAAAGAAGCCAGGAGAGTGGTTTTGCCGTAACCGGCCGGCGCAGAAACAAGGGTAAGGGCGTAGGCACCAACCGCAGCGGCCAAAACATCGAGCAGTCGCCAGCGCACAATGAAATCCCGGCCCAGGCGTGGCGGCTGGAATTTGGTTTGGGCTAACCAAACCGAACGGTTTTCATGGCCCGGCAGCATGGGTATCTGTTGATTACCTCGGCTTCAGAGGATCAGTAAAGAATTATAGCAGTTTTCAACCGCAGTAAGAAGGGAGTTCTTATCCGGCCAGAATATCCATCGCCTCATCGACCGTGGCGTGCTGGTGGACCAAACTGGCAATGGCGGCAGTCATTTTAGCCGGGTCGTCGGCCTGGAAGATATTGCGACCGACGGCCACCCCAGCCGCGCCGGCCGACAGGGCCGCCCTGATCGTTTCCAGCATCTGCCGCTCGCTGCCTTTTTTGGCCCCGCCCAGCATCACCGCCGGCACGTAACAGGTCGAAGTGACCCGCTCAAAGCCGTCGGCGTAGGGGATCTTGACCCAATCGGCCCCCAACTCGGCCGCGACGCGGGCCGAGATGGCGATACTTTCGGCGGTGCGAAATTCCGGGCCGCTGTCGAAGCCGCCCGGCACCATCTCGGCCATCACCGGCAGGCCCCAGGCGTGCGCCTGGCCGATAACTTCGGCCAATACTTTAAGGGTGGCTTCCTCTTTGGGGGATCCTGGAAAAGCCGACACCGCCACCGCATCCGCCCCCAGGCGTAGAGCGTCCGCGATGGTGTAGAATTGGCCGCTGGAGCCGCCCATCACCCCCAGCTTGGTGCCGCCGCCGTCCAGCCGTAGAATCAGCCCCAGCGAGGCAATCTCCCTGGCAAAACGAGTCGCCACCCCATAAGAGGTCAAAATGGCATCGGCGCCGCCGGCCACCATCTTGGCCAGGGTCGCGGCCGGTTGCTCCATGCCTTTGGCCGGGCCGTCGATCAGGCCGTGGTCAAAGGCTACAATTAAAGCTCGACCATCAGGTTGAAAGATGTGGTGCAAACGTCGGGTCGTCATAAGATCTCCTTTTTTTCAATTGGTCACTACTGCCAGCCTTCCATCCGTCTTGGCGCCAGTGGCGGGGGTGATGCCGCCCAGCTCACGGATGGAGGCGATCAACTGCCGGGAGACCAACAGACCGGTATCCAACCGTGAACCATAGGCGCGATCCAGAGATATGAGTGACAGATTGAAGTACATGGCTGCGTGCTTTTCCCAGGCGCAACAGGCCTTGCGGACATGGCTGCTGCAAGCAATGACAAATTTTCTATCCAGTTGCTCGGCAAGTGGTACGCCGTGGACTGTGATATTGCCAGCGCAACAGGCAGCCCGTTTTCCTTTGACCACATTGACCGTGTACCGGAGGGTCCGGCTAAATTGCAGAAAGCCCCGTTCGGTGTGAGGTTCGCCCGGCAAATCGATGCGCTGGGCATTGTCATCGAGCAACTCCTGGAGTTGCTGGCCGGTTAAAGAAAAGATTTGGATAGTATCGGCAAAGGGCATCACGCGCAGCCACATCCCCAAAGTCACGTGCGGGGCCGGCGGCAGGCCGCGGCTAATATCGGCCGCATCAACCATAGCCAAGTCAACCGGAAACTGGTTGGCCCAACATCTGGCCAGCAGACCATCGGTCACAAAATTGACCAGCGGTATCTCTTCAAAGGCAAAACAGTTATTCAACACAACCGAGCTTAAACCGGGATCATCGGCCAATAGGCCCAACGGCTTTGCCAGCAGCGGCCGGGCCTGCTCAACCAGCGGCCGGATCACCTCGGTCTCAAACGCCTCATCAACCGGCAGATCGGCCACCGGGATCAATCGGGCGCTGGCAACAGCCGCGGTACCCTCACGCAGGATAATATCAACCGAACCCAGAAAGCGGCCCTGGGCGCCGGCCTGCACAATCGGAATACCGTTGACGATATTGGCCTGGCCCAACCCCTGTTCATTCAGGGCGTGGTGGGTGTGTCCACCGATGATCAAATCAACTTCGCAATAATCCAGGGCCTGGGCCAATTCCACATCACCCAGCGGTTTGACAATGGCCGAGTCTGACGCGACGCTGTAACCAAGATGGGATAAAACAATGATGATGTCGCAGTAAGGCTTGAAGGCGGGCAGAAGATCCTGCAAGATCGCCAGCGGATCGAAAATTAGGACCTCAGAATCCTGACATTTGACCTGCCCGGCGGTGGTCAAGCCGATAACCCCAATCCGAATCCCTTTGACCCGAAACAGGGCCGCCGGATAGGAGAGCCAGTTGAGATGCTGTTGGCTGATGGCATTGGCCGATAGAATCGGGAAGCGGGCATCCTGCTGAATAGCGTGGGTCAGCAACCCGGCCCCTCGATCCAGGTCATGGTTGCCGATGACATCGACATCAACCCCGGCAGCCGAGTAGGCCCGGTATCCGGCGTGGACCTTGAGCGAAGCCTGATCTTGTTCCAGCAGCTCATCAAAGAGTGAGCCGACTTGCCCATCGCCACCCGCGGCAAACATCACTGCCACATCAGGATTGTCCCGGTAGCGCTGCCGCAACTCGCGCACCAGCGAAACCATGCGAGAAAAAATGGGGAATTCCGCTGCGGCGTTGATCTTGTAGATGAGTCCATGCAGATCATTGAAATGAAAAACTCGCAGCCGAAACGGGTTGAGCCGGTCAGCGGCGTTGGATTGAAGCAGACGCCAGGCCGGGTCGGCCTCGATCTGGTCAACCGGGCCCAGAGTGGCGTTGCCGGTCAGCAAAAAGAGCTCGGCCCCAACCATACCGTTGGGATTGGGCGCGGCCTGAACAAAGCGCATGGGGTTCTCAACAGTTGCCCGCTCAGGCTCAAAAGCCAGACCAGCGAGTTCAGGCAAATCAAGCGGCTGCGCTGTTTGCGCTGAGCCAATTAGGTGTAACCCAAGGGGATCAGATTGTACCGCCATTTCCGCTACCGTACCGGGTCTCTTTCAAGATATGCGGTTCAACATGTCCGGCAAAATCGGGTAAAGGAGTGGTTCGCCGGCAAAAAAGCGGCGGATTTCCTCCACCGCCACCTCACCCAGATGGGTGCAATCTTCAATGCAGCCGGCCAGATGGGGCAGCACAACCACATTTTCCAGCCGGCGTAGCGGGCTATCGGCTGCCGGCGGTTCGGGGTCGGTCACGTCGAGGAAAGCAAAGAAACGACCTTTACTCAGCTCGGCAATCAAGGCCGGTTCGTCGATCAGGCTGCCCCGGGCGGTATTGATGATCAAAGCCTCATCCTTCAATCGGGCCAGGCCCGCGGCGTTGATGAGTTGATCGGTTGCCGGCTTGGCCGGAGCATGCAGGGTGAGGATGTCGGCCCGTTGGAGCAATTCTGGCAGCTCAACTTTTTCGACCCCCAACTCAGCTGCAGCCTCAGGGGTCACAAACGGATCATACAGTAAAATTTGAACCTGGAACGGCTCCAGCAGCCGGATGAGATGGCGGCCCACGTTGCTGGCTCCAACCAGGCCAACCTGCTTGTGGCGCAGCTCACGTGCCGGCCAGTAGGGACTCTCGCGCCAGCCGCCGGCACGCACATGTTGGCCCAACGGCCAGATGCGCTTGATGCCCACAATCATCAAACCCAGGGTGGTAATAGCGACATCCTCGGCCAGCACAGGCGCGGCTGTGGTGACGCGCACGTTGCGCGCCCAGAGCGCCTGGCTGATAAAACGCTGAACGCTGCCGCCCATGTGGGCCATCAGCTTCAAGCGAGGGGCGGCGGCTATGACCTCGGCGTCCAGTTGGGCTACTCCCCAACTGGTCAGGCAGGCGTCGGCTGGCGGCAAAAGGGTGAGCAAATCCGCTTTGGTGGCCGGTTCAACGCCGGGATGCTCGATGACGTTGGCCAAACGGCGCAGCTTATGCCAGGTGTTCTGGTTCAACATCCGGCGGTAATGGTTCCGGCCGATGAGCACAGCCACGGTAGGAAGTTCCAGATTATAAACAGCCGGAGGTGAATTTTGATTTATCATTTTACACGTCTACCCTTTAACGGCGCCGGCGGTGATTCCTTCCACAAACTGCTTCTGGGTGAATAAAAAGAGAATCAAAATGGGAAAAATCACAAAGATCGAGGCGGCCATCAGCAAATTCCAGGGCGCGGAACCCTCCGCGGAGGCAGCCCGCAGATGGCCCAGGCCGACCGGCAGGGTTCGCATGGCCTCGCTCTGGGTGATGATCAATGGCCACAGGTAATCATTCCAACGGCCCACAAAGGCAATCAGGACGGTGGCGGCTAAGACGGGCCGGCTAACGGGGGTGACCACCCGCCACAGAATCTGCCAGTGGCTGGCGCCGTCCACCTTAGCTGCATCGATGAGGTCGCGCGGCAGGGTGCGGAACTGCTGGTACAGCACAAACACCGGAAAGGCGTGAGCCGCGGGCGGCACGATCAGGGCAAAGTAGCTGTTAATACCACAGCAAATTTGAGCCGGGGCAAGGCGTAAGCCGAGGGCAGCCAGAATTGGCGCCGTCACTGGATCGGCTGTCCGGCTCAGGTCGCCCAGTTCTTTGAGCAAAATGAAGTTGGGGACCAGCTTCATCTCGACCGGGATCATCATGGTGGCCAGGATCAACAGAAATAACAGCCGCTTATTGATGGGAAATTCAATGAAAACCAGGGCATAAGCCATAAACAAGGCAAACAAGACTTGCAGCAAGGTGCTGGCCAGGCCGGTGAAGATACTGTTGAAATAGTATATATCGAAAGGTGCCACGGCCCAGGCCGCCGAGAAATTTTCCCAGAGCCAATGGCGGGGTAACAAGGTGGGTGGATAGATGGCGATCTCCTGGGGTGTTTTAAGAGAGGTGGTCATCATCCAAAAGAAGGGCAACCCCAGCACGATTGTTACCAGGATCAGGATGAGATAGACCCCGCCTTTTTCCATCCTTGTCCGGGCCAACCGGCGCCGGTGGAGGTCGGCCAGCTCAGGCCGAAGGGTCATTGACTTTGCTTCTGCCTTCGCCGTCATCTTATTTCTCCTCCCCCTCGTAGTGAACCCAGCGTTCAGAACCTTTGACCTGGATAATCGTTAGCAAGATCATAATGACAAAGAAGGCCAACGCAAAAGTAGAAGCATAACCGGCCCTAAAATTACGGAAAGCCAGTTGGTACAGATGATAGACGTACGTGCTGGACGCAGGATAAACCGGTCCCCCTGCGGTCATGATGGCTACAATATCAAACGCCTTAAAAGCGGCAATCAAACCGCTGACGGACAGGAAAAAGATCACCGGCGTCATTAGCGGTAAAGTGATATGGCGCAAAATAGCCCAGCCAGAAGCGCCGTCTACCCTGGCGGCTTCATAATATTCTTTGTTGATGCCCTGCAAACCGGCCAAAAAGAAGACCGACGCAAAACCAATCTCTTTCCAGATGCCCACAATAATGATCGCCCACAGCGCCAGGACCACGCTGTTGAGCCAGTTGATACCGGGCACTCCCAGGGCGCGGTAGATATAACTCAAGGGTCCAAAAGTTGGGTTCAGCACAAAGGCCCAGACCAGCGCCGCGGCAGCGGTGGTGGTAATGTGAGGAGTGAAGGCCACCGTCCTGAAGAAAGATTGCCCAAATAAACGCCGATTTAGCAACAACGCCAACAGGAAGGCCAACGATTGGGCAATAATCACCACGCTCAGGGCATACGTCAGCGTATTGCCGACCACCGTCCAGACAACCGGGTCTTGCAGCAACCGGGTATAATTGTCAAAATAGACAAACTGGCCAGTAGGCGTTAGAAAATTCCAGCGGAAGAAACTCAAATAAACACTGTAGATAATCGGCCAATAGGTAAAAACAACAAACAAGATCAGATTTGGAGCAAAAAAAGCCAGAAAGGTCAAATATTCCTTTTTATTGCGTCGCCACTTGCGGCCGGCTTTGGCCCACTTCGACTCGTCAGCGCGCAGGCTCGCAGAAATTGTCATCGACCCTACCCGAAGCAAAGGAGGTGAGTTTCATAACCGATTTATACCCGCCCTACACCAACGTGACCCTCGACGTAGGAACGAGAATTCCAGATAAGCTATTTGGCTGCTATCCAAAGGGATAAAGGGAGTGCAGAAAAATGTCCGCACTCCCTGGTTCAAAGAAAACTTTCAGTGGTTACGGAGCAAAGATCTCATCCTTGAGACCCTGTTCGGCTTTGGCGTCGGCCGCGTCCAAGGTGGTTTGCACATCGGCATTTTCGACCAAAATCTTTTGCAGCGCCTCATCAAAGGCTGTCCGCACCGCCGGGGAGGTATTCATGCTGAAATCACCCCGCAGAAAGGGTAAAGATTCATGCATAATGGCATAGCGCTGGTCAGACAGGAAGCTACCGGCAGATTTACGAGCTCCTTCGGTGAAAGCGGCGTAACCGGAGCGTTCGGCCAGATAGGCCAGGCTTTCATCGCTCAGCATAAATTTAATAAACGTCCAGGCGGCGTCCCTTTTTTCCGCCGGAGTGATTGCCATCATGGCAATGCCACCGCCGCCGGGGGCATACACTTTGCCCGCCGCACCGGCCGGATAATTGGCCACAGCCGGGGTAAAGCCGACCGATTCGGTAAAGATTTCGGCGAAGGGAGCCGGCGAGTCAAGGATCATAGCGGCCTGACCGTTCTTGAAGGCAGCCCGGTGTCCACCGGAGGCCGCTTCAGGCAATGTGACCGCCCCCTCTTGCATCAGTTGTTGATACTGGCTCATCACCTGGACAATCACGGGATCGTTCAGGGTAACATTGCTATAATCTTTGGTGGTAAATTCACCGCCTTCTGACCAAACCTGCGACAGAAGAGGCCAGGAAATACCCCACAAGGCCGTACCCGTCCGCTGCACCACCCCGTTGGCGTCTTTGACGGTCAACTTACTAGCGTAGTCAAAAAATTCTTGCCAGGTTTGCGGCGGTCCGGCCAATCCGGCTTCGGCAAAGGCATCCTGGTTGTAGTAGAGCACCGGCATCGAGACGTTGAGCGGCAACCAGACAATCTGCCCATCCACCTCGCCGGCAGAAAGCATGGTGCCGGGGAAACCGCTGGTATCAAGGGCATTCGCGCTTTCGATGTAGGGCTTCAGATCGACCAGCACGCCGGACTTGGCAAATTCGACGATCTCAAAGGTACCCAGTTGGGTTACGTCTGGGCCAACTCCGGCTGCATGGGCCGTTAGCAATTTAGTGGCCAAATCGGTGTAACTACCTTGGGTCTCCGATACCACAAAGATCTGATCCTGGGAAGCATTAAAGATATCAACCAGTTCATCCTGGGCCGCGCCGGCCACGCCTGTATGCCAGAAAGTCAGGGTAATGGCCCCCTCAACCGGTTCAGCCCGACCTATTTGACTGCCGACAATCGCCTGGGCATCGACGGCGGAGGGGATACAGAGCTTCCAACCCGGCTCAATCAGATCGGCATTGTCAATTTTGGCGTAACTGTCATCAACGGCATTCTGTTGATTGGTGGCTTCGACAATGGCCGGAAAGGCAAAGAAATCGCCGTAATATTTGTTAGCCAGTTTACTTAACCAGTCATCGGCCTGGACAATTACCTCTACTTCACAGGCGACGGTTTCCTGCGCCCCTGGAGCGGCCAGAGTAGCCAGGGGCAGCACGCCAAATATAAATACCACAATCAGTAAAACGTTTAACCACTTTTTCATTATTAAGCTCCTCCTTCAATGCACAGCGTAACTTTTTTACCAATGATGTGGCCAAAAGGTGATAAATTTGCACAATTATTGGATTCGATCCAGTTCCCTCCTTTCATCACTAACATCGATCAGCCGGTCGACTTGTAATGTTCTGTTTAGCCATCTCCATCAAAAATACCACGATTCATGAATTTCGGCAAAGTAAATTCAGAAATAGCAAACATTTTTAAGTTTGAGCAAACAGAGACAACCTTTTGGCAGAGTTCACCCCAACCTATCCAGCTTCTTTGTTGGAGTGTTTATTATACTGACTGCCTGTTAACTCTGGGTAATCGAAATGTTAAAAGAGTTTTAAGTAAATGTAAAAAAACTTTTCAACTTTTCTCAAACGAGGTAGGCTGATGGGGGCAACCGATCGGTCGCCCCCATAATCTTCACGGTTGCAGCAAACTAACCCTACAGTGTGGCAGAGGAGCGGACAAGAAATTAAAACAACTCGGCAAAGTAAGAGCGGGCAGCCCGGTCAATCAAATCGATCGACATTTCAACCGGCTCATCCCGGTATTTGGCAAAATCAACCAACTGATCCAGCAAATCCCGCGGATGGCAGGCCCGCATCTGGCGACCAACATTAACATAGTACTCCCGCAGCAAATGGACAAAGGCATGCCGATCAAACTTGATGTTACGAGCCTTGCAGTTACTCAGAAATATTTCATAAAACCGCTGTTCATTGGGATTGTCGATCCCCAATTTATGGCGAATCCGGCGTAGAAAGGCGTCATCCACCAACGACTCAGGATCGAGGTTGGTCGACAGGATGAGCAAAGTCTCAAAAGGAACAGCGAATTTCTTGCCGGTATGGAAGGTCAAGAAATCCAGCCGCTCTTCCAGGGGCACAATCCAGCGGTTCAGCAACTCTTTCGGCTCCATTTGCTGGCGGCCAAAGTCGTCAACCAGCAGCATCCCGCCATTGGCCTTCAATTGAAACGGCGCTTCGTAGTAGCGATTGGTATCGCTCCAGGCCAGGTCCAGGTCCTGCATGGTCAGCTCACCGCCAGTTGCTACTACCGGCGCTTCACAGCGGACCCAGCGTTTGTCCAGGCCGTTCGATTCGGCCAGTTGGACGTCTTCGCTGACCATCGGGCGATGAGTTTCCCGATCAAAGACGGTAATGATCTGATTACTCTCAAAAATGGCGTAGGGCACCATAATATTGCCGGGCAGCAAACCTCGACCAATGGCCTTGGCAATGCTGGTCTTGCCATTGCCGGGCGGCCCATACAAAAAGATTGATTTGTATGAATTGACTGCCGGCCCCAACCGATCAACAATATCCTGAGGCAGGACCAACCCCTTCAACACCCACTGCACGTCGGCCGGGCGAATCGTTGGCCGATGGCGGGCGTGGTACTTGACCACTTCGATGTAATGGGACAACGTTACCGGGCAAGGTCCCACAAAGCGATTCCGCTCCAGAAGTTCTCTGGCCCGGCTGCTCCCCTTTTCGGTAATTACGTATTGGTATGAGGCCCGGTTCAAGTTACTACCGCCGGTAACCTGCACCAGGGCGTGGTTGCGGAGAATTTGCAAAATAGGTTCAACCACGCCGCTAAAATTAAGGCGCATCGACTGGGCAATCTGCCAACCTTTCATCTGACCGCCAAAATAGAGCGTTTTCAGGGCCAAACTGGTCAGAAATGGCTCCGGAATGCCGGTCGCTTCAATCGTGCGGGGTTCCCTGATCAAATTTTGGAGCCGTTCACTGAGCGGCTCCGGAGGCGGGGCATAAATTTCAGTCCCGTCGGCCTGCCTGTGGGAATTATCATCCGGCCAAGCCAGCCGTTTTAACCTGACCGGCTCGGTATAGGTATAGTTCATAGTTGCATCTCCTAACCTGCCGCCTACTTGCTGCTTTTCTGACTGCGTTCCCATTACAGCAGAATTAAAAAGTAAGTCGGTTTGCTTACGAATTCTTCGAATCTTTTGAGATTGGGTAAATCGAAGGCGAGTATTCAGTTGCTTGGCTTGTTCTATGCCTAAATCCTTAACCAACGGATCATTACGTTCAAATAGAGAAAGCAATTTTTCAGCCGCAACCGTGGGCAATTCAAGCTGTAGTTCTATCCCGGAGCGGTCGGCCCGGACCTGCAGTACTTCAACTTGTTCGCGCGGTATATCCAAACTACTGGCCACGGCCCCAACTGCAGCCAGCTGCAATTCAACAGAAAACTCGGCCCAATCGCCCACAAACCTAATGCCTACCTGGCTTCTGGTGCCAACTTTATCCGGGGTTGGTTCAGCAGGAGACACTGCAAGTGACGTAGAGAACTTTTCGTAATGGCGAGGGCTGCGAGCCGCCAGTTGAGTTAATAGTTTGTCAAACTGGTTGAAATTCTTGCTGTAGTCGAGCAGCAACTGGATTTTCCAAAGACGAGGTGTATCAGGCGCAAATTTCTCACAAACCAGTGGGAAATTGATGTAACAGAAGGTGGTTAACGCATCCCCCGGGAGGGCCATATGGAGTAGTTTAAAAATTGATGCTATATTATAAGCCACAGCCATAGTATCACCCCAATTCCCTCTGGCGTTAAACTGTCTCCACAATTATACTACATAAGCAACTCTAGCCTCTTTTAACTTTAACCAAAAATTAAGCGCCAAGATATAAGACATTAATACTATACTAAATTGACCAGAATAGCTAATCGACAACCGCGGTCCATGCCAGGCCATAATCTCGATCGATCAATTGGGTCAACTGCTGGTAGGCGACGAAAAGTTGGTCAAACAACCGCTGGTTAGCTTCAGTTGGAACGATGGAACGGGCCGATTTCTGAAACTGCTGTTGGCCCGTTTCCAGCGAGTCAAAAACGCCAACGCCCCAGCCAGCCAGGACGGCTGCCCCCAACGCTGGCCAGGAGCCGTACTGGGTCAACCAGATGGGCCGGCCGGTGCCGTCGGCCACCAATTGGGGCCATAGCGGATTCCGGGCCGCCCCCCCGACCAGCCATAACCGTTCAGGGTGTAAGCCGGCTTGCTGCATCGTCTCCAGCGCCCAACGCAATTCAAAAACCGCTCCCTCCATAATCGAACGGGCCATATCCCCCCGCCGGTGATCCAGCCGCAAGCCCACAAAGCCGCCCCGCTGTAACCCGGCCGGTTCCACATGCCCCCCGGTCAGCGGTAAGAAGAATAGACCACCACTGCCCGGCCCGGTCTGGGCCAATTCCTGGTTTAAGGCCGCGTACATATCAGCCCGGTTGACCGGCGACGCAACATCAGCGCCCTGCCAACCCTGCTTCAGCCACCATTCCAGAGCCGCGCCCAGGCCCCCCAAGGATTGCGAGACGGTCCAGCGGCCCGGCGAGGGATGGAAGTTCAGGTCCATTTCAGCCGGGATAGTTTCAACGGCCGGCTCTTCCACTACCGTAGTCACCACCCAGGAAGTGCCGCAGGCCAGCAGTACCTTCCTCGGCGCGTTCACCCCCATCCCCAGCGCCGTGCAACCCTGGTCGTGGCCGCCGTTGACCACCACCAGATCAGCCGGTAAACCGGTCAGGCGGCTGACCTCCGAGGTAATCGGGCCGATGACCGCGCCGGCCGGCCGGATCGGTGAGAGTTGGTCAGGCCGAATCCCGGCTAGAGCGCATAACTCGTCGCTCCACTGGCCAGTGGTCACGTCAGCCAATTGCATCCCGCCGCCATTGGAGGGGTTGGTGCAAAACTGCCCGGTCAGGCAGTAGATCAGAAAATCATTGACCGACAGGAAGCGAGCCGCGGCTGCAAATACCTCTGGCTTGAATTGGCGCAGCCAGGCAATGGTCGGCAGGCACAGGCCGGGATGTAAGCGCCAACCGCTGATCTGCCTCACCTGCGCCTCGACGCCCTCACGCTGCCACTGCTGTACCAAAGCCTCGGTGCGGCCATCCAGCCAGGTAATGAGCGGATAGACCGGCGTGCCATCGGCCCGGGCCGGCAGCAGCGAACCGCTCTGAGCCGCCAGAGCCAGGGCCAGCGGGCGAACCTGGAAGTTGGTCGCAGCTAACACCGTCCGAATGGCCTCGACCAGAGCCACCCATAAATCCCCCGGATTTTGTTCCGCCCATCCGGCTTGAGGGGTGTGAAAAGGGTAACTCTGTTGAACCGAGGCCAGTTCCGCGCCGGACAGGTCAAATAAGACCGCCTTGGTTGAGGTGGTGCCGATATCTAAACCGAGGAGGGCTGGTTGTGGGTCAAGCATATTTGGATAATGTTCCTTGCCAGGAAAGAGTGAATAGTGAATAGTGAATAGTGAATAGTGACAAATGTCACTATATAGAATTGCGAATGGCGAATAATTTGACTACTACCCTGCTACTTGCCACCTGCTACCTGCTACCTGCCGCTTCGCGTGCCACCTGCTACCTGCTACTTGCTAACTGCCGCTTCGTGTGCCACTTGCTACCTGTTACTTGCTACCCCGTTACCTCTCCCCAAACGTCACCACCACCCGATACGTATCCGGGCGGATGGCTAACTCAAAGCCAGCTTGGACCTCGGGGAAGGGCACACATGCACTCACGTAGGGCGATAGGTCGATCTGGCCGGCGGAAATGGCGGCCACCGCCTGACGAAAACTGGCCCGGTTGTGGCTGAAGGTGCCGGTGAAAACGAGTTCCCGGTAATGGATCTCATTCGGGTCGATTTGGATGGCGCCTTTGGGATAGACCGAACCGTACAGGCACAACCAACCACCTTTGGCCAGGGCGTCCAACCCCTGCTCGATGGCCGGCGCGCCGCCACCGGTAAAAAAAATCGCCGCCGCGCCGATGCCCTGGCTCTGCTCCCGGACCAAAGCGGCCAGATCGTGCGCCCGCGGGTCGATGGCCTGATCGGCCCCCAACCGCACGGCCACCTCCCGGCGGGCCGGATCCGGTTCGGCCACAATCACCCGCGTCCCCCGCTGCTTGAGAAGCTGCACATGCAACAGTCCCATAATCCCGACTCCCTGAACGATGACCGTATCCCCAAACTCTAGCGGCGGTAAAGAAACGCTGCGGGTCACGCAGGCCACCGGCTCGGCCAGGGCCAACTGCTCAAAAGGGAGAGCAGAGTTGACTTTGTAAACCTGATAAGTTTCGGCATTCACATATTCGCTCAGCCCGGCCGGGCCCCAAATCTGGCCGGAGGGGACGTGATTGTTGTAAGGGCACAAGTTATCCAGACCCCGACGGCAGTAGTAACAGCTATTGCAGCGGGTGGCCAGGGCCAGGCAAACGGTATCGCCCGGTTTGAGCGTAGTTTTGGCCGCTGCTCCCACCTCAACAACAACACCCGATACCTCGTGCCCACCCCGAAACGGGTAGCTGCCGGCGTCGGCGCCTTTGTAAAAGCGCTGCTCCCAGGTGCACAACCCCACCGCCTTAACTTTGACCAAAATTTGATCCGGGTTCAGGGGGGGTAACTCAACCTCGCGGATTTCAATCTGTTTGGGTCCGGTAAAGATAGCTGCTTGCATAAATCTGGTTCCTTTCAGAGATTCGGGGCTGGAGATTTGGAGATTGGGGATTGGAGATTGGAGATTGGGTTGAATCTCCTAATCTCCAATCTCCCGAATTTGGCCTTCATTTCAAGGCTACCCACACACTCTTGACCTCGGTAAACTGCTCGATCACGGCCCGGCTGTTGTCGCGGCCGTAGCCGCTCTGTTTGAAGCCGCCAAAGGGGACGGCCGGGTCGAACAGGTCATACGTATTGATCCAGACCACCCCTACCTGCAAGGCCGCGGCCAGGCGGTGAGCCCGGGCCACGTCCCGCGTCCAGACGCCGGCAGCCAGGCCGTACGGAGTGTTATTGGCGCGACTCACCAATTCCTCTTCATCCTCAAAAGTAAAGAGCGACAGCACCGGACCAAAAATCTCTTCGCAGGCAATCGCCGTGTCGTCCCGAACGTCGGTGAAGATGGTGGGCGGGACGTAATAACCTTTGTCGTAGATGTCGCCGCTCAAGCGCCGCCCTCCGCAGACCAGTTTAGCCCCTTCGGTCTGGCCGCGAGCAATATAGCGCATAATCGTCTCGAACTGCTTACGATTAACCACCGGACCCAGCGTCGTCTCAGGGTCCAGGGCATCGCCAATTTTAACCTCCTGGGCCAGTTCAACCAGCCGCTCCAAGACTTCCCGGTAGACCGGCTTCTCAACATACAGCCGTGATCCGGCCACACAACTCTGGCCGGTGTTACCAAAGGCGGCCTTGAACGCGCCGGGGACGGCCTGGGCCAGGTCGGCGTCGGCGCAGATGATGTTGGGCGCCTTGTTGCCCAACTCCAGGGCCAGCCGTTTGAAGGTGGCCGCCGAAGCCTGGACTACGCTCCGGCCCGTTTTTTGGGAACCGGTGAACTCGATTTTATCAACCCCCGGCGCGCCGGCCAGGGCGACGCCGGCGTCGTGACCCCAGCCGGTCAGGATATTGACGACCCCCGACGGGAAACCGGCCTCCCCAAACAGCTCACCCAGCCGCACCAGCGCCACCGAGGCATACTCCGAGGGCTTAAGGATGACTGTGTTGCCGCAGGCCAGGGCCGGACCAAGTTTTTGGCAGGCGTGGATGAGGGGGTAGTTCCAGGGGATGATGAAGCCGCAAACGCCGATCGGCTCGCGACGAATGTAGACCAGGTGGCCGGGGATGGATACCGGCGCGGTCTCGCCGGTCAGCTTGGTCGGCCAGCCACTGTGGTAGTAAATCTGCCGGGCCGCGGCCCGCACGTCGATGGTCCGGGTGTGGTGGACCGGTTTGCCGTTATCCAGCGACTCCAGCTCGGCCAGCTCGTCGGCGTGGGCTTCGATCAGGCCGCCCAATTTACGCAGCCGCGCCTCTCGCTCCGCCGGCGGCAGCGCGGCCCACGGGCCGGCCAAGGCCCGCCGGGCCGCGGCTACGGCCTTGTCCACATCGGCCTGGCCAGCCGCAGCCAGCTCGGCCAGCAGTTCACCAGTGGAAGGGTTGAGCGCATCCAGTGTCTCACCGGAGGCAGCTGGCTGCCATTCCCCGTCGATCAGCAACTTGAACGGGGTCTGGCTGAGGAAGGTTTGGGTATTAGGGTGGAGAGTATAATTCGTCATTCGCTACATCTGCCCTGTGGGTTCGCCATATGCTATTCGTTATTCGCGGCCACGATTATACCGTCTTTTCTTCATTTCAAAAAGTCTGTGTTAAAATGAATAGGGGGCAAGTGCGATGAACGAATCAGCCAACAAACCAACCAGCCAACCTCCCTTTGGTGGTAACCAACCGACCATCTTAACTGGCGCCGTGGAACGGATCACCTTCACCAACCCGGAGAACGGCTACACCGTGGCCCGCTTCCAGGCGGACAAACAGTTCGGCCTGGTGACGATTGTCGGCGCGCTGGCCGACGTCCATCCGGGGGCGCGACTGAAGCTGTTTGGCCGCTGGAAAAGCCATTCCAAATATGGCGAGCAGTTCGAGATCGAGCGGTACGTGGAGGAGGTTCCGGCTACGGTGGAAGGGATCAAGCGCTACCTGGGTAGCGGGCTGATCAAGGGCATCGGCCCGGTGATGGCCAGGCGGATCGCCGAGAAGTTCGGTCCCTACACCCTGGACATCATCGAAAACGACATCGACAGGTTAGTTGAGGTGGAGGGCATTGGCCGCAAAAGGGTCAAAATGATTACCAAAGCCTGGGAAGCCCAAAAACAGATCAAAGAGATCATGCTCTTTTTGCAAAGTCACCAGGTCAGCACCAACCTGGCGGTAAAAATCTACAAAACCTACGGCGACCAGTCGATCAGCATTGTCAGAAACGAGCCGTACCGGCTGGCGCGGGACATCTTCGGCATCGGTTTCCTGACCGCGGATAAGATTGCCCGCAACCTGGGCATCGAGGCCGATGCGCCGCAGCGGATTGCCGCCGGGATCGAGTACACCCTCAACCAACTGGCCGATCAGGGTCACGTCTTTGCCCCGCGGGAGCACCTGGTCGAGGCCGCGATCAACATTCTGGGCGTCGAGCCGGAACAGGTAGAGGCGCAAGTGGAGAGCCTGCGCCGGGACGAGCGGGTGGTTGTGGAGCGGAGAGTGGGGAGCGGAGAACGGAGAGCGGGGAGCGGAAAGCGAGGAGCGGGGAGCGAGGAGCGGGGAGCGGAGAGCGGAGAGCGGAGAGCGAGGAGCGAGGAGCGAAGAGCGTGGAGCGGAGAGCAAGCGGCCGGGGAACAAATCGTAAATCGTAAATCTGAAATCGTAAATAACGTAATTCCCGTTGAATCGGTTTACCTGCCCCCCTTCTACTATGCCGAGGTGGGGGTGGCCCGGCGGGTCAAGGAGTTGATGAGTAGCCCTGAAAGCCGGCTGGCGACGTTCAGGGGGGTGGATTGGGACAAAGCCTTTGGTTGGCTGGCGACAATGCAGCAAGATGGGATCACCCTGGCCGAACGGCAGCGCCAGGCCGTGCAGATGGCTCTGAGCCACAAAGTCAGTATCTTGACCGGCGGGCCGGGTACCGGTAAAACCAGCACAGTCAAAGCCATCTTGAGCCTGTTACGCGGCAAAGGTAAACGGGCGCTGCTGGCCGCGCCAACGGGTCGAGCAGCCAAGCGACTGGCCGAGAGCACCGGCCAGGAAGCCAAAACCATCCACCGGCTGTTGGAGGTCAGCCCCAGCGAGGGCTTCAAATTCCAGCGCAACCAGGACAATCCGCTGGAGGCCGATTTGATTATCCTGGATGAGTGCTCGATGGTAGACCTGATTTTGATGAACAGCCTGCTCAAGGCTATCCACCCGGCCACCCACCTGCTGCTGGTGGGCGACGCCGACCAACTGCCCAGCGTGGGCGCGGGCAACGTGCTGCGGGATATGATCGGCAGCGGCGTTGTGCCGGTCACCCGGCTGGAGGTTATCTTTCGCCAGGCCGCCGACAGCACGATTATCACCAACGCTCACCGCATCAACCGGGGCGACTTGCCCATCTTCCCTCAAGACAAGCGTGATTTTTACTTCTTTGGCCAGGAGGAGCCGGAAGCCGCGGCCGAGCTGGTGGTGGATATCGTAGCCCGGCGCATCCCGGAGAAGTTTGGCCTGGCCAGTCAGGATATCCAGGTACTTAGCCCGATGCACCGGGGCGCAACCGGAGCGCGGGCGCTCAACGAAAAGCTGCAGGCCAGGCTCAACCCGCTCCGCTACGACCGGCCGGAGTATCGCAGCGGCAGCCGCGTCTTTAGAATCGGCGACCGGGTGCTCCAACTGCGCAATAATTATGATAAAGATATCTACAACGGCGACATCGGCCAGATTACGAAGATCGATTTAGAGGATGGCGAAATCCGGGTAGAATTTGAGGGGCGGCCGGTTAGCTACGACTTCAGCGATTTGGACGAGCTAACCCTGGCCTATGCTATGAGCGTCCACAAGAGCCAGGGCAGTGAATATCCGGTGGTGGTAGTACCGATCTTGACTCAACATTACATGCTGCTGCAACGAAACCTGTTGTACACCGCCATCACCCGGGCCAAAAGGATGGTGGTACTGGTAGGTACGCGCAAAGCTATTGCCATGGCTGTAAAAAATGATAAGATTGCGGCCCGCTGGTCGGCCTTACCGGAGCGGCTACAAGCATAAAATCAGATCAACAACTCAACAACTTTTTGCATTTATAAGGAGCTTGCCACTGATGGCAAAAAAGCAAAAATCAAAGAAAGAGAAAAAACCAAATATTCCCGTCCAGACGATGGCCCGGCCTCGTCTGGAACAACTCCTGACTCGCCGCCAGCACGGCGAGTTGGAGGACAAGGAGTTTATCGGATCGATTGAGGCGCTGATGGGGGAAATTGGTCGCGAAGCCGTCCTCAATGCGCTGGTCAGCCTGCTCGATGGCGCCACTCCGGAACAAAAAGAGGCTCTTATGGTTGCCATTCCCAAGCTGGGCAATGCCGACACCATCAAACATCTCTGGCATCTGGTGCGCCGCTCCAAGCTGTCTGTAGGGGGCAAGATGACGGCGCTGGTTATCCTCAAGGAGATGGGGGAAGAAGTCGACCTGGAAGACCCCGGCGAATATATTTCCTGGCGCGATATTAAACATTCCGACCTTTCAGAAATTCAGAATATGGGGCAATTTGCCTTACGCGCCCTGACCAAAGAGCTGCAAAAACTCGACACCGCCGACGACGTTGAAGCATTTATGCTTCGCGCCGATGAATTACTCCCCGCCGGCAGTAAGGTGGGCGTAAAGCTAACCCAAATTGAGGGTCTCATTCAAATGGGTGACTCGGCTGCGGCCGATATGCTCAGCGCAATGTTGGCCACCACAACCGATTCCCAGGTACGAGAGGCGGCGCGCCAGGGGTTGTTGAAGTTATCGGCTCAAAGAGTTTTTCCCCAATCAGAGGTCATCAGATCGCTGCGGAACGAGCCTTTTCACTCGGCCTATTCCACCGACCCGGCCCATCCCTGGCAGCAAGGGGTCATCATGGTCTGGGAACGACCGCACAAGACGGTCCAGGCGTTGGTCTTTTTACGGGATTTCGGCTCCCCCTGGAAAGGGGCCATCAAAGATTTGTTCCCAACTTACAGCATGCCCTGGTCAAAATTCAAACGGGAGATGCTCGATCGGGCCGAGGGCACGGAGGCTGAATATCGCCGAGTGCCCTATGCCCGCGCTCGCAAGTTCATCCTCGATGCCATCGAGGCCAATCGGAAAAATCGAGTTAAATTCCCGCCGGAATATGAGAAGTATCTCTACCTGCTGGAACGGCGGATTATCAACCCCTCTCCTGAGGCCGTGGCCTACGCCGAACAGGTTGACGCCCAAACCGTCGATGAGTGGGGCGAGTTGGCCGGCGAGCCGGTGCGAGGTATGGAGATTATCGGGCCAGGCGGTAAGCCAATCCCAATAATTGAAATGGATGACCTGGAAGATTTTGAGGATGAGGAGTATGAGTTGACTTTGGACGACCTTCTGGATGAGGTTGAGCAATTTTACCTGGGAGACCCTGACGAGGAAGAAGTTTTTGTAGAAGAGGCTGATGAAAGCGAAGAGGAAGAAGAAGAAGAAGAAGAAGAAGAAGAAGAAGAAGAACTGATACCCTATAACTGGATGGTTGACTATCTGACCACTCGCCACAATGAAGGGATGGAGCCAGAAGAACTGGGGGAGCGTTGGGATAATTTAACTGAGTTCATTTACTATCTCGACGACCCCGATTATGACCCACCCGAGACTCTGGCCGACCTGCAGGGCTACCACCTGAGTGAGTTTATCACCGACTATTGGGATGAAAACATTTTGGAGGCAGAAACCACAACCGTTGAGGAGAAAGAATTCATTGTCGCTTCGATTCAAGACTTGTATGAGTATCTGGCCGAACGGGGCTACGTCCCTACCGAAGTAGTCAAACAGATTAATGACGCGGTTGCCGCTCTCTTCAAACAACGCAACATGCTTACGCCCATCTCAAGATAGTCAAGAGATTGACGATGAACCAATCCTCATAGAATTTTCGGGTCAGAAGTTGACCGGCCATTGTTGTCATGTTACACTTTTCATGTTAGTCATAATGACCAACTTGGGAGGTTTCAATGACCACAACTTTAAATACAGCCGAAATAAAAGCGCGCCTTTCTGAACTGATCAGCCGGGTTAACTTAAGGCGCGAACGATTGGTGGTTACACGGCGTGGCAAACCAGTCGCGGCGCTGGTGAGTATCGACGACTTACACCGACTTGAAGCCCTGGATGCTGCCAATGCCAGCTACAACATATCAACAGTGCATCCTGTGATGCAGGCTTTTGGAGGATGGGCTGACCGAGAGGATTTGGATGAATTAGTGAGCGAAATCTATGCTAATCGCGAAGCTTCATCTGGCCGTGAGGTAGAGTTATGAGCGTTATGCTCGATACCGACCATTGTATTGCCATCCTGCAAGGCAAGTTGGATGTGAATGAATTGGTGAACCGGTCGACCCCCTTGTTCACAACAGCTATTACTGTCAGCGAATTGGTCTACGGGGCCTACAAATCTGACCGGTCCGATCACCATCTCATCCAAGTCAAGTTGCTGCTTGATGGCCTGACCGTACTTTCCTTAGATACTGAGGCTGCTCTACGTTGCGGCGAGCTCAAGGATATCCTCCGCCGGTCTGGAACATCCCTCTCTGAGCCAGACTTGCAAATCGCCAGTATTGCCCTGGTCCATATGCTGCCATTAGCGACCCACAACCAACGCCATTTCACCCGCATCCAAAGTCTAAAACTGGTGGACTGGATGACTGGCTGAACCAGAACAATCTAATCCAATACGCGCCGTAAGAACTGGCCGGTGTAACTACCGGCCACTTCAGCCACCTGCTCCGGTGTGCCGGTGGCGATGACCCAGCCGCCCTCGTCGCCGCCTTCCGGTCCCAGATCGATCAGCCAGTCGGCGCTCTTGATCACATCCAGGTTGTGCTCGATGACGATGACGGTGTTGCCGGCGTCGGTCAGCCGATGCAGCACATCAAGCAACTTCTGGATATCGGCAAAGTGGAGGCCGGTGGTCGGCTCATCCAAAATGTAAACGGTGTCGCCGGTGGCTACACGCGACAGCTCTTTGGCCAGCTTGACCCGCTGGGCCTCGCCGCCGGAGAGGGTGGTGGCGCTCTGGCCCAACTTGATGTAATCCAGCCCCACATCGTGCAGCGTCGTCAGAATCCGCTTAATCGTGGGGATATTTTCAAAGAACTCCAGCGCCTCAGCCACGTCCATATCGAGCACATCGGCGATGTTTTTGCCTTTGTAGCGTACTTGTAGCGTCTCCCGGTTGAATCGCTTGCCCTTGCAAACATCGCAAGTGACCCACACATCGGGCAAAAAGTGCATCTCCACCACCTTCTGCCCATAACCCTGGCAGGCTTCGCACCGCCCTCCCTTGACGTTAAAACTAAAGCGGCCCGGCCGGTAGCCACGTGCTTTGGCCTCGGTCGTTTCGGCAAACAAATGGCGGATGTGGTCCCATACTTTCACGTAGGTAGCCGGGTTGCTGCGAGGCGTCCGGCCGATGGGATCCTGGGTGATGTGGATGACTTTATCGACCTCCTCCACGCCGACCAGCCGTTCAAAGGAACCGGGCCGTTCTGCGGAAGCGTGGTGCAGGATGCGGGCCAGGGCCGGATAGAGAGTCTCTGTAATCAGGCTGCTCTTGCCGCTGCCGCTAACGCCGGTAACGCAGGTAAAACAGCCCAACGGAAAGCGCACATCGATCTGTTTCAGATTGTGGTGGGTCACACCGTGTAGCTCCAACCAGCAGCAGTTCGGTTGCCGGCGACCGTTGCCGGAGACCACAGCCAATTGGCCCGATAGGTAGCGGCCGGTCAGGGAGCGCAGGTCGCGGACAATCTCCTGGGGTGTACCGGCAAAGATAACCTCACCCCCCTTGACGCCGGCGCCGGGTCCAAAGTCGATGATCCAGTCGGCTGAGGTCATTGTTTCCTCATCATGCTCCACTACCAAGACGGTATTGCCCAAATCCCGCAGCCGCAGCAGCGAGTCGAGCAAGCGGCGGTTGTCCCGCTGGTGCAGCCCGATGGAGGGTTCATCCAAAATATACATCACCCCCACCAGCCCGGAGCCAATCTGCGAAGCCAGGCGGATGCGCTGCCCCTCGCCGCCGGACAGGGACGGCGCGGCTCGATCCAGGGTCAGATAGTGCAAGCCGACATCGAGCATAAACTTGAGCCGGTCGCGGATTTCTTTCAACAACTCATAAGCGATTTCCAACTCCTGAGTCGTTAAGCGTTGAGCGTGGGGCGTGGGGCGTGAAGCGTGTTCCACTTCCAATCCTTCGCTCTCCGCTCCTCGCTCTCCGCTCTCCGCTCCTCGCTCTCCGCTCTCCGCTCCTCGCTCTCCGCTCTCCGCTCCTCGCTCTCCGCTCTCCACCCCGCTCTCGCCCATCAAGCCACAAATCCAGGCGTAGGCTTCATCCACACTCATAGCCGTGACCTGGGCAATGGTCAAGCCGCCGAGCGTCACTGCCAACGCCTCCGGTCGCAAGCGGTGGCCGGCGCAGCTTTGGCAGGGCTGCTGGCTGAGATAACGGCTGTAGTAATCCTGCATACTTTGGGAGTGCGTCTCTTTGTAACGCCTCCGGGTGGCATTGATAACCCCCTCATAGGGCCACTGGCCAGTAAAATGCTCACTCTGGTATTTGAACTTGATCTGCGGATTACCATGCAGAATGAGCTGGCGCACCTCCTCCGGCAGCTCGGGCCAGGGGGTGTCAAGGCTAATATTGAAGCGAGTCGCAATCTGGCGGGCAATCTGGGTGGCCCAACTGTGTTTTTTGGCCAACTCGCCCCAGGGCAGCACCGCCCCCTCATTGATCGATTTAGTGGGATCGACAAAAAGCGCGGCGTCGAATTCAAAGCGCACCCCCAGACCGTTACAGTCAGGGCACATCCCCAGCGGTGAGTTGAAACTGAACATCTGCGGGGTCAATTCCGGGAAACTGAGACCGCAGTGAGCGCAGGCGTTCATCTCCGATAGGATCAGCTCCTCGCCATCAACCACGTCGACAACCAACACACCCTCGCCCCAACGCAACGCGGTTTCGACCGAGTCGGCCAGCCGGCTCTGAAAATCGCCGTCGCGAGCCAAAGCCTCAGGAATGACCAGGCGGTCGACAACCAGCTCGATGTCGTGCTTTTTGTTCTTGGCCAGCTTGATGCGTTCATCCAGGTCGGTTGTCACCCCGTCGATGCGGGCCCGGGCGAAACCCTCCGCCCGAAACTGGGCCAGGGTATCCTCAAACGTACCCTTCCGCCCTTTGGCCACGGGGGCCAACAGTTGAAAGCGGGTATTGGCCGGCAGCCCGGCAACCTGCTCGATGATCTGCTGGGCGCTCTGCTGCTTTACTTCCCGGCCGCAGTTGTAGCAGTGAGGCGCGCCAACCCGGGCAAAGAGCACCCGCAGGTAGTCGTACACCTCGGTGACCGTGCCGACGGTGCTGCGCGGGTTCTTGCTGACCGCCTTTTGCTCGATGGCGATGGCCGGGCTGAGGCCGCCGATATAGTCTACCTTGGGCTTCTCCATCTGGCCCAAAAACTGGCGGGCGTAGGCCGACAGGCTCTCCACGTAGCGGCGCTGCCCCTCGGCATAGAGGGTATCAAACGCCAGCGACGATTTGCCGCTGCCGCTGACGCCGGTAAAAACGACCAGCTTATGGCGAGGGATTTCCAGGTCGATGCTTTTGAGGTTGTGCTCTTTGGCGCCTTTGACCACAATACAATTGTTCGAGGTCATGATTGACAATTGACTCCCTCTTCCGGTAACATGCAACCAGATCATGCAGTTGACATATATAGAACAAACATTCTAGCCAAACGAGTATTGTAGCATAAAGCCGAAGGAAAACAAAAATGGAGGCGCTATGGAATATAATTCACCCCAACCAAATTGGTTCAAACGCAATTGGAAATGGTTCATTCCGGCGGTAGTCCTGGCCCTCATTTTGATGTGCGTCAGTTGTGCGGCGCTGCTGATGACCACAGTCTTCGGGGCCATAAAATCGTCCGACGTGTACAAGCAGGCCCTGACCCAAGCCCAGGTTAATCCTGAGGTCATCGCCGCCCTGGGCGAGCCGGTTGAGCCGGGGTTTCTGGTCAGCGGCTCTGTCGAGACGAGTGGACAAGCCGGCCAGGCCGACCTATCCATTCCGCTATCCGGTCCACAAGCCAGCGGCACCCTGTATGTCTCGGCTGTCAAGGAGGCCGGCGAGTGGCAGTTCAACCGGCTGGAGGTGGTCGTGGAGGATTCGGGCGAGCGGATTGACCTGTTGGGATCGCGTTGAGGCATAGCCTAAAATCGCGTCCAGAACATGAGCGCCTGGGCCAGGCGGGCTTTGTATTCCTGACGGGATATCTCGATGGCGCCGAAGCGACGGAGATGCACCGTCATAAACTGGCAATCGAGCAAGACGAAACCCTGCCGGCGCAATCGCTCCACCAGGTAGACCAGGGCAATCTTACTGGCGTCGGCAGCGCGGCTGAACATACTCTCCCCGGCAAAGAGTCCACCCAGGGTGACGCCGTACAACCCGCCTACCAACTCCCCCTCAACCCAGGTTTCAACGCTGTGAGCAAAGCCCAATTCATGCAGCTCGGTATAGGTTTCGATGAACTCCGGGCTGATCCAGGTGGATTCTCGGCCGGGCGCCGGTTCGGCGCAGGCGGTCATAACCGGGCGGAAAGCTGTGTCGAAACGAACCTCAAAGCCGCCGCGGCGGATACGCCGCGCCAATGAACGGGGGATGTGGAAATCGTCGAGCGGCAAAATCGCCCGCGGCTCCGGATCGTACCAGTAGATGGCACCATCCGGATCGGCCATAGGAAAAATACCCTGGCTGTAGGCAGTTAACAATACATAAGGTGTGAGGTGCATTGGGCTGGTTTAATACCCCCGCCACCAATCTTTGGCCGAGCGAGGGTCCATGAAACTACCGTTGTCTCGAATTGAAACTTTCAGTTCATGGCTGAGGGCAACGCCAAAAGGCTGGCCATTTCGTAGCGCCGGCAGTTGACCGCTCACACGCCGGTCATTGGCGTCGTTTTGGGCCCGATAAAGCGCTAACAAGTTGGGGTCAACGCACACGCCCAGCAGGTGAACCACGTAGCCAGCGGCGACGCTGTCACGGCGACTATAGCCCAGGGTAATCTGGCGTTCGTCGGCGTAAAGAACCAGCGCTTTGAAGCCGCCGGCAAAAATTTCGGCATGGCGGGCCGGGATGGTCAACGGTTCGCCCGGTTGGGTTACCAGCCCCAGCATCGTCACCGCCCAGGTATCGATCAGACCACCAGGGCAGCCGCCGCCGCGCCCACCACAGCGAGTCGAGTCCCACAGCCAGTCGTTAACCCGGTAGACGGCGCGGATCGTCGCCACCCGGTTTGGTTGAAACAGGCCAGCCAGTTGGGGCGCGTCGGGGTCAGTGTCCCCGGAAAGCTCGATCAACTCCAACGGTTCGGGCGCGCTAGCATAACCGCGCCAGGTTAGATTCAAGTCAGGGTGAGTTTTGTCAGGATAATCCGGCGGCGGGCCAACGACGGTCAACAGATCAAAGCTGGCAGACGAACTGGCCGGACATGCCCGGGCGGCGGTAGTTTCACTTGAATCGAGGTCAGCTTCCCCGGACGATGCGCCTCTGGGATGAACCTGAGCCGTTGAAGTATAAGCCTCTTCGGCGATCAGGTCGGTCGAAGATTCAAGCGCAGTCGGCGTAGCCTTTGACGGCGTCGGCACAACCAGCCGGGTGGGATAGGGCAGCTTGGTTGTGGTTAGTGTATCGTTGGCCGCGCCGATCCCGGCCTCAACATGATCCGTCCCCGCCGGGTCGATGGTTTGAGGTAGGCGGGGCGGAGTTGGCGCGGCGCTGCCGGTCAGAGGAGCTGGCTCGATTGGCGAGAAACCCGCTTGAAGCGCATAACTGACCGGCCCACAGTCAGATTCAGCAGTACAGGCCAGGGCTTCAACCTGAACCGGATTCGATTGGGACTCATCGACCAGGAATGAGATACCTACCAGGGCGGCGCCAACTACACCCAGGGCAGCGCCAACCACCAGCAACGTTTGGCGGAGGCAGACCAGGAGTCGTTCCAAATTCATGGGGCGGCGTCGGTATCCAGAACGACCGTAAAGGTTTCCACCTGGTTGGGACTGAGAAATACTTCCGGGGCCAGGGTCCGCCGGCCGGCGTGTGTTTCGGTGAAGGAATCGGCCTTAACCCAGGCTTCAAAGGCGGCTTTGGACTCCCAGACAGTCAAGACAATATGAGGGGCGCCGGACTGATCAGGCCGTAACAGTTGGGCCCGCACAAAGCCGGGCTGGCTGTCCACCTGTTGCGGCCGGTTGCGGATGCGGGTTTCGAACTGCTCTGCATAATCGGGATTAACAAAAAAACGATTCATCACGATGAACATAAAATGACCTGACCCTAACCACTGGCAAATTTGACCTTATACCCCAGGGCCTGGAGTTTTTCAGCAATCTTGTCGCGGTGATCGCCTTGAATCTCAATTGTCTGGTTATCCCCATCGATTTTGGTCGTGCCGCCGGCGCCGCACAGCGTTTTGAACGTTTTAGCCAGCGCCGTCAGATCGGCCTCAGTCAAAGCAAAACCGGTCGCCACGGTGACTACTTTGCCTTTTCGGCCCTTCTTATCGCGGCTCAACTTAATGTTTTGTTGGGCCGGCGGTAATGACAGCGACCGGCGCGAAGATGTCACCGCTTTATTTCTGTGATCACCTATATCGGTGGAGTAGACAACCCGGTTTTTGACCATAGTCCCTTAAGTGTAGCCGGAGAGGCCGCTCTGGACAAAATTGGAATTGGCTGTCGCAAGAGCCATCAAAGTTTCTGGCGCTTATCAAGGTTGAGGATCAAGATAGGCTTCAGGTTTGAAGTTTGGCAATGTCAGCTTGAATCGGACGCCGTGGTTGGCATCGAGTTCAATCGTCCCCCCAACTTGTTCAACAAACGTTTGAACCAGTTTAAGCCCCAGCGAAGGAGCGCTGCGCCAGTTAAAATCAGGGGGCAGTCCCACGCCATTATCACTGACAACCAAAACCAGCTGTTCCTCGTCCTCGGGATCAGGATACAGCTCAATTCGAATTACAGCCGGCCGATCACCCGACGCCGGATCGTCTGGAAAAGCATATTTCAGGGCATTGGAGACCAATTCGTTAATGATCAGGCCACACGGAATGGCTTTATCAATGCCCAGGGCAATATTGGCCACTTCGACTACAAACGTGATGCCATAGGCCGCGTGTGAGGTTTGCAATTGAGTTGCCAGATCTTGAACGTAATCAACCATTCCAATTCTGGCCAAACGTTCATTGCGATACAGATGTTCGTGAATGCGGGCCATGGTCATAATTCGATTCTGGCTCTCGATCAGAACCCTGTGCGCTTCCTTATCCTCCACCAGATCGGCCTGGAGTTCCAGCAAGCTGGAGACAATGGTCAAATTATTCTTGACACGGTGATGGATTTCTTGCACTAACATCTCTTTTTCGGCCAACGCCGCTTTGAGTTTTTCCTCAACCAGCTTTTGGTCAGTAATATCTCGCCAGATACCGCCCAACATGTAGCCCTTGTCTGTTTTGATGGGAAAGGTTACCCCTTGAATGGTAAGGCGACGACCGTCCGGAGTCTGAAATTCCCATTCCAATAATTGGCCTAACCATGCCGCCTGACCCGACGCCAAAGCTTCCAGGATTATCTGATCAAGTTGACGGTATTGGTCTGGCTGCCCCTTAACCTCTAAACCAAGCTGAATTTGAGTTTCCCAAATAGGCTGCCCGATGACCTCACGGGCCTTTAGACCGGTAATTTTCTCGATAGCGCGGTTCCACTCAATAATAAGGCCATGTTCATCGATCAGGATAATCCCATCGTGAGACTGTTCGATAACGCTGCGGAACTTCTGCTCGCTCTGTTGCAACGCCCTTTCTGACTGTTTGCGTTGGGTGATATCCCGCAGTGAAACTAAATGGACCGCCTCACCTTCCCACTCACTCTCAACAACCCGCATTTCGGCCACAGTGGATCGGCCGCCGTACCAGATATCTAACTCGGTCAGATCGGCCGCCACCAACGGAAACCCAAACAGTTCGCCGACCATCCGGCCTGCCGGTCGTCCCAACAACGCAGTGGCAGCCTGATTGACAAAACAAACCACGCCATCCCACCCCACCACGATGATACCATCCGCATTTCTTTCAATTACATTGCGAAACCGGCTCTCACTGGCTTGCAGAGCCAATTTGACTTGGGCTAACTCTTTTTGTAAATCTTTTACCGTTTCAGTAACACCCGTTGACGGCTGCATCAGAACGGTCTCCTTCTGGTTACACCTGCGCCAACCTACAACAAAGCTGTCATTGCAGGTAGAACGGCATGCTCCTTAAACCAAGCCTCCGGAAAGGCAGAAAACATTACTCTCCCGCGGCAAACAGTCCACTGATCCGATCAACCCGACCAGCCTCAACCCAAACCGGATGGCCGGCCAAAATACCGGCGATATTGCGGAAGGGTTTGTCAATGTGCATACCCCTACTGTCAATGGTGAACTCGCGAATATCCTTATCATGCATAGAACCGCGCATCTTGAGCACAGTCAATCCCCGGCGCATTTCACCGTACATCTCCACATAACGCAGCAAAATAATTGAGTCGGTAATGGTGGAGATATGGGCCTCCGTTACCGAAGTCCCTCCCATCAACGTTGGCGTGGTTGAAGTGAACAAGCCAACAATCTCTTGATGTTTGATAAAGGAAGTCAGGCCAATTACAAACTCGCGAAAACCCTTAACCGTGGAGACCCGTTCCAGGGCCGATAAACTATCCACGGCTACCCGATTGGGTCGGTAAGATTCTACGCATTGTCCGGGACGTTGCCCGGAAAATGAGGCCCCTGTGGGGCAGTTGA
>CAYNLK010000017.1:0-27795 GCA_964398055.1 uncultured Caldilineaceae bacterium
ATCAGTGGTCAGTTATCAGTGGTCAGTTATCAGTGGTCAGTTATCAGTGGTCAGTGGTCAGTTGCCAGCAACCACTGAATTACTGATCAGTGATCACTGATCACTGGTTACTGTTCACTGTCACGACATTATCATGCCGCCGTCAACTTCAATCGCCTGGCCGGTCAGGTAGCGGGAATCCTCCGAGGCCAGAAAGGCGACCACGCCGGCGATCTCCCACGGCTCGGCCATGCGCTTCAGCGGACATTCACTGGCCCGCAGTTGCAACCATTCGTCGGCGGTCAGGCCGTCCTGCGGGCCGACTTGGGCCGCCACCTGCCTGACCATCTCGGTGAGGGTGTTGCCGGGGCAAACGGCATTGACGGTGACTCCATAGGCGGCCAACTCCATCGCCACGGAACGGGTCAGGCCGATAACCCCACTCTTGGAGGCGGAATATTCGGCCGAGGCCGGCCAACTGGTCTTGCCGGCCATCGAGGAGATATTGATGATGCTGCCGCGACGCTGCGCCATCAGAATCGGGGCGACCGCCTGGTTACAAAGGAAGACGCCGGTCAGGTTGATGTCGATGAGCCGCTGCCACTGGCGCAACGATACGTCCGGCAGCGGCGCGCCGGAGTAGATGCCGGCCGCCGCCACCAGGATATCGAGCCGGCCCCACTGGCTCATCGTTGCAGCCACGGCGGCCTGGACACTGTCGGCGTCGGCCACATTGCAACTCAAAGCCAACGCTTCAACCCCCAGCTCCCGACATTCGGCTGCGGCGGCCTGGTTGGCGGCCTCATTCAAATCCAGGCAGGCCACGTTAGCCCCCTCCTGAGCAAAGCGGACGGCGCAGGCCCGGCCAATACCGCTGGCCGCGCCGGTGATAAAGGCGACTTGATTTTGAAAACGTTTAAGCTGCATAAGGACACTCCGATTGGTTAGTTAGTTAGTTAGTTAGTTGGTTGGTTAGTTGGTTGGCTAGATGTTGTATTCGGCTGAGTCTTCTTTGATTACTCGACTTTGTTGAAAGTTGATATAGGTAACTACCACTCAGGCATGTCATTTCGAGGCCGCAGGCCGAGAAATCCCTGAGGAGGCTGATTCAAACTCAAGGCTATTTGGCCTACTCGCCTCGCCTTTTACCAGACGCCAGGCTCTATTGCACCGGCTTCAGGGATTTCTCGCTGTCGCTCGAAATGACATGGGGCTGAGTAGTACATCCATCCAACTAAAGCCGATACCGAACCACATTCTCAACGGCCTCGACAATCTCGGCCACACTCGGTAGAATAAAGCTTTCGAGTTCAGGATTATACGGAAACGGCACGTTTTTGGTTGCTACGCGAAGAATAGGCGCGTCGAGGTAAGCGATGGCCGCTTCGGCCAGGCTGGCGGCAATTTCGGCCCCCGGCCCGGCCCGGCGGTGCGCCTCGTGAACAATGACCACCCGGTGAGTCTTTTTGACCGACTCAATCATCATGGTCGTGTCGAGCGGAACCAGCGTGCGCGGATCGATCACCTCAACCGAAATCCCTTTGCCGGCCAACTGATCAGCGGCTTGCATCACTTTGGGCAGCACCCCGCCAATGGCGATGACGGTAGCATCGGCGCCCTCCCGCCGCAGCGCCGCCTGGCCGAAAGGAACCAGATAATCCTCCTCAGGCACATCGCCTTTGACTGCATAGAGCATCTTGTGCTCAAAAAAAAGGACCGGGTCCTCGCCGCGAACGGCGCTTTTGAGCAACCCTTTGGCATCGTAGGGCGTCGCCGGGATGGCAATCTTGAGACCGGGCACGTTCATGAACCAGCTTTCCGGGCTTTGGGAGTGCTGGGCGGCGGCCGAACCGGGCGCGCCGTTGACCACCCGCATCGTCAGCGGTACTTTGGCCTTGCCGCCGCTCATGTAACGGGCTTTGGCGGCCTGGTTGACAATCTGGTCCATAGCCACGGTGGTAAAATCGGCGAACATAATCTCAACGATGGGTCGCATCCCCACCAGGGCCGCGCCCAGACCGGCGCCCACTACCGCCTGTTCGGAGATGGGCGTGTCCCGCACCCGGCCTTCGCCGAACTCCTCGTACAGGCCGGCGCTGACGCCAAAGACGCCGCCAAAAACACCCACATCCTCGCCCATCAAGAAAACGGACGAGTCGCGACCCATCTCCTCGGCCATAGCTTCGCGCAGGGCTTCACTGAAGGTAAGTTGTCGAGCCATGCTAGAACACCTTTCCATTATGGGTTTGGTAATACACACCCTCGAGAGCCGATTCGGGTTCAGGCTGGGGACTGGCCACGGCAAATTGGACGGCTTCATCCAGTACGGCCTGCACCTGGGTCTCAATCGCTTGCAGCTCAGCCTCACCGGCAACAGCCGCCTCGATCAAGCGGGCGCGCAAGCAACTGATCGGGTCGCGCTGCCGCCAGGATTCAAGCTCCGCTTTGCTGCGATAGACCATCGGGTCGCCTTCGTAATGGCCGCGGAAGCGATAGGTCTTGCCTTCGATGAAGGTCGGCCCCTGGCCGGCCCTGGCCCGCTGCACCGCAGTTTTGGTCGCCTCGTAAACGGCCAAAACATCATTGCCATCGACGATGACGCCAGGGAAGTTATACCCCTCGGCCCGAATCGACAGGTCGGCCACCGGGGCCTGCTTGCGCTGAGGCGTGCCTTCGCCATAGAGATTGTTTTCACAAAAGAAGATGAGGGGCAATTTCCACAACCCGGCCAAGTTGGCCGCCTCGTGAAAAGCGCCCTCGTTGACTGCGCCGTCGCCAAAGAAAGCCAAAGCCACGCGCTCCTCACCCCGCATTTGAAAGGCCAGGGCCGCGCCGCTGGCCACCGGGATGCCGCCGGCCACAATACCATTGGCCCCCAGGATGCCCAGGTCGAAATCGGTCATGTGGAGACTGCCGCCCTTGCCGCCGCAGTAGCCGGTGCGGCGCGCGGCCAGCTCGGCCATCATATATTTGGGCTGGCCGCCCTTGGCCAAAAGATGGCCGTGGCCGCGATGGGTGCTGGTGATCACATCATCAGGTCGCAGGGCGGCGCAGGCCCCAACCGCAGTCGCTTCCTGGCCCACGCAGGAGTGGATGAAACCGGGGATGAGGCCAGATCGTCGCTCGTTGATGGCTCGCAGCTCAAATTCGCGGATCATAGCCATACGCTTGTAAAAAGTTAGTAGCTGTTCTTTAGGATATGCTGTTAGTTGGTTGGGGTGGTCCATCGTTCTGGTCTTTTTCCTTTCAAAAGGTATCGCCATCGCGCCAGCCCAGCGACTCGCCGCCATCCACTCGAATCACTTCACCGGTCACGTAGTCATTTTCCACCAAAAACAACACCGTTCGGGCGACGTGATCACCGCAGCCCCAGCGTTTGAGCAGGGTCCGCCTGGCGACTCGTTGGTTGGTGGCGTCATCATAGTGGGGCGGCGGCATAACCGGGCCGGGGGCGATGGCATTGACTCGAATCTTAGGCCGCAGCTCCAGGGCCAGGGCCTGCGTGAGCGAGACCAACCCGGCCTTGGCCACACTGTGGGCCAGCATATGTTGGGCCGGGGTAAAGGCCGATAGGTCGGTGATGTTGACGATCAAACCTTCCGGGAGGGTGAGCATATGGGCAGCCACGGCGCGAGCGCACAGAAAGGGGCCGCGCAAATTAGTATCGATGACCGAGTCCCAATCAGCCACGCTCATAGCCGGAAACGGGGTTTGTACAAAGTTAGCCGCGCTGTTGACCAGGATATCGAGATGGCCAAAGTGCTCAATCGCCCGGGCCACCATAGCCTCGACCTCGTCGGGGTCTGAAACATCGGCCTGGATGGGCAACACATTGACACCCAACGCTTCCAGTTCGGCCTGGGTTTGGCGGGCGGCCTCGGCGGCGGAGCGGTAATTCAGCCCAATGTGGCAGCCGTGTTGAGCCAGCCGTACGGCAATAGCTTTACCGACTCGATGGGCAGCTCCGGTAATCAAAGCGACTTTATCTGTGGGTTGCATAATCTCTTCCTTAGAAAATAGACGAATATGCGAATGCACGAATGGCGAATAAAATCTATTTTCATTACTCGTGGCAGTATCGCAGATTCGGTTAGTCTCCCTTGAAAATAGACCGCCGACGGCTGACCGCCGACCGTCGAAAGGCATTTTCACGCTTGGCGTCGGTGGCGTGCTGTAGGCTCATAAACACTCCCTAAGTATAGCAAAAAAAACGATAATGTCACGAATTTAGGCGGACTACATGCTTGACACAGAAAACGTTTTCTGTAATAATATTTTTCTCTAATGGAAGAGGCCCTTATGCCAGTTACTTTAGAAGAAATTGCCAAAGCAACTGGTTTTTCTGTGCCTACAGTTTCCAGGGCCCTCACCAACAGTAACTACCCCGTTAACCCCGTCACCCGCCAGCGGATCGTTGAAATGGCCCACACCCTGGGCTACAAGCCGAATCTATCAGCCCGTAGTTTGCGGACCGACCAGACAAATACCATCGGCGTCATTGCCGATGATATTCTAAGCCCGTTTGTGCCCCCCATTGTGCGCGGTATCCAGGACTATTTAAAAAAGTTCGATTATTTGAGTCTCATCGTTAATTCCGACTGGGACCCCGGGTTGGAACAAGACGCCATTAATACGCTGGTCAGCCGGCCAGTTGATGGCCTTATTTTTGTTGAATATTCGCATTTCGCGGTCAATGAGGCTTTGAAGGAATCGAAAAAACCGTACGTCTTCGTGCATCGTTTGTTTGGTTCATCGATCAAGAATTCGATTGTGCCTGATGAGCATTACGGCGCAGCTTTGGCCGTGAAACACCTGATCGACCTGGGCCACCGGCGGATTGCTTACATCAACGGGCTGGCCAGGTGGCACACAACTCAACGACGGTTGGCCAGTTACAAGGCTGAATTAGCGGCCCACGGCCTTGAGGTTGATCCGGCCTTAATCCAACCGGGAAATTGGGAATTTGAAGGCGGCTACCAGGCGACCAGAAATTTATTGGGCCTGGCTGAGTTGCCCACGGCTATTTTTGCGGCCAATGACCTGATGGCGCTGGGGGCCATCTATGCTCTCCAGGACGCGGGCTTGAATGTGCCGGCAGATGTGGCGGTGGTTGGCTATGATAATCGAGACTTTACCAAGGTATTTCGCCCCAAGATTACCACGGTCAGCAACAAAAGGCTTAACGGCCACGGGCGCGCTGCCAGGAGGTTGTACTGTATCGGTTCCGGCAACGGCGCCGCCTGCCGCTACTCAGGCGCCGGGTCAAGTCGCCATCGCAGCCCCCGCTGTAGTCGGTAACCGCAAAGTCAGGATCGCCGTGGGCGGGTGGGCCGAGCAGAATATGAAAGATCTGCTGGCAAGAACTGACTTCACCAAGCAGACCGGAAATGACGTTGAGGTGGTGCTCAGGACGGACACAAAGGAGACCGCGCTGACCCGCCTGGCCAGCGCGTTCCAGGCCGGCACCAGCCCCTATGACGTGATTGATTTTGAAGATGAGCTAACCACGTCGTTTTCCCAGGCCGGCTACGTGATTGGCGTGGATGATCTGCTGCCCGCCGATTTCTGGGATGATTTTCCCCCAGAGATGAAGGCCTACAGTGACGTGTGGAGCGCCCACCAAGGCGAAACATTTCGGATCATCCACAATTGGGAGATGCCTTATTGGTGGTATCGAAATGATTGGTTTGACCAGAAAGTTGGTTTGACCAGAAAGGCGTCGCCGTTCCCACAACCTGGGATGAAGTCCGCCAAATGGGCCAGGTCTTCTGAGGCTCATCCCCGGGTTGACGCCCTCCGTGATAGCCTGGCCATACAACGCGGGCCGATGGTCTATTGTGTTGAAGCCGTTGACCAGCCAACTTTGAACCTGCTGGACCTTCAGCTCGATGAGACCGCTCCCCTGCAAGCTGTCTGGCGAGAAGAGTTGTTGGCCGAGGGCATTGTCGCGATCCAGACAACCGGTACCGTGCTTGAGGATAATAGCTGGCCAGGCGGCCTTTACCGACGCTCGACCGGCGGGCAGAGTCAGGCGCGCGCCGGCCGGCGCCGCTGACGGCGATCCCCTATTATGCCTGGGCCAACCGGGGCGCGAACGCAATGCGGGTCTGGATCCCCCGAGCCAGAACTCTGTAAGACCTATACTTTTCAGCTAACGATGATGTCATTCCTTACGGCGTGTTAGGCGCGACCTTGTTCCCTGCGCCTAAGAGCGTGTTTCTTAAATGTCATTCCGAGGAGCGAAGCGACGAGGAATCCCTTAGAACGCCTCTTGCAAGCGGCGGTTTCAGGGACTCTTCGCTCCCCGCTTGGCGGGTCGCTCAGAGTGACATGTAGGCCGATTTTCACCCGGATTCGATTTAAGAAACACGTTCTAAAATAAAACGCCCAGCCTCACAAATATCTGCTCGGGCAAACCATCTTTGAGCCGCAATTACCTTTGGGTCGCCTGCCAATGAAAACCAACACAGGAACTAACGGCCCGCTTCTCAATCTTGTTCAATTCATTGGAACGAAGTATCATACGGCTGACTCACGACCAAATCAGCTATCTACCTCCAACGACAACCTCATTATCACCACCATCGACGCGTATGGAACCTGCTCCGCCGATCACCGCGCCAGAAGATGAAGCGAGAACATTGGGGTAGAACTCCAACGAAACGCCGCTAGCCGGCCAAACAATCCGGTCAGATAACCGTATCACGTTACTGGTTTCGGCCCACCGGGGCCAAGGAGCAAATCAACCAAATGGCGCTACTTCCTTCCAAAAAAACAAAAATTGTCTGTACCATTGGACCGGCCTCCCAATCCCAAGAGGTCCTGGAACGGATGATCCGCAACGGCATGAACATTGCCCGCATCAACTTTGCCCACGGTGACTTTGAGGACCATCGCCGCACCATTGCCAATGTGCGGGCCGCAGCCCGAACCGTGGGGCAGCGGGTGGCTATTTTTGGCGACCTGCCCGGCCCCAAGATGCGGATTGGCAAATTAGCCGACGAGCCAATCTACCTGGAACGGGGCCAATCGTTTATCATGCAGGCGGCCGAGATTGTCGGCAACAAAGAACGGGTCTCGATGAATTTTGAAGCCTTGCCGCAAGTGGTTCAGCCTGGCGATCATATTTTTGTCAACGACGGCTACATCCAGTTAAAGGTTGAGGCAGTTGTGGAGCAAGAAGTGCATTGCCGGGTGCAGGCCGGGGGTGAACTGCGCTCCCACAAGGGGGTGAATCTGCCCGGCATCGATCTGGGGATCAGCGCCTTTACCGAGCGTGATCGAGAGTGCCTGGAATTTGCCGCCGAGCAGGGTCTGGATGGGGTGAGCCAATCCTTCGTAGAGAGCGCCAAAGATATCGAGGCGGTGCGCGCTGCGGCCAAATCGCTCGGCTATGAGCCGTTCATCATCGCCAAAATCGAACGCTCCCGGGCGCTCGACTATCTGGCCGAGATTTTGGACTGCGCCGATGGTCTGATGGTGGCCCGCGGCGACCTGGGCGTCGAGATTCCCATTGAAAGAGTGGCCGTTACCCAGAAGGAGCTCATCCATCAGGCCAACCTGCACAGTAAACCGGTGATCACCGCCACCCATATGCTGGAGTCGATGACCGATCACCGCCGCCCCACCCGGGCCGAGGCCACCGATGTGGCCAACGCCATTCTCGACGGCAGCGACGGGGTGATGCTGTCGGGTGAAACGGCCGTGGGCAGTTATCCGGACGAGGCCGTGGCCACGATGGCCCGGATTGCCCGGATCACCGAAGACAATAGGAACAATTTTGGGCTGGCCGACGAACTGAGAGCAAAAATGGAATCGGGCGAGATCGCGCGCCCAGATCTCATTTCGCTGAATATTTATTTTGCCGCCCGCATCCTAAACCCGGCGCTGCTCTTTATCCCCAGCGCCAGCGGCGCCACCGCTCGCCGGATCAGCCGTTTCAGACTCCCCCAGTGGATTGTGGCGATCAGCTTGGATGAGGCGACGGCCCAAAAGCTACAATTTTCATATGGCGTCTATCCCGAATATCTGCCGGCCAACCCATCCAGTTGGCCCAAGTATGTCCAGAACTGGTTTCAACAGTGTAGCCTGAAGGGCGACCTGCTGCTGCTGGTTGAAGGCGCCGGCACCCTCAAGGCGGGCGATACCACTCGTTTGGATATCATTGACCTGTCCTAATATGACAAAATTCATTTGCCGAGCCGGCCTGTTGGGGTTGATCGTCATGCCCCTTCTCTTGACCGCCTGTCAAAGCGGTGGGGCAAGCAAGTTTACCGGCGTCTACCAGGCGGTGCTGCCCTCGGCTCAGACGGCCGGTCGCCGCTTGACCCTGACCCTCAATGCCGACCATAGCGCCGCCATCACCAACGACTTTATGGATGGGCAGACGCCGGTGGTCGATACCGGCGTTTGGTCTGAGGCCGGGGAGACAGTAACCGTGCGGCTCACCGAGAGGAATGGCGAACCACGGGCAGAAAGCGTGGAGATTACCTTCCAACTATTCCAAGACCGCCTCTTTGTCACCACTTTTGAACCCCAGGCTTATCTGCCCTCGGTTGGGCTACAACTCAAGAAAATCAGATAGAATCGGCAAAAAGAGTAAAGGATGGATTTGAATCTATTGCTCTACCTGCCAGCGGTCATCATTGGGCTGTACGTGCTCGGGGCCGCGGTTTTCATTATTCTGGACAACCGCAGTCCCCAATCGACCTTCGCCTGGCTTCTTCTGTTTATCTTGCTGCCCGTGGTTGGGGTGATCATTTATCTCTTTTTTGGCCGGGATTGGAAAGCCTTTAGCCAAGAAAGAAAATTGACCAAACAGCTCATCGCCGGCGAGCTAACTCACCTGCTCCAACCCCTGCAGGCGCGTGAGCAGGTGTACATTGAAAGATTAGCCAGGGAGAAACCGGCCTCGTACAAACAAAAGTTATTAAACCTGGTCGCCCGGAACTCCCACTCGATCCTCACCGGCTATAACGAACTGGAACTGCTGCAAGACGCCCGCGAAAAATATCCCCGTCTATTGGCCGATCTGAGCCAGGCCCGCCATTCCATCCACATGGAATATTACATCTGGACCGAGGACGATTTCACCCGCCAGGTCAAAAACGTTTTGATCGACCGGGCCAGAGCCGGGGTTGAAGTGCGCTGCCTGTACGACGCTTCCGGCGGCAAATTGAGCGCCGGCTACCTGCAAGAACTGCAAGCAGCCGGCGTTCAGATTCTGCCCTACCTGGAGTATCGTAAGCTGACCAAACTGCACACCATCAACTACCGCAGCCATCGCAAGATCGTCATCATCGACGGTAAAATTGGCTATGTTGGCGGCCTGAACCTGGATCAGGAGCAACTGGATGGCGGCAAATATTTTGACTCCTGGCGGGATACCCACTTGCGCATCCGGGGCGAAGCCGCCCTGGCCCTGCAAGCCATCTTCCTGGTGAGCTGGTACAATACCACCTTCCAAAAGCTATCCGATCCCGCCTACTTCCCGCCGGTGAGTGAGCAAATCAACACTTTCTTGCCGGTCCAGATCACTACTGCCGGGCCAGACTCGCAGTGGGGGGCTATCCGGCAGTTATATTTCTATATGATTATGGCGGCCCAGAAAAAGGTTTACATTCAGTCGCCCTTCTTCATTCCCGATGAGAGCATCTCGGAAGCGATTAAGGCGGTTGCCCTGGCCGGGGTAGAGGTGAAGCTGATGTGCGCCCCGCGCGGCACCACCTATTCTATTCCTTATTGGGCCGCCAACACTTATTTTGCCGATCTGGCCCGGGCCGGAGTCAAGATTTACCTGTATCAAAAAGGATATTTCCATCCCAAAACCCTCAATATCGACGGCGCGGTTTGCACCATCGGCACCGCCAACATGGATATTCGTAGCTTCAGCCTGAATTACGAGGTCAACGCTGTTATTTACGATGAAACCACAGCCAGCGAGCTTGAAGAGGACTTCTTGAACGATCTTCAATTTTGCCGCGAGTGGACCCTGGCCGATTACAAAAGTAGAGCTGTTTGGCTCCGCCTGCGAGATTCTTTGGCTCGCCTGGCTTCACCACTCCTGTAGAACCGGGGTTTTCAGCCGGTTCGCCGGCAGGTTAAGTTTGAGAAAAAAAGCCAGGAATAGCCCGGCTTATGCCCGCAACTGGTCAAAACTGGTAGGACGATGAGGGCGATCTTCCAGCCTCAGCCCCCCCTTATCGGCGCGGTGAAAAGGAGATAAGCGATAAATATCCCCGCGGCAAAGGCGGCCAGAACCAGCAGCCAAAGCTGCAAATCATGGCGTTTTTCTATCCAGGAGAGCTGCGGGGCTTGATTGCCAGGTCGTCTCAAATGCCAAAACAACAACCCGGCTAAAATCAGGATAATTGTGACCACCAGGACAAGTGGAGAGAATAGAGCAAACATACGCCGTCCTCACCAGGTTAATTGTTGAAGCGAGGGTCAATATATCATCGTTTAGGAGTGGCCGGCAAAGCATCCTCTGGCTGTGGCCGACTCTCGGCCAGATTGAGCCGGGTGGGTGATGGGTGGGGTAACCAGATGGTAAATTGACTACCCTGGCCAGGCTCGCTGACTACCTCTAATTTACCGCCATGCGCCGTAATGAGGTCCTGGGCAATGGTTAAACCCAGGCCCAAACCCTGGGGAAAGCGACGCCCTGGCTGGGCCCGGTAGAACGGCTCAAAGATACGCTCCTTTTCGGCCGGAGGGATGCCCAGGCCGGTATCACTGACTCTTAGCCACACCTGACCCTGTTCTGTTCCGGCCGCCACCGTGATCGCGCCGCCCGGTTCGGTATATTTGATGGCGTTGCTTAATAGATTGCCCACCACCTGCGCCAGCCGGTCAGGGTCAATTTCTAGAATGGGTAAGGTGTCGGGGATAATTTCTTGCCAATGCAGCCCTTTGAGCTGGGCGGCCTCACGCCAGGTAATGATGGTGCATAACAGCCATTCAGACAGAACGGTGGGTTGAAAGTTTAGTTCCAGCGCGCCCAAAACCTGATCGTGCAGTTCGGTCAAATTGGCCAGCAACGGCTGCAGCCGGTCGGTTTCGGCAGCCATCCCCTCTAGAAGCCGCCGTCGCAGACTCTCATCTTCGTCAGCGCCATTGATGAGCGCTTCAATGGCTGCCTGCAACGCCCCAATGGGCCGGCTGATCTCGTGGACCACGTTAGCCAGCATCCGCCGCCGGGCCTCTTCCATCAACCGGAGCCGTTCGATCAGACTATTGAAGGCGCGCAGCAGCAACCTGATTTCCTCGGGGCCTCGTTCGGGCAGGGTAATCCATTGCCGCCGATTGGCCACGCCATAGATGGCTTCGGTTACGGTTCGCAGCGACCGTTCCAGATCAAAGGCCAAAACCAGGCCCGTAGCCACACCTAAGAGCAGCTCACCCGCCAAAACCCCGGCAATAATATAGCGCAGCCGCACAAACTGTTCGTTAACATCTGACAATTGCCGGGTCAGGCGCACAATTCCAACCATTTGTTGGTTAGCGTCAATAACCGGCACCAGAATCTCAGCTTGGCGGATGGGCAAGTTCTGATTAAAAACTATCTGCACCCGCCGATCACCGCCCAGAATGTTGGCCAGGTTGGGTAAATCCACCGGCTGCCCCACCTGCTGGGGGTGATCAACCTGGCTGGAAGTAATAAATTTGCCGGCCGCATCCAACAACATCACCTGGGACTGCTGATGGAGGCCAATCGTCATCACAAAGAGATGGGCCGCTGCCGGATCTTGCCAGATGCCGGGTTGTTGGGCCGCAATCTGGGCCGTCACCACCCCCTGGCGGGTCAGCTCCCTGGAAAGATTGTTGATTAACACCTGGGTTTCCAGAGTGTAAAGCAGCACGATCCCCACCAGTGGAACAATGACCAGAATTGGCAACGTATGACTTAGAATCAACCGACTCCGCAACGTGCGCATGGTTAAATTTCCTGGGGTTCTAATTTATACCCAACCCCTCGCACTGTTACAATCCGCCGCGGATGAGTTGGGTCTGCTTCGATCCGCTCCCGTAACCAGCGAATATACACATAAACCGCCTGGGATTCGCCGGCATATTCCGCGCCCCAAACCCGGTTTAGCAATTCATCGATAGAAACGACATGGCCGGCTTCCAGAGCCAGGGTATGCAGAATGGCAAACTCCCGCGGCGGCAGATCGACCGGTTGGCCGGCCACCGTCACCGTATGGGCCGCCGGATCGATCACTAAATCGCCCACCTGCAAGGGTTTTGGCTCCGGCGCCGCCGGCCCATTTCGCTCCGCCCGGCGTAGCACCGCTTTGATGTGAGCCAGCAGCACCTCAAACTTAAACGGTTTGGTGATGTAATCATCAGCGCCTAGCTCCAGGCCCAAGATCTGTTCGAATTCGCTGCGCCGGGCGGTCACAAAGATAACCGGGGTGTCGGCCTGCTTTTGAAAGCGGCGCAGCGCCTCCACGCCGTCCATACCGGGCAAGCCGATATCCAACAAGATCAAATCCGGCCGGTCGCGGCGAGCCAGCTCCAGGGCATCTTCAGCAGCGGCGGCCGTGGTCACTTTGAAGCCATTTTTTTCTAGATTGAAGGCCACCCCCCGCCGCATCAGTTCGTCGTCATCAACCAACAAAATATATTTACTCATATCCCATATTATGCTCGGATTTCACGGCGTTGAAAAATCACATACCCCAGGACAAACAGCAAAATCGTCGCTGCAATCAGGCCGGTCAGGTTGGGCCAAATCAGCAGTAAACTCTGGCTGAGCGGCAACGGCGCGCCCAAAATCGCCCCTTCCAACTGAATCGGCAAAACCAGACCCAAGGCCCGGATGACCGGATTGAGCATGGCCAGGGTAGCTTCGGCATAGAGCGTATTCGGCGACAGGCGAGTCAGGGCCAGTTCCAGTTTGGTCTGCGCCAGCGCCGCCTGGAGATCGCCCGGCTGAATCGGGGCCAACGTTCGGGCCAGCAACCCGGCAATGATACTCCAAAAGACGATGAAAAAGAGCCAGACGGCAATCGAGGCCAGGGCAGCCGTGGCCGGCTGGCGAAAGATGATCGAGCAGAGCATGGCCAGCGCCAGCCAGAAACCGCCGTAGAAGATGGTCAGAACCAAAAACCAAAGACTGCGCCCCACCTCTTCGCCGCTGGGCGGCAGGCCCAACCCCAACAAGCCCAACCCGATAATCAACAGCCAGATGGTCGTCAGGGCCAGGGCCAGGGTAAACAACCCGGCCAGAAACTTGCCCAGCAACAGGGCATCCCGGTAAATGGGCTGAGCCAGCACTTTCGATATGGTCCGCTGGTTGAACTCACCGTTGATCGAGTCAAACCCCAGGGCAATGGCCAGCAGCGGCACCAGGAAACCCAAAAAGCCAACAAAAGCCGGAATCGGGTCATGGCCGGTGGTGAATAGTTTGAGGAAGACAAAGCGATCCTGGCCCACCGCGTTTTGCAGACTTTGGCTGGCCGCGTAAACGGTCCCAACCGCGGTCAACACAATCAACAACTCCAAAATGAACATCCGCACGCTGGTCAGAGCATCGGCCATTTCTTTAGCCACTACCGCCCACAGGCCGGTCCAGGGTGAACCCTCGCGAATTCGGGCCTCTTTGGCCGGACTGATTTGAGTTGGTTTGGCCTGAGCCTGTTCAAGCTGCACCGACATCTTCCACCTCCTGTTTGAAGTAACGGCTATAAATTTCGTCAAGACCGGGTATCTCTACATTTAACGACCTCAACTCGCCGCCGGCCTCGATCACGGCTCGCGCCGCTTGCGGACGGAGGTCATTTTTGGCCTCTAATTCATATCGATCTGGCCCGGCCTGGTTCACATTGACCACCCCTGGCAAACGGCGGAAAGTCTCGGTTAGGCCCAGCTGGCCATTGGTCGCCTCCACCTGAATCCGGTAGGCCCCGCCCAATACCTGCTGGGCCAACTCCGGTACGGCGCCCTCCAGCACCATTTGCCCCCGGTGGAACAGCCCGACCCGGTCACAAACGGCCTGCACCTGGTAGAGCAGGTGGGAGGAGAGCAAAATGGTGATGCCTTCCGCCTTCAGGGTACGAATCAACTCCAAGAATTCACGGGCCGCCTCGGGGTCAAGCCCCAGGGTTGGCTCGTCGGTGATGATCATGTGGGGTTGCTTGAGCAGCACCTCGGCGACGCCCAGGCGCTGGCGCATGCCCCGCGAGAAGGCGTTCACCCGCTTGTTGGCGACATCAGCCAGCCCAACCTGGGCCAACACCCGCTCGATCCGCCGGTTGGCTTCCTCCCGGCGCAAACCGTTCAACTTGGCGATATAGCTCAGGTTTTCCCGGGCCGTCAGCCCATCATAGAAGCCCACCTGGTCCGGCAGGTAGCCGACCTGAGCCTTGACCTTGAGCGGTTGGCGGGCGGGGTCAAGCCCCAACACCCGCACCGTACCGGCGGTCGGTTCGGTAAGCCCCAGAAACATCAGAATCGAGGTTGTTTTCCCGGCGCCGTTGGGTCCAAGCAAGCCAAAGACCTCGCCCCGGCGAATCGTCAAGTTCAGGTTGTCAACCGCCACAAATTTGCCGTAATGTTTGGTCAAACCGCGCGCTTCCAGGACGACTTCGCTCATAGTTCACCTCACTGCATTTTCATCCCTGAGTGCGGCTTAACCGGCATCGCCATTGATGACGCCGCCGCACTCTTAGCTCAATCATCACCAATTACCGGCGACCAAAACGCATGACCGCCAGCCCAACCACCACGACCGCCACCGCAATCAGGCCGATCCCCACCATCCCCCACATCGTCGAGGTCAACACAGTAATGCGGAAATCAGCCGGTTTGGCCGGACCATCTTCCGGTTTGGCCCGGACAGTGACCACATAATCCCCGGCAATGGCCTGATCCGCCGGGCGGATGTTGGCGGTTACTTCAACTTGCTGCCCGGCCGGTACTTCGAGCAACTGCTTTGGCTCGAATTCAACTTTCCAGCCGGCCGGTTGGCTGGCGCTCAACTCAACATTGTGGGCCGCGGCGCTACCGGTATTTTGAATCATCAATTTGAGCGGGGTTACCTGCCCCACATAAGCCTGGCCGGAGAGCCGCCCATCCGGCGCGGTCACCGTCAAATTCTGCTGCCCGGTCAGTTCGGCGGTCAGGTCGATGGCGGCCTGAACTTCACCCCCCTGGGCCTGCACTTTGATCGGATACGCTCCGGCGGGCATGTCTGGAAAAGCTTTGACTTCGACGCTAAGCCGTTTGGTCTCATTGGCGGCGAGCGGGATACTGGTCACATCCTGCCCGGTCAGCTTGAAATTGACCAGAAATCCTGGCGGCGCCTCAGCCACCAGGTTGACCGACAAATCGCTGTCGCCTTCGTTTTTGAGCGAAACATTGTAGCGGAAGGTGCTGTCCGGCGCGCCTCTCAGGGTAGGCAGTTCCGCGCTGAGATCGAGGCTAGGGGGAAGTTTTTCGGTCATGGTCAACTCGATGGGTAGTTTGGACTCCTGGCCGTTTTGACCACGGGCAATGACCGTGAAATTATAAGTGCCGGCAGCCACATCTTTGGGCGGATCGAGGCGCAGGTCTACTTTGGTGTCGTTCTCCGGCTCAACATAAGCGGCCTCCACTACCCGGCCCCCGCCCTTGAATAAAGCGTTCCAACCGGTAGGCAAATCCTGCAAATCGAGTTTGACCGTTTGCGGGCTTGAACCGGTCCGCAGAATCAGACTAAGGGTGATGTTTTCCCCGATGGCGGCTTCCTGAGCCGGATACTGGGTAAAGAGGGTCACCCCCTGGGTTACTGCCGCCAACTGGGGGGGATCGTCGGCGGGGCCTTGGGCCAGGGCTGGCGAAGCAACCAACCCGACCAACATTAGGAAAAAGGGAATGATTAAAATTCGTCGCATAGTTTAGGTCCTCCTTCGGTTATTATTAGCTAAAATGGTCTACTTGTTGCCACCAAATTTGGCTGCCTGTAGCATATCATGCCCTCACAAGACCGTCTTTAAGCTGGACTTAAATCATTCTTAAAGAAATCTTAAACTAATGACCCGGCTCATTCCAACCGAAAAATAGGGCGGCAGGACAGGCTGCCACCCTGTTTTTCGATTCAATGTTACCACTCAGGCATGTCATTTCGAGCGACAACGAGAAATCCTAAAGCCGCTGCAATAAAATTTGGCGTTTGGCCGGCCTAAAGCCCGGCTCACGAGGTCAGTTCAGCCGATTCCTTGTAGTGTAACCGGAATGGTCATCTGTTGGCCGTCGCGCAGCACGGTCAGCTTGACCACCTGATCGACTTTGGCCTGCCGGATGTACCGCTGCAAATCCTCCATTTTCGTAACCGGCTGGTCATCCACGGCGGTAATGATATCCCCGCCAATCGGGACCTCCTGGCCGTTGATCAGGGTGGATTTAAAGCTGCCGTTCAGGTCAGCCTGGTCGGCTGGACTCCCAACCTCGATCCGTTGCACCAGGACGCCCTGCTGGTCGGCCGGCAAGCCCATCGCCTGAGCCAGTTCCGGCGTCAGGGTAACCCCCTTGATTCCCAATCGTGGGCCGTTACCGGCAACCTGCTCCGGCTGCTTGGCTGCTGACTCGACGCTGGGCCGGGCCGCCAGCGTTGCCTTGACCGTTTCTTCCTGACCCCGGCGCAGGATGTTCAGCGTCACCTGCTGATTGACGTCGGTGGCCTGGGCCAGGTAGGAGACCAGATCGTCAAACTCTTTGACCGGCTGCCCGTCAATGGCCACGATCACATCGCCGCCAACCCGGACCTCTTGATCATCAATTTTAACCTGGCGGTCGCTGCCCTGCAGGCCGGCTTTATCGGCGGGGCTATCCGGCGTCACGTCCACAACCAGGGCGCCTCGCTGGTCGGCTGGCAGATCCATCGCCTGGGCCAGCTCTGGGTTCAGGCTCACCCCGCTTAGCCCTAGCCAGGTGTGTTGGTAATAACCATCCTTGATCAGGGCCGGCACAACCTTTTGCACAATTGCCGAGGGGATAGCAAAGCCTATCCCGGCCGAGGCTCGCACCGGCGACTCAATCGCCGCCGTCACCCCAATCACCTGGCCCTGATCATTCACCAATACCCCACCGGAGTTACCCGGATTGATCGGCGCGTCGGTCTGGATGATATCAGGAATAGTAAAGCTTGGTCTCGGCGCTGCCAGGATGCTTTCTCCCTGATCTGAGTTGACCGGCAACACTCGACCCAGGGCGCTGACAAACCCCACCGTCATCGTATTCTCCAGGCCAAAAGGATTGCCAATGGCCACCGCTAATTGGCCGACCTTAAGCTGATTGGAATCCCCTATAGCCACCAGCTGCAATTGTTGCAACTGAGTTGCCGGCAAGTCGACTTTGATCACGGCCAGGTCGCTATCCGGATCAGCGCCCACAACAGTGGCCGTAGCCGTCGTCCCATCGGCAAAAGAAACGGTGATTTTGTCGGCATCTTCGACCACGTGGTTATTGGTAACGATATGCCCTTCTTTGTCCCAAACAAAACCGGAACCGGCGCCGTAGCGGTAGAAATTCTTTGGCTCAGGTTGCTGAGGTTGCTCTTGCTGCGGAAACCCGGGCCAGCCGGGCTGGCCAAAGAAGCGAAAGCCAGGGAGGTCCGGCAAAGTCGGGAGTTCTGTTTGGCTAGTCTTTTGAGCTACCCGAATGCTGACGACCGAGGGATTGACCCGGTCATAAATATCGGCCAGGGCGGTCTCAATCGCGGCCAAAGTTTCATTTTGAGACAGAGCCGGGCCTGCGGCTGATGGCGATGCCGGCGCAGTCAATACCTGAATAGCCGGGGGTAGATTACTGGCCAATTGGTCAAACAAAATCGATTGAGCTGGCGCGGCCAGCAAACCACATCCGGTCAGCGCCGGCAGGAGAAAAAGAACGATGGCAAGTTGAAAAGCAAATATTTTTTTCATCGGAACCTCTATTTTCTATTTTTTGAATATATTCCCAAACAATGAACGTTGATCCAAATATCGTTCGGATTAGCCTTGTAAAGGCATAATATCACCATCAAATTCGTTTAGCTTTAAAGTTGGTTCAAAGGAATCTTAAATTCAGTTTAAAGTTGGGCTTCAGAATCTTGGGTGGATAAGATGACCGGCGCTTCGGCAAAATTCCAGGTCGCATCAGTTGAAAGCGCCGCTCCCTAAACGGGTGCGTCCAAAATTTTTGGAAAGCACCGGGGGGAATTGGGGGGTCACCCCCCACACCCCCCGGTCCGCCTAAAATGTCGGACACACCCCCTAAACAAGTTCTTTGACAAACGTTTTTCATGGTGCTATAATGAGCAAATATTATTAAGTGAGCATTTGCTCAAATGCGGTCGCAATTGACCGCAGCGTAGAGTTTGCCCCCCGACGATGAGTGATCACGCCCGGCTGCTGGTAAAAGTAGCTCGCTTATATTATGAGCAGGAGCTAACCCAGGCCGACATCGGCCAGCGTCTGCGGCTGTCACGCCAAAAAGTGCAGCGTTTATTGAGCCAGGCCCGCGCCGACGGTATTGTTCAAATCAATGTCAACCCCATTATGGGTACTTTTGCCGAAGAAGAAAAGGCCCTGGAAGAGCGATTTGAGCTGCAAGAAGCCATCATTGTTGAAACGACGGCCTACGATGACCAGCTCGTTGTTGCCCGCGAGGTAGGCGCCGGCGCGGCCGAGTATCTTTTGCGAGTGGTGGAATCGAATGACACCATCGTGATGAGTTGGGGTGGGTCGCTGTTGGGGATGGTCAATGCGGTGGCCGCCAACCGCCGCCGCGAGGAACTGACCGGCGTTACCGTGATCCAGGGCTTGGGCAGCCTGGGCGACCCCAACAACGACACTCATGCTTCGGACCTGACCCGGCGCCTGGCCAGAGCCTTGAATGGTCAGGCTATTCTGCTGCCGGCGCCCGGCGCAGCGGGCAGCCGCGCCACCCGCGCTGCCTTTTACCAAGATCCCCACGTCAGCCAGGTTTTAGAGCAAGCTTGCGCCGCCACGATGATGTTTACGGGCATTGGCGCCCCCCGGCCAGACTCGATCCTGGTGCGCGAAGGCAATATTGTCACCTGGCCCGAATTGGCCGCCCTTATGGAACAAGGCGTGGTGGGGGATTTGAATTTGCGCTATTTTGACGACCGCGGCCAGAAATTCGCCTGTGATCTGGATGACCGGGTTATTGGCCTGGATATCGATCAGATTCGGTCAATCAGCCTGGTTGTCGGCGTGGCCGGCGGGTTGGCCAAATTCAAGGCCATTAAGGCGGCGCTGCGGGGTAAATTGGTGGACGTCTTGGTAACGGACCACGTGACCGCCACACAATTGCTGCAAGTTAAATAAAATTGACTTAAGTTGGTCGAATAGAAAGGAGGCCACGCAGTATGAGTAATAAGACCATTGTTGTTCTGGCAACCCTGGATACCAAGGGCCTTGAAGCCCAGTATCTCCGCGAGCAGATTCAAAAGCTGGGTGACAAAGCTCTGGTGGTCGATGTTGGCGTTGTCGGCGTCCCGGCCACAACCGCCGATATTACCCGGGAAGCAGTAGCCGAAGCTGGAGGCGTCCCGTTGGCGCAGCTATTGCGGAACCCCGACCGTGAGGTCGCTGCGCCTCTTATGGCCGATGGCGCCACCAAACTTGTGACCGGCCTGGCCGCCGACGGCAAAATTCACGGAATTGTGGCGATGGGCGGCACGCAGGGCACTACGCTGGCGACCAAAGTGATGCGGGCCTTGCCCTACGGTTTCCCCAAAGTTATGGTCTCCACGATGGCTTCGGGCAATGTCGGCCCCTGGGTAGACATCAAAGATATCACTATGATGTTCTCGGTAACCGATATTCTCGGCCTTAATCCGGTTACCCGCAAGATTCTGGCCAATGCGGCCGGGGCGGTCTGCGGCATGGCTCAAGTGGAGGTAACCCTGGAGCAAGGCGATAAGCCGCTCGTGGCGGTTACCACCGTCGGCATCACCACCCAGGGCGCGATGAAGGCTATCGAACTCCTGGAGGCGGCCGGCTATGAAACCATCGTTTTCCACGCCATTGGACCCGGCGGCCGGGCGATGGAACAAATGATGAAAGAGGGCATCATCGGGGCCGTGCTGGATTACTCCACCATCGAGGTATCGAATGAAATGTACCACGCCCTGCTGGCCGGCGGCCCGGAGCGGCTGACCACGGCCGGTAAACTGGGCCTGCCGCAAGTCGTCTGCCCGGGGGCGCTGGAGGTGCTCGTCTTCAATGAGCCGGAGACGGTTCCGGAAAAGTACCGGGATCGCACCCTGATTCGCCACAGTCCGCAAATCACCGACCTGCGGCTGAACAAATCGGAGATGGCCGCCGTAGGCCGGGAGATCGCCCGCCGGCTGCAACATACTACCGATGAGGCCATCTTTATGATCCCCACAGCAGGCTACGACAGTTACGCGGTCAAAGGCAAAGGTTTTTATGACCCGGAGGCTGACACCGCCTTTGTAACCGAGTTGAAGGCTAACCTGCCGGCCAATTTCCGGGTGATCGAGCGCGACACCCACATCGAAGACCCCGCCTTTGCCGCCGAAGCGGTCGAGTTGCTGATTTCCCTGATCGAAAAACGGAGAGGTGCATAGATGGCTAAACGATACAGTCGCCAGGAATTTCTGAACCGGCTTAGAGCCGAGATCGAACGGGGCAAGCCCTTGGTGATGACCGGCGCCGGCAACGGCATCGCCGCTAAATTCATCGAGCAGGGCGGCGTCGATATTTTGGGGGTTTATAATACCGGCTATTTCCGCATGCAAGGCTATGGCTCGCTGGCCGGGATGCTGCCGATGGCCGACGCCAATGAGATGGTCTACCGGATTGGCCGGCAGGAAGTGCTGCCGCAGGTCAAAGCGACGCCCGTGGTAGCCGGTTTGAACGGCGTCGATGTGCTGCGGGATATGCGGCTTTTTCTGGAAGATTGCCGCCGCATTGGCTTTTCAGGCGTTCACAATTTTCCCACCGTGGCCTGGTTTGATGGCGAATTCCGCAAAACGCTGGAAAAGACCGGCTTAGGCTACCAGCACGAGATCAACATGCTGAACATAGCCCGCGACCTGGACCTGTTGACCATTGGCTATGCCTTCAATGAGATAGATGCCGAGTGGCTGATGTCGGAGGCCGCCCCGGATATCTTTATCTTTCACGCTGGCATCACCCGCGGCGGCTCAACCGGCTACACCGAGGGTCGCCCGCTGCAAGAGATGGCCGAACGGAGCCAGGCCCACTACGAGCTGGCCAAAAAGATAAAGCCGGATGTAATTCTACTGGCGCATGGCGCCTCGCTGGTCAATCCCGAAGACGCTCAATATATGCTTGACCACACGGACTGCCACGGCGTGCAGCTCGGCTCCAGCATCGAGCGAATGGCTATCGAGCAGCCGTTAGTGGAACGGGCGGCCTCGTTCAAGGCCCTCCATTTTTCCAAGTAGATTGCGCTCACCGCCGGAGCTTTTGACATTGAAGGTTCTGTTTCTGGGTAACTCCAACAGCACGTTCAGTAATCTTCATTTTCAGGCCCTCAGCCAGACCCCGGCCATTGTGGTCGGTGTGGTCGATGTGCCGCCCGCAAAACGGAGCTCAACCAACCCCGACAGCGGCGACTATCCCGGCTTTGCCGGCGTCGCCCGCGCCCGCGGCCTGCCCGTTTTTGAGCCGGCCAGCCCCAACCTGCCGGAATTTGTAGAGATTGTGCACGCCCTCTCGCCCGATTTGATGGTCGCCGTGGGTTATCTCTTTCTGCTAAAACCGGCCATCTTGCAGGCGCCGAAGATTCTGGCGGCCAATTTTCACGCCTCGCTGCTGCCGGCCTACCGGGGCAAACATCCCGTCTTTTGGGCTTTGCGCCACGGTGAGCGGTGGGCCGGTCTCACCGTGCACGTGATGGACCCTAATCTTGATACAGGTGACATCCTCTATCAGGTTCGGTTGCGCACCCGCCGGGATGATACCGTTACCAGCCTGTACAACCGGATTATGACCAAGAGCGTGACCCTGATCCCGCGCCTGATCAAAGATGCCGGACAAGGCCGGCTACGCCCGACGCCCCAGCCGGCGACGGGCGCGTCTTACTTCTCAACAGTCCGGGACGATGATTTTCGGCTCAACTGGTCATGGGACGCCGAGCAGTTGCGCCGGTGGATTCAAACCACGCCCGGCCGCTGTTTTTACGACATCGCCGGCCGGCGAGTTTTCTTTTTGGATGGGCGCGTCATCGGTCGAGTCGATGGGGTTGCGCCCGGAACGCTGCTCAAAATAGGCCGGATCGGCTGCACCATCGCCGCCGGGAAAGATGCCTTGTATCTGCGCCGGGTGAAATATGCCGATGACGACGAACAGATGATGACCCAACTTTGCCGCCGCTTGGGTTTAAAAGTAGGAGACTTGCTCTGATGACTTTGGTATCCTTTACTGAGTTGATGGAGCGGGCCGAGCACGGCCAATTCGCAGTTGGCTATTTTGAAAGCTGGAATCTGGAATCACTGCTGGCGATTGCCGATGCGGCCGAAGCTAACCGTTCTCCGGTGATTTTGGGCTTCAGCGGTATCTACCTGCCCCACCCTGAGCGGATTGTTCACGATCCGCCGCCAGCCTACGTCGCCCTGGCTACGGCTGTGGCTCACCAGCTTACGGTGCCGACTTGTCTGCTCTTCAACGAGTCGCCTTATTTTGAGCAGGTTATGGCCGCCATTGAGCTGGGATACAACCTGGTGATGTACTCCAATGACGACCTCGACCCGGCCACATTGATCGAACAGGTTAGCCAGGTGGTTGACAAAGCCCACCGGGCCGGCGTGGCGGTTGAAGGCGAAGCCGCTGCCCTGGCCGGTGTGGCCGGTCGCCTGGCAGAGCTGCCGGCCGATCCCGGCCTGACTGATCCTGCCGTTGCTTGCGCCTTTGTAGAACAAACCGGCGTCGATGCCTTTGCCATCAATATTGGCCAGTCCCATCTGCACGGGCGAAAAGCGGTGCGCCTGCATCTGGACCGGCTGGCCGAATTACGGCAGGCGCTCGCCGTACCGTTGGTGCTGCACGGGGCCACATCCGTTGACCGGGCCGACCTGGCCGCGGCGGTCCGGCTGGGCATCCGCAAGATCAACGTTAGCAGCCGGCTCAAGCAGGTTTATTTTGAAACCATGCGCCGGGCTTGCATCCAGGTTGGCGACGATTACAATCCGTACGAAGTGATCGGCTCCGGCCTGAATGCCGATGTACTGAGCCTGGGCCGGCTGGCTATGCAACAAGCTGTGGCCGAATTCATGCATCTGTTCGGCAGCGCCGGCCAGGCATAAATGTTAAAATCCGGCTCTTTTGGATTTCAGGGGGTAACGAGGTCAAATCTGTAGAACGTAAATTTACGCATACGTTTCACGTTTTACGTTGTCCGCCCTGAAATCCACTTGAACCTAAAATCTTTAATGAGGGTAAACCACTATGGATCATTCTGAACCACCATTGCTGGATATGTATCGTACTATGTTAACCATCCGCCAGTTTGAAGAGAAGTGCAATTATCTCTTTATGCAGGGCCGGATTCCGTCTACACTGCACCTGTACATTGGCCAGGAGGCCGTGGCCGCCGGGGTGTGCGCCCATCTCAGCCCGGCGGATTATATGCTGTCCACCCACCGGCCGCACGGTCACGCCATCGCCAAAGGTGTCTCGCTCAATTCGATTATGGCCGAACTCTATGCCAAGCGGACCGGCTGTTGTCAGGCCAAGGGCGGCTCGATGCATGTCGGTGATATGGCCGTGGGGGCTTTGCCGGCGATTGCCATCGTAGGCGGCAACATTCCGATCGCCGCCGGGTTGGCCCTGGCGGCCAAACAACTGGGCACGGACCAGGTGGCCGTCGCTTTCTTTGGCGAGGGGGCCGCCAACGAAGGCGCGTTCCACGAAGGCGTCAATATGGCCGCCATCTGGTCTCTGCCGGTCATTTACGTCTGTGAGAACAACCTGTACGGGGCCTCCACCTCATTTTCAAGCGTCTTCAAAGTTGAAAATGTGGCCGACCGGGCGGCGGCTTATGGCATCCCCGGCGTGGTGGTTGATGGGATGGACGTGGAAGCCGTCTATGAGGCGGCCGGCGAGGCCGTAGAGCGAGCCAGGCGGGGCGACGGCCCCACCCTGCTCGAGTGCAAAACCTATCGCCTGGTCGGCCATTCCCGCAGCGATCCCCGCAATTACCGCTCTAAAGAGGAAGAAGCTGCCTGGCAGGCCAGGGATCCGATTCCCCGCCTGGCCCGGCGGCTTAAGGAGCTGGGCCTGGCCACCGGCGAAACGCTGGCGGCCATAGAAACCGAGGTGATGCAGGCCATTGAAGCCTCGGTCATATTCGCCGAGGAGAGTCCCTACCCGGAACCGGCCGATACTTTAAAACACGTTTTCTACGCCCACGAGCAGGCAGGGGAGGTGTAACATGGCCCAGATGACGATTGTAGAAGCGTTGCGCCAGGCCATCCGCGAGGAAATGCAACGTGACCCGCGGGTATTCTGCATTGGGGAAGATATTGGCGTTAAAGGAGGCTGGGGCGGCGCCTTCACCGTAACTCTGGGGCTGTCTGATGAATTCGGCCCCGACCGCATCCTCGACACGCCCATCTCAGAACTTGGCCTGACCGGGGTCGCCGTTGGCGCCGCGATTGGCGGGCTGCGGCCCATCGCCGATGTTCAGTATGGCGATTTCCTGTTCCTGGCGATGGATCAACTGGCCAACCAGGCCGCCAAAATGACCTATATGTCGGGTGGAACCATCAAAGTGCCGCTGGTTATGCGCGCCCCGGTGGGAGCCACCCGGCGAGGATCGCAGCACGCCCAGAGCCTGGAAGCCTTCTTTACCCATATCCCCGGCCTCAAAGTGGTAGCGCCTTCGACCGCTTATGACGCCAAAGGGCTGCTCAAGAGCGCAGTCAGGGATGACAATCCGGTGATTATGTTCGAACACAAGCTGCTGTACGGCAGCAAAGGGCCTCGCAAAGAGGAAGGGACTATCAGCGCCGTTAGTGAAGTGCCCGACGAGGAGTACCTGGTACCCATTGGCCAGGGTATTATCCGCCGCGCCGGACGGGATGTGACCATTGTCGGCAAGCTCCTGACGGTCTACCGGGCATTGGCCGCGGCTGAAGAGCTGGCCAAAGAAGGCATCGAGGCCGAGGTGATCGACCCGCGCACGCTGGTGCCGCTGGATAAAGCATTGATCCTGGAATCGGTGCGCAAGACAGGCCGGTTGGTGGTGGTGGAAGAAGACAACCTGACCGGCGGTTGGGCCGGCGACATCGCCGCCATCGTGGCCGAGGAAGCTTTCTACTGGCTCGACGCGCCCATCAAGCGGGTGTCGGCCCCGGATACGCCGCCTCCCTTTGCTCCGGTTATGGAACAGTTTTACGTACCGAGCGTGGCGCGGCTGGTCGAAGCTGTTAAATCACTGTTCTAAAGGGAGGAAATTATGGCGACGGAAGTGCTGGTTCCCCCTTTGGGGCAGACGGTTGACACGGTGACGCTGGTCACCTGGTACAAAAAAGAAGGCGAGTTGGTGGCCCAGGGCGACATGCTGTTCGCCATCGAAACCGACAAAGCCACGCTGGATGTAGAAGCGCCGGCCAGCGGTCTACTGCGACGGGTCGCCGCCCAACCCGGCGATCAAGTCCAGGTGCTCAGCGCCATTGCCCTGATAACCGCGCCGGCCGAGGTTATCGCTGCGGCTCAAACTCCGCCTGTTCCCGAGCCGGTCACGCCGCCTGATGTGGCTGGTGCGACCGGGCAAAAGGACGATAAGGGCCGGCGCAGCCGACTCTTTATCTCGCCGCGGGCGCGCCGGCTGGCCGAGGCGCACCAAGTTCCGCTCACTGAACTTCAAGCCACCGGCCCGGAAGGGGCCATTGTCGAGCGAGACGTACGGGCCTATTTGGAGCAGCAGCCAACCCCGGCCATCACCCCGGTCGCTCGTCGCATGGCCGAAGAGTCCGGGCTGGATTGGCGTAACCTGACCGGCAGCGGGCTGGGCGGCCGGATCGTGAGCGAAGACATCAGCCGGATTGTGGCCGCGGCTGAACCGGCCGCCGCCGTGACTGAATCCGGGCCGGATGAGGCCGACACAGTTGAAATCATTCCCCTGCGCAGCATCCGGGCCGTCATTGCCGAGCGTATGGCGCAAAGCGCCTCGACCACCGCCCCGGTCACCCTCACTACCGAGGTCGACGCCACGGCTTTGGTTGAGTTGCGCCGGCAGTTGATTCAAGAGGGATCCCCACTCTCCTACAACGATCTGTTCCTCTATATCCTGGCCCGGGCGCTGCGAGATCATCCCCGACTCAATGCCTCGATTGAGGGGGAGGTCATCAAGGTGTGGCGACGAATCAATATCGGTTTGGCCACAGACACAGAGCGAGGCTTGCTGGCGCCGGTAGTCCGGGATGTGGACCGTAAAGGGCTGCACCAACTCGCCGCAGAGACCCAGGCCCTGGTCAAGCGGGCCCAAAGTGGGCAATGCACTCCCGACGAGTTGCGCGGCGGCACCTTTACCCTCACCAACCTGGGCATGTTCGGAATTGACGCCTTCACGCCGCTCATCAATCTGCCGGAGTGCGCCATCCTGGGCGTGGGGCGCATCAAAAAACAGCCGGTCATGAGCGGTGATGAAATTATGGGGCGGCATATGGTCTGGTTGAGTTTGACCTTTGACCATCGATTAGTGGATGGGGGGCCGGCGGCGCGTTTCTTACAGCGAGTGGGGCAATTAGTCGAACGTCCTTACTTACTTCTAACCTAAAACCAATACTTTTCAAATAAGCGATTGAGATCGCTCCTTCAGGGCTAAAGCCAGTCGTCCACCTACGTGGACGGCTTCTTTTGTCCACGTAGGCGGATATCACGGCGTACCCTTCAGGTGCAGTTTTAATCGCGTCCTTATTGATTTTTCAGCAACAGGCCTATATGTTTTTGAGTTTTTGATTTTTGTAGAATCTTGAGGAGTTTGAGATTACATCAACATCAGCAGAAGGGTATTGTTGTTGCTGACTCAGTAATGTGGAAGATCAATGTACTATACATAATGTATTTGTTGTTTACTAGCTCATTTTGAGCGCTATAAAATATTAAGTTCAATTTGAACTGTAGGTCAATAATAATGATTCAATTTGAGCTATAGATTATGTCAAGTAAAGCTCATTTTGCCCTATAGATACTTTCTAAAGCTCAGTCTGAGCTATTGGTGGAATCAATCGAATCTGGCGGCAACTCGCCGCTTTCCAGCCGGGAGCGGAGGAAACCGGCCGGATTTTTCAGCCCTTTGGCCCGGCGGGTGTAGATCAGCCACTCCCGGACTCGCCCCAATTCCTCGTCCGGCTGGCCGGTTACAAAACCGGCCGCCAGGTCGGGGCTGAAATATTGCCGTAACGCCTCGGCCAGGCTGAAGGCGCCCAACTGGCGGTACTGCTCGCTCAACTCCCGCTCCAATCGATTCAGCAGGATCAGTCGGGCTTCCTCTTCCGGCAGCCAATCCTCCGCCGGTCCTTCACCCAGGGCGTGGGCCACTGAGAAAAAACATTCCGTGCGGGCATAATTTGTTGCTCGGCCGCCGCTCATGCGTAGGTCCCGCTTGACCACCTCTTCAATCGGTACGGCCAGGTAACCATCCTGGCATGTCAGCAGGACATGATCCTCGGCCAGTTCAAACTGGCGGATATCTTCAGCCGAAACCAAGATACTACCGGGGTAGGGATTGCTTTCGTCAGATTCTGCCGCCGCTGTGGCGCTGTCAGAGCGATTTGAGCCGGTCAAGAACAGGCTGATCTGCTTAGCCAGCACCCCGATCGACTCATCGAGT